>DASPFV010000294.1:0-38099 GCA_035620975.1 Vicinamibacterales bacterium
TGGGACGTCGGCGTGCGGACTCGCTATTGACTTCGCGCCGGGGGGGACCGGGCAGACCCTGGTAACGTCAGCCGCCCGCTGCTTCAGTTCTCTCCAGTGGACTGCTGAACTCCCGGGAGGTTGGAATGAAGCGCGCGAGCCTCGTGTTGCTGCTGGCCCTCGTGACCGCCACGGCGCCCTCCGCCGGCGGGCCTGACGAGCTCGTTGTCATGACGCGGAACCAGTACCTGGGCGCCGATCTGTCGCCGATCCTGACGGCGACGACGGCCGCCGGTTTCATCGCCGCCGTCCAGACGGCCCTCTCGGAGATTGCGGCGGCCGGGTTTCCCGAACGCGCGGAGGCGCTCGCGGACGAGATCGTGGAAAAGCGTCCGCACCTCGTCGGCCTGCAGGAGGTGTTTCGCTTCACGATCAACGGCGTGACGGCCGCGCCGCCGTTCCGCGATCAGCTCGAGGACCTTCTCGCTGCGCTCGCGGCGCGCGGAGCCGGGTATTACGTCGCGGCGGAAGTCAGGAACCTCGACATCACGATTCCGCTTCCCGGCGGCGGCGTCATCCAGGCCACCGACCGCGACATCGTGCTGGCGAGAGCAGACGTGACGACGTGGCCGGCCCCGGTTCCTGGGTGCCGCGCGTCGGTGGACGGCTGCAACTTCGGGATCGTCGCGACCCTGGACTCCCCGGTCGGGCCAATCGCGATCGAGCGTGGCTTCGTCGTCGTCGATGCCGTGGCCGCCGGACAGATGGTGCGCTTCGTGAACACGCACCTCGAGATCCCCGAGCTGCCGCGAGTCATCCAGGCCGTCCAGGCGGCCGAGCTGATCGCCCGGCTGGGGGCTCTGGCCAATCCACTCGATCTGCCTGTCGTGATCGCAGGGGACATCAACTCCGCCCCGACCAACCTGCCCCTGGTCGTGGGGGACCAGATCATCGCGTCACCGTACGCGCAGCTGTTGCTTGCCGGGTACCTGGATGCCTGGCAGCTGCGCCCGGGAATGCCTCCAGGCTACACGTGCTGCCAGGCGAGCGATCTGCTGAACCTCGAGTCCGCGCTCTTCAAGCGCGTCGACGTGATCGTCACCAGCCGACAGCCATCGCACGCCCACGCCAATATCGTCGGAGCGGACCCCGAGGATCGAACCGCGTCGGGACTCTGGCCGTCGGACCATGCCGGAGTGGTCGCCCGGTTCCACTTCGATCAATAGCCGCCGACCGGGAGGCGTCTCACCGTCGAGACCTCCGGCCGGAGTCCTGACTCTCGCAATCACGGTGGCATAGGGTTGAAGCCAGGAACCGCACGCACCCGGCCGGCCGCAACTGTGGACCGTCAGCTGCGCAACCGTGAGCGGGCGTGATCCGGGGCAGGCAAAACGCGCCTGAAGCGTGACGGCCGCGCTGGGTTGGGGACCCAGCGCGGGTCGCGGACCGCGAGGCGGAAGGCGCGTTTTCCCTATCGCCGGCGCGGGATCGACAAGCTCTTCCAGTCGCTCGAACGGAGGTGCTTGGCGAGAAAGACGAGCTGGCCGACGTGCTGGGCATGGTGGATCAGCTGGCGGTCGAGGGCCTGGATCACGGAGAGCCGTTCGCCGCGAACGAGGACGTCTTTCAGGAGATCCGCCGGAGTCAGCGCATCGAGCGTCGCGAAGAGGACGGCCCAGCCGCTCTCCCAGTCGGCCAGCACGGCCGCGCGGTCGGGCCGGTCGGGCAGCTCGAATTCGGCGTCACGGTTTCGCGTCGGTTTCTCGCCGTCGGTGGTGAGGAAATCGGTGAACCGGGACCGGAGGTTGCCGGCCATGTGCCGGGTGATCACGGCAAGGCTGTTCGCCTCGGGATCGAGCGACACGAGGAGATCGTCGTCGCTCACCTGTGCGAGCGCCCCCTCGGCCAGCGTCTTCATCCTCCGGAACTGATCGCGAACGTCCTGAAGGTACGCGGAAGCAACATCGGCAGCCATGGTGCCGGCCAGATTACCAGAAACCGTGCGCACCCAATGCACCTTCGCACTCCGTGCACCTTCGTCCCATCGAGAGGATCGCGCTGACCGTCGGTTCGGGCCAATGTTTCATTCCGCCCTCAACGCCACGAGGGGATCAACGCGGGTGGCGCGACGTACCGGCGCGTAGGTGGCCAGGAGCGCGACGAGGCAGAGCACGGCCGCCACGCCGAAGTATGTGGAAGGATCGGAGGCCGACACGTCGTACAGCAGCCGCGACGTCAGCCGCGCGACAGCCGCGCCGCCAGCGAGCCCTATAATGCAGCCAGTCCCGAGCAGCACGAGCGTCTGGCGAATCACGAGGCGGCGGATGTCGGTGGGAACGGCTCCGAGCGCCATGCGGATTCCGATCTCCTGAACGCGCTGGCTGACCGAATACGAAATCACCCCATACAGTCCCGAGGCCGCCAGCGCGAGCGCGAGCACCGCGAACGAGACGAACATGCCCGTCAGGATCCGGCTGCTCGACATCTCGTCGTCGAACGCCTCCTCGGCGGTCCTGAGCTGGCTGACCGGGACGTCCGGATCCTGGGCCCGCAGCTCGGTGCGCGCCGCGCCGAGCAACGCGTCAGGGTTCTCCGCACGGGCCATGAGCGTCATCGCACGTTGAGGCACCTGATCGGCGGACGTGTAGATCTGCGGGTTCGTCCCCTTCAGGTCTGCGCGCCGCAGGTCGGCCGCCACCCCGATGACGGTCAGCCAGCCGCGCGTCTCGCGATCGATCGAGACCCGGCCGCCGAGCGCGCGCCGGGCGTCGCCCCAGTATCGTCGCGCCATTTCCTGGCTGACGACGGCGACCTGCGGCGCGGCGGCGGCATCGCCGGGCGCAAAGCCGCGGCCGGCGAGAATCGGGATGCCTGCGGCCGCAAAGAACTGCGACGTGGCGGTCGTCGCGACCGCCCAGGGACGGTCGTCCGGGCGGGAAGGTGCAAAGCCATCCACCGCCAGCGCCACCGTGCTCTCGCCGCCCAGGACCGGGAGGCGGTCGACAGCAGCCACGGCGTGAACGCCGGGCATCGCGCCGAGCCTCGCGATCACGCGATCGAAATAGTCCCGGACCGCGGAATCCGTCTCGTATCGCCACGCGGGCGCCTCCACTCTCATCGTCAGGACACCCGCGGGCTCGAAGCCCCAGTCGACGCGGTTGATCGCCACCATCGTTCGCACCAGCAGGGTGGACACGATGAGCAGCGTCATCGCGAGCGCGAGCTGGGACACGACGAGCGCCGCTCGGCTTCGGCGCCCGCGGCGGCCGCCGCCAACCCGGGACCCGCCCTCCTTCAGCATCTCGTTCACGCCGGCCCCGGACGCGTGCAGCGCCGGAACCAGGCTGAAAAGCAGTGGTGTCAGAAGGGAGAGCGCGGCGGTGAAGAGCAGGACGTTGCGATCGATCACCACCAGCTCGAAGAACGGCTCGTAGGCGGCGGCCTTGATGACTGCCAGGCCGCCGTAGGCCACGGCGAGCCCGACGCCGCCACCGAGCAGCCCGACCAGCAGGCTCTCGGTCAGGAGCTGGCGAACCATTGTGGTCCGGCTGGCGCCCAATGCCGCGCGCACGGCCATCTCGCGGCGGCGGCCCGTGGCGCGCGCCAGCACGAGGTTGGCGATGTTGGCGCACGCGATGAGCAGCACGAAGCACACCACGAGCATGAGGAGCCCGAGCACGATCCAGGTGTCGGATCCCGTCATGGCTTCGCTCGTCGGCGCGAGCCGCGCCGCCCATCCTGCATTGGTCGCGGGGTGATCCTGCTGCAGCCGCTGCGCCACGGCGGACATCTCGGCGGTTGCCTGCTCGAACGGCACGCCCGGCCGCAGCCGTGCGCTGACGCGGACGGTCCGCTCGTCTCGTGGCAGATCGGGATCGAGCGCAAGAGGCAGCCACACGTCGAGCAGGGAGAGATTCCCGATCTCGATGTCCGGTGAGAGGACGCCGACGATCGTCGCCGGCGCGCCGTCGAGCATCATCGCCTCACCCACGATGCCCGGATCCCCGCCGAACTGGCGCTGCCAGAACCGGTGGCTCAGGACGACGACGGCCGGCGCACCCGGCAGGTCCTCGCCCTCGGCGAACCCGCGGCCCGCGGCGGTCCGGAGCCCCCACGTCTGGAACAGGTTCGCCGTCACACGGTTCGCCGACAGCATCTGGGCGTCGCCCCGCCCCGTCATCGTCGCGTTCCCCGGCCGTGTTCCGGCGATGGACGAGAACGAGGTGAGAGACTGCCGGTAGTCGAGCAGATCGGGGATCGACGAGGTTCCCCGCTCGACGCCCCGCTGGGGATTCACGCTGAACACGAACCCCAGCGTCTTCTGGTCGTGCACAGGAAGCGGACGGAGCAGCAGGACGTTCGTGAAGCTGAAGGTGACCGTGTTGGCGCCGATTGCCAGCGCCAGGGTAACGACGATGACGAGGGCGTAGCCGGGCCGATGCCGGACGATTCGAGCGCCGTAGGCGAGGTCGTGCACGAACGCGCGCATCACCCGTTCTCCTTTCCACGCAGCATGCGTTCAGCAGCCTGCACGGCCCGCGGCAGGGGCGGCTCGGCCGGGCGACCTGAGGGTTCTACGGCGCCCGGCGCCTCCCGGTTCCTCGGCTCTCCTTACTCCTGGGGCAGCGGGGGGGCTTCCGGGACCGGCCAGATCACCCGCGTGAACTGGCCGCGCTGCAGCAACTCGCGACCCTTGCCGCCGCGGCCCGTCACCTCGTACTTGGCGGTGCTGATCGTCTGCTCCGCGCCGCGGCTGGTTTCGACCGTGAGCAGGTCGCGATCGCCGGTCGAGGCGATGAACCCGAGCACGCGATCCGCCGGCGAGGTCAACTTGATCAGAATGACTCCCCGGCCGGGCCCGCCGAGGAAGTTCACCTCGTCCACGCGGCACAGAATCGCGCGGGCCTCGCGCGTGGCGGCGATCAGGACCTCCTCCCCCGTGACGCGGGCGGCGCCCACCAGTTCGGCGCCGTCCGCCGCTCTGGCATACCGGCGGCCCGCCCGCGTACTCGGCTCGACGAACGGCTCGAGGCTGAAGCGCATGCTGTATCCGTCGCTCGACACCGCCACGGCGTGCACGGGCGGCACGTCCCCCTCCTTGCGCGGCGCGAGGGTGCCGGCGACGCGCGGGTCGAGGCTCAACGCGCCGACGATGCGCTCGCCGTCCTTCAGCTTGAAGAACCGCTGCACGGGCTCGCCGTAGCCGCTCGACGCGGGGATGTCGGCGATGCGCGCCGTGTACGCCACGCCGAAGCTGCTGAAGAACACGACCGACGCGCGGGTGCTGCCCGGCAGGACGGCCAGAATCGCATCCCCCTCACGGACCCGGGTCGTCGATACGTCCTTGACCTCCTTCTGGCGCTTGATCCAGCCATCGCGCGACACGAGCACGACGTTGTCCTCCTCGACGATGAAGTCTTCGGCCGTGTACTCGGACTCGCCTTCATCGCTCGAAATGGTCGTGCGGCGCGCATCGCCGTACCTCTTCTGAATCTCCTCGATCTCCACGCGCACCACCCCCCAGCGGCCGGGCTCGTCCTTCAGCAGGGCAGTGATCTGCCGGGCCCGCCGGCGCTTCTCTTCGAGCTCCTTCCGGATCAGGAGGATCTCGAGCCGCGCGAGCCGGTAGATCTTCAGCTCGAGAATCGCGTCGGTCTGCTCGGCGTCGAGCCCGAACCGCTTGATGATCTGCTGCGCGGCATCCGGCTTCCCCTCGGACTTCCGGACGATGCGGAGGATCTCGTCGAGCGCGTCGAAGACTTTTTCGAAGCCCTCGAGGATGTGCATGCGCCGCTTCAGGGCGGCCAGCTCGTGCTCGAGGCGCCTGGTCACCACGTCCAGGCGGAAGTGCAGGAAGTGCCACAGCATCGCGTGCAGATCGAGGCGCTCCGGCCGGCCGACCTCCGGGTTCTCGGTCGGGATGAGGCAGGTCAGGTTGACGACGAAGCTGGTCTGGAGCGGCGTGTGCTTGAAGAGGTACGCCATGACCATCTTCTCGTCGGCGTCGCGCTTCAGCTCGAGGGCGATCCGCACGTCCTCCGTCGAGAGATCCTTGACGTCCACGAGGGGCGGCAGGCCGCGGCCCGCCGCGATCTCACCGATGCGCGCGACGAGCGCGCTCTTGTCGACCGTATAGGGGACGCTGGTGATGTAGATGGTCTTGCCGCCGCGCGTCACAGGGCCTTCCTCCCAGGTGGCCCGCAGCCGGATCGCGCCGGAACCGGTCTTGTAGATCTGCTTCAGCTCCTCCGGAGAGTTCAGCATCTGCCCGCCGGTCGGGAAGTCTGGGCCCTTCACGTAGCGACAGAGCTGGACGCTGCTCAGATCCGGGTTGTCGAGGAGCTTCAGGAGCCCGGTGCAGATCTCGTTCAGGTTGTGCGGCGGGATGTTCGTGGCCATGCCGACGGCGATCCCCGTCGCGCCGTTGATCAGCAGGTTCGGAATCCGCGCGGGCAGCACGACCGGTTCGGTCTTCGTGCCGTCGTAGTTCGGCCGGAAGGGGACGGTCGACTGGTCGATCTCCGAGAGCATCTCGTCGCTGATGCGCGCGAGCCGGCATTCGGTATAGCGCATCGCCGCGGCCGGATCGCCGTCGAGCGAGCCGAAATTGCCCGAGCCGTCCACGAGCGGATACCGGAGCGAGAAGGGCTGGGCCATGCGGACGAGCGTCTCGTAGAGCGCCGCGTCGCCGTGCGGATGGTAGTTGCCCATCACGTCGCCGACCACCTTCGCGCACTTGCGGTGCTTGGCGTCGGCCGTCAGGTTCTGCTGCCACATCGTGAAGAGGATGCGGCGCTGCACGGGCTTCAGCCCGTCGCGCACGTCCGGCAGCGCGCGCGACGTGATGACCGAGAGCGCGTAGTTGAGATAGCGGACCTGCGCCGCCTCGTGCAGCGAGACCGCATCCGGCTCGCCACTCCCGCCCCCCCCACCCGCTTCCACCAGCGTCCCGCCATTCTCGTCGTCGAACAGCGACCGGTCTTTCTTCTTCGCCAAGGCACGGCCCTCCAGGCTCCAGACGGTTATCCTACGCGCAGACCACCCGGGCGGACCATTCGTCGATTGACCTTTGTCGCCCGGGCCGCATTCTGCCATCGTCTTCGCCGACCCGGGTCGTCCCGCCGGCAGCCGGACCAGACAACGCACGGGCGACCATCTGCGACCCGCGATATCGATCATGGACTACAGGTACGTTCACGTCGACGTCTTCACCGACCGCCAGTTCGAGGGCAATCAGCTCGCGGTGTTCCCGCAGCCGCAGGATTTGACGGCCGCCCAGATGCAGCGGATCGCGAACGAGATGGCGTTCTCCGAGAGCACGTTCATCCTCCCGGCCGAGGCCGGCGGGGACGTCCGGATGCGCATTTTCACGCCCGCTGACGAGCTGCCGATCGCGGGACACCCTACCATCGGAAGCACGTTCGCGCTGGCGGCCGAGGAGGTCATCGCACGCGGCCGCGAGCAGTTCGTGTTCGAGCTGGGGGTCGGGCCGGTCCCGGTCGCCCTCGAGTGGGGCGTGGACGGCCTGGCGTTCGCGTGGATGACCCAGCCGCTCCCGACGTTCGGCGGGTCCGTCCGGGATCGCGCAGCCCTGGCTCGCGGCGTGGGGCTCGAGCCCGCGGATCTCGCAGGCGATCTCCCGGCGCAGGTCGTGTCCTGCGGCGTTCCGTTCCTCTTCGTCGCTCTCGCTGCCCGGGCAGCCGTGGACGCCGTGGCCATCGACCGCAAAGCGCTCGCCCGGTGCTGCCGCGAGTCGGGGCTCGACGAGCTGCCGGTGTTCTTCTTCACCCCGGAACGCGGCGCCGGACCGGAGACGGTCTACAGCAGGATGCTCGCGCCCGGGTTCGGCATCGCGGAAGATCCCGCAACCGGCGCCGCGAGCGGACCGCTCGGCTGCTACCTGCTGAGGCATGGACTCGTCGGAGCCGACCAGGCGGCCGCCGTTCTCAGCCTCCAGGGGGTGGCCATGGGACGGCCCAGCCGGATTCACATTTCGATCGACAGCCGCGCGGGCGAGATCACGCGCGTCCGCGTCGGGGGCACGTCCGTGCTGGTGGGCGAAGGCGTGATCCGGCTCACTGAATCTCGTGACAGAGCGAGCAGTCCTGGGAGATGACCTTCCCGTCCTTCGTCCGGTGATTGTCGTCGTGGCAGCGGAAGCAGCCCGGTGAGTCGGTGTGTCCGATGTTGTTCGGGTGGGTTCCCCACGTGACGTGCATGCGCGGGAACACGTTCCGGCTGTACAGCCGCTGGGTCGCGGCAATGGCCCGGGCCAGATCCGGCTCTGCCACCACCGCGTCGTCGGACGGACTGGCCGAGTAGAAGGTCCTGAGGCGTGCGGCGATCTCCCCGAGTGCGGCCTCGCGATCCGCGTAGCTCCCCTTCAGGGCGTCCACGGCCTCGCGCCGGATGAAGGGCAGCGTGCGCGGCAGGTCCCCGGCGGCAATCGCGGCGTCGACGGCGCGTTCGGGCGAGGCCGAGAACGGATGGGTCGGCCGGTTGTGGCAGTCCACGCAGTCCATCCGGCGCTGTTCGCCCCCGGCAATCGTCTCGGGGGTGACGCCCTCTGCGAAGTACTCGCGGATCTCGCCCTCCGGGGTCCGCAGCCGGACGTACGGGATCTCCTGCCGCCGGCCGTCGGTCGACACATACTCGATCTCGTTCGCCGCGCTCACGTGCCAGTGAATGCCGGTGGCCTCCCCGGCTTCGCCGCCCCCGCCGATGTGCACGCGCACCGTGAGCGCCGTCTCGGTCACGGCCTGGTCGTCGGCGTACTCGCGCCGGACGTTCAGCTTGTCGCCGTGGAACTTGTCCGGCCAGTGGCACTGCTCGCAGGTGTCGCGCGCAGGCCTCAGGTTGTGGACCGGCGAGGGAATCGGCCGCGAGTGCGTGTTGAACAGGACGGCCACGACCTGCCGTGCGCCCGAAATCTTCGCGCGGACGAACCACGGCGCGCCCGGGCCGATGTGGCACTGGACGCAGCGGACCCGCGAGTGCGGACCGTCCTCGTAGGCTGCGAACTCCGGCTCCATCACCTCGTGGCAGACCTGTCCGCAGAACTCGGTCGAGTCCATGTATTCGACGCCACGATAGGCCGCGAGCGAGACGATCACGACGTTCACGAGCGTCAGGAGCAGGACCGCGAACGTCACCCGCCGCGTCGCACGGTTGTTCAGATCGATCCTCGGCCATTCGCGCGGGGCGGCCCCGCGCGAGAGCCGCCGGCGCTCCAGCAGCATTCCGATGGGCATCAGCGCCAGGCCGCAGACGAAGAACGTCGGGATGACCAGGAAGAACACAATCCCCATGTAGGGATTGAGCTCGAGGCCCAGAAGATCCGCCAGGAAGGCCGTCAGGAAGAGCACCGCGCTGATGGTCACGACCGCCGCACCGGCGATCGTGAGGGGGTTCCGGGCGGTCCGCCTCAGCCCCTGTGCATATTCCGGCATATCGCTCCCTCTGCCGCGATCAGCTCACCAGCGCGTAGACGATCAGCACCACGATCGAGAGACCGATCGCCACCGCAGCGGTCCCGATGAGGCGTCCGGCCCGGGTGAGCTGACGCGGCGGGGCCGTGTCGATCAGCCGTTCCAGCTCGCCCGTCGCCTGCAGCCGCGCGTACTCGGCCGGACGCTCGTGCCGGAGCTCCTGCTCCGTGACCCGGCCCGTGAAGATGACGAGGTCCATCGGGAACTTCTCCGGCCGCAGGTGTCCGTTGAAGAAGTGGATAGTGAAGATGAACCCGACGGCCAGCAGGGCCTCCTCACCGTGCACGACGAGCGCGACGTTGAAGAACCAGCCCGGCACGACCCGCGCGAAGGCCTCGGGGAACCAGAGCATCAGCCCCGACCCGCCGATGATGGCCATCCCCCAGAACACGGCCCAGTAGTCGAACTTCTCCCAGTACGTGTACCGATCGAACGCGGGGCGGGGCGCCCGGCCGACGAACCACTGGAAGTGCTGCGCCATCTCCGCGAGATCGCGCGGCTGCGGCACCATCGAGGTCGGGCCCCAGAGGACGCTGTAATCGCGGCCTGCGACGATCCGGCGCACGAGCGTCCAGAGGTGCAGCAGGAACACGACGATCATCACGGTAGCGAAGAGCCGGTGGAGCGTCCCCGCGACCGCGAACCCGCCGAACACCCGGGAGAGCGCGAACGCCCATCGCTCCTCGCTGAAGACCAGCGGCAGACCGGTCGCGGCCAGCCCGAGGAAACTGAACATCAGACATCCGTGGAGCACCCGCTCGAAGGCCCCGAACCGCCGCACGTGCCGTACCGGCCTCAGCAAGGATTGACCCTCCCCCGCCGTCACGGCTTCGCCTTCCCGCGACGACGTTCCCGAAGCTCCGCCGAGAACCACAGGGCCGTGTGGATCCCGAAGAACCCGAACACCCCCGTCAGCAGCACGGTCATGAACTTCGCGACGAAGTACAGGATCGGATTGCGCGACCGATCGTGCTTGTCAGCATGCGGGTCGTACTTGACGAAGTTCTCGTTCGCGTTCTCGTGGCACCTGCGGCACGTCTGGACGAGGTTGCCGGGTGCGATCGGCGATCGGGGATCGCTGGCCGGCAGGATCTCGTGGGCGCCGTGGCAGTCGGCACAACCCGCAACGGACCGGAACCCGAGGTTCGTCACCTGCCCGTGGAACGTGTCCTTGAACGTCGCCAGCCGGTCGGCGTGGCACGTTCCGCACTGACCGATCACCGACAGCTGCCACGCCGTCGTCTCGCTCCGCCGGATCGCGTGCGCCGTGTGACAGGTCTGGCAGGCTGGCGCCCCGCCGCCGCCGGCGAGCACCGCACCGTGGATCCCGGCGCTGAACTTCTGCGCGATCCCTTCGTGGCACCTGCCACAGGTCGCCGGGACGTTCGGCTGCGCGACGCGGCTCTTCGGGTCCTTCGGGTCGAAGATGTCGTGCGCGCCGTGGCAGTCGCTGCAGGTCGGGGCCACGGTCAACCCGCTGCGCGAGAGCGCCTGCCCGTGGATGCTGTCGGCAAAGCTCGCGGCGATGTCCGCCGGCAGGCCGGCCCCGGCCGCGATGGCGGCATCGCCGTGGCACTTCGAGCAGGTCGCCGCGATGTTGAGGTGATAGGTGCGCGACTGCGGGTTCGACGACGGCAGGATGTCGTGGGACCCGTGGCAGTCGGCGCACGCGGGGGTGGTCGCGACGCCGCGCTCGCGGGCGGTCGCGTGCACCCCCTGCCGGAACTTCTCCACGGGATCGGGATGACAGGTCGAGCAGTCGGCTCTCGCGAGCTTCTCGGGATGGGGGAACCCGGCACCGGCTGCGAGATCCGCGTGGCAGTCCACGCACGAGAGGGCCCCGTGCACCGAGCCTTCGAAGACGGCGGGCTTGACGACTACGGGCCGGCCGTCGGCGCGGACGGCGGCGTCGTCTTCGTGGCACGCGAGACAGTCGGCATTCGAAGGTGCCGCAGAGGGTGCGGCGCCGGTTGGCGGCGGCTGGCCGGCTGGCAGGGCACCTGGCAGCTCGACGGCCCGGAGCGACCAGCCGAACGCCAGTGCCCAGACGAAGACGGCGGGCGCGATGAGTCGACGGGCAGTCATCTTCGGGTTCCGGGCCGCACAGGTCCGGGCGCGGCGCCAGGCGGCGCCCGGCAGCCCCACACCTGATGGAGTGGGAGGATACACGCGGCGGCCGCCGCGCGTCCCGGCGGGCAGCGTGGGAATTCTACAGGCCAACGCCGTCGGCCGGCCCGCCGGCGGCGGTGAAGGAGACGGCGAACAGCCGCGCCACGATGGTCTGGAGGTCGCCGTCCGCATCCTGTTCGAGGGCCGCGCCAACTCGTGCGGCTATCGCCCGGGTGAGCTCCACGGTGATGGCGTCCACCTCGGCGCGATCCGCCGGGGAGAGGCAGGCCGTTTTGCGTCGCAGGCGATCCAGCTCGGAGCGACAGACCAGATCGAACCGTTCATGGAGGGCTCGGGCGATAGGGCTCATGCCCGCGGGGTGCTTCAAAGCCGGTGCCCGGAACAGTTCTGAGACTAAGCGGCTGCTAGTCAACAGTTTACGCGGCGCGCCCGGATTCGGTCGACCGGCCGGCGCCGGGAATCCGTCGATGGGGTCGATTTCCGCCGAACCCTCTCAGGAATGTGCCCACAGGCATGGGTACGAAGCTTGCGCCGTCCCTCTCGAGCTGCCGGAATCACGCTACTCCATGGGGAGGGGACCATGCCGCTCCAGTCCTCGCAGTCGCTCCGTCACGTCCCGTGGACCTGCAAGTGGGGCAGGTTCGGCGGACCGATCGAGACGGCCATCGAATCCGCGCACGGGTTCGTCTTCTGGCGGTGCGCCAACCCGATGCTGAGCCACCCCAATGTGCTGCAGCGGGGAATGTGCGAGGCGTGCAGACTGTGGGAGGCTGCCCCCGAGTTCGCGGAGACTCTCGCGGCGGAGCGGACCGCCGACATCGCCGGGTAGCTCCGCGTGGCGCTGCCGTAGCAGGCCGCTCGGCGGCCGCGCGCTCTCGAACCGGGGAAGTTATTGGCGCTTCGCCACGCGCTTGCGGAACAGCCGGAAGCTGTCGCCGCGCTCGACCTGCTGCGCAAGGTAGCAGATGTCGGAGCAGCTCGCCGAGTAGTTGTAGCCCAGCTCGTCCTCCCGGTCGGTGACCTCTTCCCACTCGTCCTCGAGGCCGACGATCGCGTTGGCCGCGGCGGCGATCTGGTCGGGGCCGGCACCCGGAAAGCGCCTGGCCAGGACAGCGAGCACCTTTTCACGGTCTACCATAGAGGCCCCCGCCACGGAGGAACACGGCCACGGACAAACACGGCCACGGACGAACACGGATCAACACAGCCACGGACAAACACGGATGAACACGGACTGGAGTGAGATGCGCGCGGCGCGCCGTCGTCATCCGTCGTCACCCAGCGGCTGGTGACTCGTTCGCAAGCGCAGTGCCAGCGGCTTGCGATTCTTCCGCCGGGAATTCCGCCTGAAACTAGGCCGATCGCGACGACTCGGCCGGCTCGGCGGCGGGCTGTTCGGCAGCCGCGCCGGAAAGCCGGCGGGGACGGGCCCGCAGCCTGGCGGAAAAAACCGGGCGGGCCGCCAGACGCACGCTACGGCGCCACAGTTCGTACGCGTAGAAGCCCGCCGTTCTCGGCGCGAGCAACGCCGCGTCGTCCGGGTTCACCACCAGACTGACCTCGATGTTGGGCGCGACGCCGATCGGCATGCGATGGCGGCGGCAGGCGTCGTACATGGCGAGCATGACCCGGCGCATGTCCTCGTACACCGGCGGAGGCCAGTCCTCGAGGTCGGAGCCGATCGTCGGCCGGAAGATGCAGATTGTCGGGAACGCGCCCGCCGACACGATGCGCCCGATCCCCTCGAGCGTGTTCGCGACCGGCTCGAGTCCGGCGATGATCTCGCCGGAGACGGCGCCGCGCGGCAGGCGCGCCGCGCAGTGCTCCATCGCCTGGAAGAAGAGCGATTGCCCCAGCGTCTTTGCCTTGCCGGGACAGATACGCGCGAACCAGTCGGCGTCGAGCAGCTCGATGCAGAACGACAGGTGATCGACGCCCAGATCGATCAGGCGATCGTACGCGCGGAAGTCGCGCTCGGGTGTGAGCTGCACGCCGACGAGCAGGCCCACGTCCTCCTTGATGGCCTTCACGAACGGCGCCGCGAAGTCGATGCCGCGCGGGCCCATGAACCCGCCGTTCAGGTGCACGAACGTGATGCCGGACTCCTCCCGCGCGGCCCAGCAGGTCTCGACCACGTCCTCGACCGTCTTGCTGGCGCTTTCGACGCCGCCTACGTTCCGGCCGGTCGTACAGAACCGGCAGTTGAGGGCGGGCCGGGCGTTCCAGAACGTGCAGACCGGGTTGATGTAGATGCCGAGATAGGTCCCCTGCAGAACGCCGATGCGGGCCATGGGCACGTCGCGGGACGTGAGCGAGCGATACCACGCCGGTTCCCGGGGAAGCCGCACGGCGAAGACGGAACCGTCGCGGTCGTCGCGGATGGTGTAGGCAGCGGGCGAACCCGCGAGCACGTACGGCGACTGGCGCGCGAACGCCTCGGCGACCGGAGCGTTCATCCAGATCTCGGGCTTCAGCCAGGACCCCGTCGGGATCGCGAGCTCGAGCCCGGAACCGAGGCCGGCGCGGGTCCGCGCGATCCCGCGCGCGCCCTCGAGCGATACGTCGGGAGGGACGCGCAGGCCTCGACAGAAGAGGTCGATTTCGCGCTCGCACGCGTTCATGACAGCAGCTCCCCTGCCGGAAACCCGGCAGACCAGGAGGTCAGGAGGGAATAGGAGCAAGACCTGGACCGGACCGCGACCGCGGCTTGCACTGCCCTGCTCGGCCGGCCCACACTGGTGCGGACGCCCCGAGGAGCGGGAGGAGGCCGATGCCGTTGTACGAGTCGATAGTCTGCGCCGTTGATTTCTCGGAGCATTCGAAGCGGGCCCTCCGCCTCTCGGCGCAGCTCGCGCGGCGAGCGAACGCCAGGCTCTTCGTGGTCCACTCGATCGACCTCCTCCTGGCGGAGGCGGCGGCGGCCGCCTACGATGTCAAGCAGCTCGAGACCGACGCGGGCGCGGAGCTGCAGGCTCTGATCGAGGGCATCGCCCCCGGGGCAGTGGCCGCCGCGGACATCCGGACGGGCCGGGCCGATCAGGAGATCCTGCGGTACGCGACAGAGCGGGGCGCTGATCTGATTGCGATGGGCACGCAGGGTCTCGGCGGCGTACGAAAGCTCCTGTTCGGCTCGGTCGCCCAGCGCGTGCTGCGATCCGTCACCGTTCCGGTGCTCGCGGTTTCCTGCCGCGAGGAAGCCGCAGCGGGGGACGCCCGCATCGGTGCCATCCTCGCGGGGGTGGATCTCGAGGAGCGCTCGCGCGCCATCGCCTCGCACGCCGCGTCGCTGGGCGAGGCGCTTCACGTCCCGCTCACGCTCCTGCACGCCATCCCGCACGGGCCGCTCGCGCCGTACGTGGTTGAGCGGAACGAGTCAGCCGTCGCGGCCCTGCGCACGCGGGCGGAACAGCAGCTGGAAGCGCTGGCCCTGGAGCTCGCCGGGCGGGCGCCGGTGACGACCGAAGTCCGCATCGGCCAGCCAGCCGAGCAGATCGCTGATCTGGCCGCGACCATGACGGCGGCGCTGATCGTCATCGGCCTGGGGGGCGGCGGCCTGCTGCATCGCCCGGGCTCGACCGCCTACCGGGTGCTCTGCCTCTCGGACAGTCCGGCGCTGGCTGTTCCTGCATAGATGCACGGGGTGCCCTCGACCCATCCTTCCACGTGACTGCCTGGGCTCGTGCGTGCACGTATCGACGAACGCAAGTGACTACCGGGGTCGAGGCACGAGCTGCACCTGATGGAGAGGTCCGTCGGCGACGCTCCGTTCCTGCTCCATCAGCCAGTCGATCCACGCGTGCAGACCCGCGCCCGTGCGTGCGGAAAGCTCCAGGACTCGCGGCGCCGGCATGACTCGCGCGAGGGCGTCGTGGATCCGCGGAAGACTGATCTCCGGCAGGTGCGGCAGCAGGTCGATCTTGGTGATGAGCACGAGGTCGGCCCTGTTGAACATCACGGGGTACTTGAGCGGCTTGTCCTCGCCTTCGGTGACGGCCAGGAGCACCACGTTGGCGGCCTGGCCGAGATCGTACACGGCCGGGCAGACGAGGTTCCCCACGTTCTCGATGAACAGGTAATCCAGATCGTTCCAGGCCATGTGGTGCAGCGCGTGATGCACCATCGCCGCGTCGAGGTGGCAGGCCATCCCGGTGGTAATCGACCGGGCGCGGATGCCGGCCCCTCTCAGCCTGTCGGCGTCGTTCTCGGTGGCAAGATCGCCCGCCAGCGCACCGATGCCACGCCGGCCCTCTAGGGCGCGGGCGGTCGCCTCGAGCAGGGCCGTCTTCCCGGCGCCCGGAGAGCCCATGACGTTCACGGCCAGCACGCAGCTGTCGCGAAAATGGTGGCGATTGTGCTCCGCCTGCCGCTCGTTGCCCGAGAGGATCCGCTCGTGCACGTCCACGGGCACCACGGTCTTGTCGGTTTCCACGCACCCACAGGTCCCGCACATCACGCCACCTCCATCTCGATGCGTTCGAGCAGAATCTCGTCCCCCTGGGCGAGGCGTCCCGCGCCGCCGCACGACTCGCAACGCAGGACGCGGCCGCGCGGCAGCGTCGCGCCGCAATTCCGGCAGACCCAGCGCGCGGCGACGGCCGCGATCTCGAGCGGCGCACGCGCGCAGATGGTCCGCTCACGGAACGTCAGGTACGCCGTCTGCAGCAGCGCGGCCTCGACCCCCGAGAGCTCGCCGATCCTGACGACCACCCGTTCGACCGACCGCGCCTGGTGGATGGCGGCCTGGTGCTCGATCTGCTCGAAGAGCGCCTGGACTATCGAGTACTCGTGCATCTCGCTTCGCTCGGGTTCATGGTTCAAAATTCAAGGTTCAGGGTTCCGGTTCGGGGCTTGGAGCACGCGAGTGCGACGCAAACCGTGGCTCGCGCCGGCTCAGGAACGCGTCGAGGCCCTCGGCGAAGGCGGCCGTGTCGGCGCTGCGGGCCAGGTGCTCCAGCTCCTGATCCAGGTGGTAATCCAGCCGATCGACGCCGGCGGCCTGGTTCATCAGCGACTTCGTCACACCGTAGGCGTCCATCGGCCCCTTCGCGAGCCTGGCAGCGAGCGCGAGGACTTCCTCGTCGAACCGATCGACCGGGATGACCGCAGTGACGAGGCCGAGCTCGAGGGCACGAGCGGCATCAAGACGAGGGTTGAGCAGCGCCAGCTCCAGCGCGCGGCGGAGCCCGATCAGCCTGGGCAGGAAGAACGTGGAGCTCTCGGCCCCGGTGAGCCCGGTCTTGCCGTACGCCCACTCGAAGCTCGCGCGCGACGACGCGAGCACGAGGTCGCAGCACATCGCGAGCCCGAGCCCGCCGGCCGCGGCCATGCCGTCGACGGCGGCGATGAACGGCTTCGGCGACCGACGGATCTCCGAGATCGTGCTGTGCAGGTATTCCAGGATCTGCTTGAAGACCTCGCCGTAGCCACCCGGCGTCGGCCGTGCAGCGGGCCGAAGATACGCCAGGTCGTCGCCGGCGCCCCCGCCGGCGATGTACTTCAGGTCTGCACCGCTGCAGAAGACGCCGCCGCTGCCCCGCAGGACCACCACGCGCACCCGTTCGTCGCGGGCGCACTGCAGCGCGGCGCGCCGCAGGTCCTGGGCGGTCTGGACGTCGAGCGAGTTGAAACGCGATCGGCGGTCAATCGTGATGAGCCCCACGGCCCCGGTATGCGTCAGGGCGATGTGGCTCACTGCCGGCTCGGCATGCCTCGCTACCATGTCATGACTCCCGCGGCCCTCGGCGGGGGCGACGCCGGGATCGGCGTGGCTCTCTGGGCGGGCAGGAGCGTCCCCGCTTCGGTGAGCTCCCACTCCCCGGCGGCGCGAAGATCGAGCGTTCCTCCCGATGCCCGCCGCAAAGTCGCCGCGATCTGAATCACGCAGGCGAGCATCGGCGGCCAGGCGGTGCGGAGCATCCATTCCTGATGCGCGAACGCGAAGGCCCGCAGCACGTCGTGCGCCGCCTGGCGCCGCGCCCACCGGACCACCGGCGCCACGACGAACGGCCAGCTCCTCACGAGGACGGGGCCCTCATCCAGGGTCGCGGTGACGAGGTGCGCCGTCGCCCGCGTCTCGCGCTCGCCCGCGAGGAGGGCGTCGCGCACGGCACGGAGCCCGGGGTAGCGCGGCGCCCCCGAGCCATCGCGCAGCGCCAGGTCGCTGTGATGGATGTTGACGGTGCGGTGAGCGAACCGATCGAGGAACGGGGCGGTGAGCAGCAGCAGATAGCCGTCGAGCACGATCAGGTCCGGTCGAACCGGCGAGAGGAGCGCCACCGTGGCCGCGTCATACGCGGCCCGGACGTCCAGATCGCCGAGGCGCGCGCCGCGCTCACGGCAGAACGCGCGAATCGAGTGGGCGACGCAGGGAACGCCGCGCGCCTCCAGCGCGGCCGCCTCGGCAAAGGTGTCGCTCGACGTGACGCAGCACACAACTTCGTAGGCGCTTCCGCGCCGGGCATCACGGTCCAGCAACGCCACGAGCCCGGGCGCGCGGTGCGAACACAGAACGGCGACTCGAAACATGTCGTCTCCGACGCTCCAGCTCTCAGCGCTCAGCTCCAGCCCTGGTCGCCGAGCGCCCTGTGCGCATCAGCAGATGCGCGGCAACAGCTCTCCGTCCGGCTCCGGCAGCAGGCGCCGGCCGAACCCCGTGTCGAGCACAATCGAGCCCGGCAGGTCCGCCGAGCAGACGCCGATGACGGCGGCCTCGCGGCCGAGCGGGTGCGCGCGAAGCGCCGCCAGCACGGCTGCGGCGGCGTCGGGCCGCACGCCGAGCACGGCTTTGCCTTCGTTGGCGATGAGGAGCGGGTCGATGCCCAGCAGCTCCGCGGCTGCGCGGACCTCGGTGCGGATCGGGATGGCCTGCTCGTCGAGCCTGATCCCCACCCCGCTCTTCTCGGCCATCTCGTGAAGGGTGCTCGCCAGCCCGCCGCGGGTCGGATCCTTCATGGCCGTCACGGCACCCCGGGCCACCCGCAGCGCGGCGCGCACGAGACCGTTCAGCGGCGCCACGTCCGACTGCAGCGTGGCCCCGAGATCGAGCTGGTGCCGGGCCGCCATGACCGCCATCCCGTGATCGCCAATCGTCCCGGTCAGGAGAACGCGGTCGCCCGGACGCAGCCCGCTGTCGCGCACCACGTGATCGACGAGGGCCACGCCCGACGTGTTGATGACCAGGCCGTCCACCTCCCCGCGACCCATGACCTTCGTATCGCCCGTGACGATCGGCGCCTGCGCCTCCCGGCACGCCGCAGCCATCGACTCGCGAACCCTGGCCAGGTCCTCGAGGACGAACCCTTCCTCGATCACGAGCGCACAGGTGAGGCCCAGCGGCTCGGTCGCGCCCATCATCGCGAGATCGTTGACGGTGCCGCAGATCGACAGCCGCCCGATGTCGCCACCCGGGAACACGAGCGGCTGGATCACGTGCGAATCGGTGGTCAGAATCAGGAAGCCGTTCCCCACGGGCAGCACCGCACCGTCGTCGAGCGCCGTCGCCGCACGGGACCCCCGGTCCAGCAGCACTTCCTCGATCAGCCGGCGCATCGAGCGGCCCCCCGCGCCGTGCCGCATGGCGATTCGTCCGACCGTGGTCGTCGGGGCCATCACCGTTCTCCCTCCGCCTGCCGCGGTCCGGCCTGCGCCTCGAGGCCGACCACGGCGGCGAGCTCCGGACGCGTGCCGTACTGGTGCCAGATCCGGCACGTACCTTCGCTGCTGACCATGCACGCGCCGACCGGCGCTTCCGGCAGGCACTCCGTGCCGAACAGCCGGCAATCGGCGGGCGAACGGATGCCGGCCATGATGTCGCCGCAGATGCAGTGCTGCGCCAGCGCGGGCGGCGCCTCGTCCCAGAGCGAGGAGAGGTCGATCCGGAATTGCCGGCGCGCGTCGACGTGCGCCCATTCATCGCGGAGGCGCAGGTTGCCATTCGGCACGTGCGCGATCCCCCGCCACCGCCCGCCGATCGGCCTGAACACCGTCCAGAGCTTGTCCTGCGCGCAGAGGTTGCCCTCGCGGGTCACGCACCTCGGGAAGAGGTTCTCGACCGCCGGCCGGCCATCGCGCACGAGCTCGACGAGCCGGACGAGCGCCGCAAGGATGTCCAGCGGCTCGAAGCCGGCTACGACGACCGGAACGCCGTGGCGATCGACGAAGGCCTCGAATACGCCCCAGCCCGTGATCGTCGCGGCGTGGCCGGCGGCGAGGAACCCCTCGACCCTCGTGTCCGGCATCTCGGCGACGATCTCCATGACGGGCGGGATGTACTTGTGCGCGGAGAGCACGAAGAAGTTGGCGGGCGGGCTGTCGAGGACCGCGGCCGCAGTCGCCACGGCGGTGGTCTCGAAGCCGGTCGCGAAGAACACGACCGGCTCGGCGGCCTTCCTGGCGGCCTCGAGCGCCTGCGCCACGCTGTAGACGACGTCGATGCGGCCGCCCTCGGTCTGCGCATCGGCGAGCGAGCGGCTGCTGCCCGGGACGCGGAGCATGTCGCCGTACGTCAGAATCCGCACGCCCTGCCTCGCGAGCGCGACGGCTTCGTCGACCTCCGGCTGATCGGTGATGCAGACGGGGCAGCCCGGCCCCATGATGACGTGAAGGTCGCGCGGGAAGGAGGCCCGAAGCCCGAACCGGGCAATCGCCTGCTCGTGGCTGCCGCAGACGTGCATGACCGACACCGGCGAGCGGCCGATCGACGCGGTGACCCGCCGGAGCGCGTCCGCAAGACCGGCCGCGCGCACTGGATCGCGGAACTTCAGCTCCCGGATCAGAGGATCACTCATGCGAGCCCCTCGTCCCGGCCGCTTCGATCTCGCCGCGCACGTCGGCAGCCATCAGGTCGTCGCCGGCCTCCCGGACCAGCTGCTCGTAGAGTGCGAGGGTGCCCTCGATGTCGTCTTCGGGAATCCGCCGGATGGCGTAACCCACGTGGTTGAGGACGTAGTCCCCCACTTCGACCGGCTGATCCACGAGCTCGAGACGGACGGTCCGCCGCACGCCGAAGAAGTCGACGGTGGCCGTGAGGCTGTCCGCAGAGATGCCCACGATTCGACCAGGTACGCCGAGACACATAAGTTCCCCTTCGAAGTCTCTCCGTCAGTTTCTGGTGTTCAGTACCGGCACATACGGCGACGCTCACTGCGCGCGCACCACGGCGTCCGCAACGAGCGCCTGCCCGAGCGCAATCCCGCCGTCGCCCGGCGGCACCTGCGAGGGCAGGTACACCGTGTGCTCCGGCGTGAGCTCCCGCACGACACCGGCCGCGAGCATGTCGTTCTGAAAGCAGCCGCCGCCGAGCACGACCGGCATCCTGCCCCGGGCTCTGACGACGCCCCGGACGAGGTCGGCCGTCGCGCCAATCACGGTGTTGTGGAACCGTGCGGACACGCGCGCCGGCGCCTCCCCTCCGATCAGCTCGAAGAGCGCCTCGCGGGCCGCGGGCCGCAGATCCAACTCCCACGGACTGCTGCCGCGGACGATCTCGTAGCGGTAGCGCGACCGCTCCTGCGGATCGGCAATCGCGTTCCACTCGAGCGCCACCTGGCCCTCGTACGACGCCCGCGACCGCCCGAGTCCGAGCGCACCGAACGCGTCGAAATAGCGACCGGCTCCGTGAGCACGCGGGGCATTCAGCCCCAGCCGGATCATCGTGCGGACGACGTGCAGGTCGGCCTTGTCGATCTCCGTGAAGAGCGGGAGCGCTTCGACGGGCGCATCGCCGTCGAAGGCGTCCTCCACCAGCGCCAGGGCGAGCCGCCAGGGTTGCCGGATGGCCGTGTCGCCGCCCGCGAGCGCCAGCGGCCGGAAGGTCGCCACGCGCGTGAAGCCTGCGAAATCGGCCACCAGGATTTCCCCGCCCCAGGCCGTGCCGTCGGTGCCCAGGCCGGTCCCGTCGTACGCGACGCCGATCACCGGCCCGACCAGGCCGTGCTCCGCCATCACGGCGGCCACGTGCGCGTGGTGATGCTGCACCGGCACGGCGATCACGCCTCGCCGCCGGCGGGCGTACTGCGTCGACAGGTACTCCGGATGCAGGTCGTGGGCGATCACGGCCGGCCGGACGTCCAGGAACCGCTCCATGCGGTCGATCGACTCCTGGTAGGCGGTGAACGTCTCCAGGTTCTCCAGATCGCCGATGTGAGGCCCCAGCACGGCATCCCGATCGCGGGCGATGCAGAACGTGTTCTTGAGCAGGGCCCCGCACGCGAGCACCGGCTTCGAGACGCTGCGCGGCAGCCCGACCGGCGCGGGAACGTAGCCGCGCGATCGTCGGAGCATCACGGGCCGTCCGTTCGTCACCCGTACGACCGAATCGTCGCAGCGCGTGACGATCTCGCGGTCGTGGAGCAGGAAGAGATCGGCGATCGCGCGCAACCGCTCGAGTGCCTCCTCGTTGCCGATGGCGATGGGCTCTTCCGACAGATTCCCCGAGGTCATGACGAGCGGCCGCCGCACGAGGCCGAGCAGCAGGTGGTGGAGCGGCGCGTAGGGCAGGAAGAGACCCACCCAGGGATTGCCAGGCGCGACGGCCGGCGCGAGACAGCTCTGCTCCCGGCGGGGAACCAGAACGATCGGCCGCGCGCTCGACGCGAGCAGCCGCCCTTCGTCCACGGTCAACACGGCCAGCGCCTGCGCGTGCTCGAGGTCCCGCGCCATCACCGCAAACGGCTTCTCGTCCCGCCGCTTGCGCTGGCGGAGCCGATCGATCGCCGCCGCGGACGTGGCATCGCACGCGAGGTGGAAGCCGCCGAGGCCCTTGATGGCGACAATGCAACCGGCTTCCAGCGCCCGGACGGCCACCCGCAGCGGATCGCCCGTGACGGGCGTGCCCGACGGCGTCACTGCCCGCAGCTGCGGCCCGCACACCGGGCAGGCATTGGGCTGCGCATGGAACCGCCGATCCTGGACCGACTCGTACTCCGCTGCGCACGCGGGGCACATGGGGAACCGGTCCATGGTCGTGTTCGGGCGGTCGTATGGCGCGGCCGTCGCAATCGTGAATCGCGGACCGCAACTGGTGCAGTTGGTGAAGGGGTAACCGTACCGGCGATCGGCCGGATCGCACACCTCCTGCAGGCATTCGGGGCACGTCGCCAGGTCCGGAGGGATTGCCACGCGAACCTCGTCGCGCTTGCGGCTCGAGACAATCTGGAAGCCCACGGCGGGCTCGTAGGGAATCGGCTCGAAGCTCACGCTCCGGATGGCGGCCGCGGGCGGGCCGGCGGTCGTCAGCCGCTCGACGAACCGGTCGATTGCCTCGGGCTCGCCGAACGCCTCGATGGTGACGCCGCTGGAGTGGTTGCACACGCGGCCGGTGATAGCGCCCTCGACGGCGGTGCGGTAGACCCACGGCCGGAAGCCGACCCCCTGTACCGTGCCGCTGACTTCGATCCGGCGACCTTCACGAGAGCGAGCGCGACGGCCCGAGGTAAGCGGCAGCATGATGTGGAAAGCGTCCACGTCAGGCCAAGGCAAGGGCGGTGCCACGCCAGATCGGCGCAAATTACCGCCGGAATGGCCCGGCGGCGGCCGGGACCGGCCGCGGGCCGCGGAAGTTTCCGCGCGGGGCCACGGAAAAACACCGCCACGGTAGAACACGGACGAACACGGCCACGGAAGAACACGGAAGAACACGGAAGGACACGGCCACGGAAGAACACGGAAGAACACGGAAACACGGACCGACAGGGCTATCAGCCGGCCAGTTGCGCGCCGGCGGGCGCCCGTTCCCACCAGGCGTCAGGCGCGAGCCGCGTTTCGCGCTGGGAGGCGGGAGCGCCGAGGCGCTCGAGCTCGTCGAGCACGGCGAGCACGGCCGCGGGAACCGCCGCGCGGACGGGCGGGCTGAGCGAGACGCCCGGCTCGAGGCCGCCGGGGACCACGCCGACGAGGAGGACGTCACGCGGCCCGCGGCCGGCCGCGGCCACGGTGAGGAGCGCTTCCTTCACGCCCGGATCGTGCGGCCCCAGCCGCGGCTGCGGCGGCATGCGGAGCATGTCCTCGATCCGGAGCGTCTGGATGCGTCCGGCCGGCCCCGGCGCCTTCACCGTATCGATGAAGATGACCGCCTCGGCGTCGAGCAGATAGGGCGTGAGATCGAGGCCCGGCGTGCCGACATCGATGACCTCCACGTCCGGCCGGAAATCGCACGTCGCCTCGAGCACCCGCACGACGTACGGTCCGAACCCGTCGTCGCTCATCAGCACATTCCCAAGCCCCAATACTCGAATCACTCTCATTGCCGATTGCCGATTGCCGATTGCAGATTGAATTTTTCGATAGCCGATTGCCGATTGTTGATTGCCGATTCCGGAATTGCCGGATTGACCGCTGATTGGACGATTGGCGAGCCGCCCTCGCACAATCCAGCAATCAAGGCAATCACGCAATCCCCCAATCGAGCAATCAATCCATCACTCCACCAATCGGCCAATCAACATTCCGACAATTCCCCATTGTCAGAATGAAATCGGCAATCGGCAATCGGCAATCGGCAATTACAAAACCTTTGCTTCAACAAATTGCCTGCCCTCGGGATCGAACGTGTGAATCGCGCAGGCGAGGCACGGATCGAACGAGTGGATCGTGCGCACGAGCTCGAGCGGGCGCTCGGGGTCGGCCACGGGGTTGCCGACGAGCGACGCCTCGTAGGGCCCGGGCTGGTTCCTGTCGTCGCGCGGGCCCGCGTTCCAGGTCGAGGGCACGACTGCCTGGTAGTTGGCGATCTTTCCGTCGCGGATCACGATCCAGTGCGACAGGGTGCCGCGCGGCGCTTCGTGAAACCCGAACCCGCGCTGCTCGCCCGCAGGGAACGACGGCGGATTGAAGATGTCCGTGTCTCCCTTGCCGATGTTGTTGACCAGCAGGTGCCAGTGCTTCGTCGCGAGCTCGGAGAGGATCTGCGTCCGGATCATCCTGGCGGCGTGCCGCCCGAGCGTCGAGTGCAGAACGGCTGGCGTCAGGGTGGTCCGGGCGATCGTGCTGGCGGTCTCGAGCGTCCGCGAGGCCCACTTCACCGTGAGCGTGTGGCCGGTCGCGAAGCCCACGAGGACCTGCGCCAGGGGGCCCACCTGCATGACCTTGCCGTCGAACCTCGGCGCCTTCACCCACGAGTACTTGCCGTTGTCGTCCCACTTCGTGAAGCTGGGAACCGTGTCCTCCTCGTACGGATGCCGCGTCCAGCTGCCGTCGTACCAGGCGTGCGTGATGTTCTCCGAGACGTTCTTCCGGAAGTAGTCCTCCTCGAATCCTCGAATGGGAGTGACCTTCGACAGGTCGCCGTCGAAGATCGTGCCGCCCGGCAGATCGAACTCCGTCGCCTTCCCGTCGACGGGCAGGTCGGGGACGGCGAGATAGTTCGTCACGCCTGCGCCGTGACTGAGCCAGTCGGGATACATCGCGCCAATCGCGCACACGTCCGGGAAGTAGACGTTCTCGATGAAGCCCCGCACCTCGTCCAGGATGTCCTTGATGTGGTAGAGCTTCTCCATGTTCAGCGTGGCCTGGTTGTCCAGGTTGATCGCGTTGGCCACGCCCCCGACTGCGAGGTTCTGGATGTTCGGCGTCTTCCCGCCGAGGATGCCGACAATCAGGTTCACCTTGCGCTGGTACTCGAGCGCTTCCAGGTAGTGCGCCACGGCCAGCAGGTTGACCTCCGGCGGCAGCTTCATCGCCGGGTGACCCCAGTAGCCGTTGGTGAAAATCCCGAGCTGCCCGCCCTCCACGAAGTTCTTCACGCGATCCTGCACGGCCTTGAGCTGCTGCCGGCTGTTGCCCGGCCAGGACGACAGGCCGTCCGCGATGGACGCCGCCTTGGCCGGGTCCGCCTTGAGCGCGGAGACCACGTCCACCCAGTCGAGCGCCGAGAGATGGTAGAAGTGCACGATGTGATCGTGCATCCCGTGCGCGCAGAGGATCAGGTTCCGGATGTACTGCGCATTGGCCGGAATCTCCAGCTTCAGGGCATTCTCCACGGCGCGGACCGACGCGATGGCGTGCACCGTGGTGCAGACGCCGCAGAATCGCTGGGTGAACAGCCACGCCTCGCGCGGGTCCCGCCCCAGCAGGATGCGCTCGATCCCGCGGAACATCTGCCCCGAGGACCAGGCCTTCCGGACGACGCCCCCGTCGACCTCTGCATCGATGCGGAGATGACCCTCGATGCGGGTGACCGGATCGACAGTTATGCGGGTTGCCATCCTGCTCCTGCCTTTTCTGCGGCGCTCTTCTCAGTCGCAGGAGGCTCCGCCCCGGCGGATCCCCCGAACGACGGTGCGCCGCTCAGTATCGGGAAGACCTTGATCAACGCGATGTAGACCATGATTTCCGCGGCCACGAGGCCGATCGTGATCGTCAACTCGGGCACGCTGGGGAAGTACGACCAGTTGTCGCCCGGACGGAATGCGACGAGGTAGGTGTCGAACCGATAGAGGCCGCCGGCCAGCATCATCAGCATCGCCGCCCGGAAGAGGCTGCCGAGACTGGCGCGCCGCGTCGGGCTCATCAGGAGGATCCCGGGCGCAATCGCCAGGGCCAGCTCGAGGAGCGCCATGACGCTGAACCGGTCGAACGCGAAGAGGAGCCCGAGCTGCCCCTGCCACGCGATGTCCGCCAGCCGGAGCGCGGGATAGAGGAGCACGATCGGGACCATCGCCCGCGCGATGCCCGACAGCATGGGCATCTCGGGCCGGCGCCCGAGCAGAAGGCTCGACAGCGCCGCCTCGAAGATCACGACCGCGAAGCCCATCGCGATGCACGAGATCAGGAACAGCAGCGGCAGCCATCCCGTGTTCCACAACGGGTGCAGCCGCGGTCCGGCGAGCAGCATCAGCGAGCCCAGCGAGGACTGGTGCATCGTGGGCAGCAGCACGCCGAGCGCGATGATCCAGAGCAGCGTCCGGTTGAGGATCGGCAGCGCCCGGTCGGCGAACTGGCGGAGCCGCGGCGGCCCGCTCGCCTGCGCCTTCTCGAGGAACGCCGGCGACAGCTCGATCCAGAGCACGAGGATGTACGCCATCACGCAGAGCGCCACCTCCAGCAGGACCGAGCTCAGGTTCCAGTGCCAGAAGAAGAGCGGCACGCGCCAGATGTTCCACCAGCGGCCCACGTCGAGGCCGATGCCGATGCCCGCCAGCGTGTAGCCGAGGGCGCTCGTGAGCACTGCAGGTCGGACGAGCGGGTGATACTCGCCCTTGTTCACGATGTAGACCATCAGCGCCATCGCGTACCCGCCACAGGCGAGCGCAGTGCCGGTGACGACGTCGAAGGCGATCCAGAGGCCCCAGGGATAGCCGTCATTGAGGGCCGTGACCTGCCCGAGCCCCGTGAGCAGACGCCAGAGGATGGCAACCCCCGCGAGCGCGAACAGCACGAAGAGGACCCTGAAAGGTCGCGTGAAGATCCGCCCGCCGACGGGCTCCGCGTGCGCGCTCATCGCTGGCCTCCCCGCTCACCGCCGCGACCGGACGCGGACGGCCGCGGCCGGGCGCCGGCCTCGCCCGGCGCCTGCGCGCCCGGGCCGGCCGTCAGGTTCTTCTTCCGGTTTCGGAACATCACCGCCCCGAGGACCCCGTAGAGCGCGACCGGCGCGATGAACCCACGATAGGCGGCGTGCTGGATCGTCCGCTGCAGCGTCGGCGTGGACGTCTCGCCCAGTGCCGGCAGGCCCAGCTTCTCGAACGCCACGTGCGAGAGATACAGCACCTGCGTGCCGCCGCCGTCGAACTCGCCGTAGACCTTCGGAATGTACTTGTCCGGGTGCTTCGCGAGGCGGTCCTTGGCTTCCCGCAGCAGGTCCGCACGCTTGCCGTAGATCACCGCCCCCCGAGGGCAGACGTCGGCGCAGGCCGGGATCTTCCCCTCGGCGATGCGGTGCTGGCACAGCTCGCACTTGACCATCCTGGGCGCCACCTTGGCCCACTCGAACTTCGGGATCCCGAACGGGCACGCGACCTGGCAGTAGCGGCAGCCGATGCACAGGTCGACGTCGTAGGTGACGATCCCGTACTCGCGCTTCTTGAACGCGCCGAGCATGCAGGCGTTGGCGCAGGCAGGATCGGCGCAGTGCATGCACTGCGCTTTCATGTACGAGCGCTCCCCGCCCTCGTCGTACAGCTTGATGATGTTCTTCGTGTACTCGTTCAGATCGGCGGGCGCCTGGTACAACCCGCCGGACCAGCCTGGATCGGCTTCCAGCCCGTTCGCCTCGCGGCAGGCGACCACACACGCCTTGCACCCGATGCACAGCGTCGTGTCGTAGAGCAGCCCGACCGCATCGTCGGGGATGCCTATCGGGCCCGACGCCTGCACCCGCCTGACGCCTGCCGCAGCGGCGCCGGCGACGACGAGGCCCTTGAGCGCGGTGCGCCGGTTGATGCCCACGCTACACCTCCTGGGAGCTGCGCGGCTCCTCGGGGCCGGCAGCCTTCTCGAGCTTCCGCGACGCCATGTACCCCGCACCGATGAGCGCACCGCCGACGAGGCCGGCGACGCCGGTCGCGACCGGGCTGATCCCACCCTGGGTGGCGGCGATCGGCGGATAGGTGTCGGGCGGCGTGGGCCGGTGGATCTCGACGGTGTCGTGGAGCGCGACGCGGAACGCGAGCTGCGATTCGGTGCACCCGAAGCACGGGTGGCCGAGGCCGATGGGCCAGCAGTCGGGCAGCTCGTTGAACGACACCGACGAGCAGTTCGCGTGGGTCTGCGGTCCCTTGCATCCGAGCTTGTAGAGGCAGTAGCCGAGCCGGTGCCCCTCGTCGCCGAACTGCTGCGCGAACCGCCCCGCGTCGAAGTGCGCCCGGCGCGGACAGTGCTCGTGAATCGTCCGGCCGTAGGCGAACAGCGGGCGGCCCAGATCGTCGAGCGCCGGCAGCGTGCCGAACGTCGCGTACTGCAGCACCGTGCCGAGCAGGTTATAGGGATTGGCCGGGCACCCCGGAATCGTGACGACCGTCTTCCCCTGCAGCACCTGCGGCGCACCCGTCGCGCCCGTGGGATTCGGATCCGCCGAGGGAATGCCGCCCCACGAGGCGCAGGATCCGATGGCGATGATCGCCCCGGCATCGGCGGCCACCTCGTTGAGGATGTCGATTGCCGTGCGGCCGCCAATCATGCAATAGATGCCGCCGTCCTTGGTCGGAATCGCTCCCTCGACGATGCAGACGTACTTGCCGGCATTGGCCTTCATCGAAGCTTTCAGGGCGGCCTCCGCCTGGTGGCCCGCGGCAGCGAAGAGCGTCTCGTGATAGTCGAGCGACACCAGATCGAGGATCAGCTCGGCGACACCCGGATGCGACGTGCGGAGCAGCGACTCGGTGCAGCCGGTGCACTCCTGGAAGTGCAGCCAGATCACCGAGGGTTTCAGGCCGCGGGCCGCGGCCTCGACCATCTTCTCGGCAGCCTTGGCGCTCAGGCCGACGGCCGCCGCCGCCATGGTGCAGACCTTGACGAAGTCACGACGCGACACACCGCGGCGGTTGAATGGGACGTGAGGGTCTGCACTCATGCCGGAGCTCCTTCAGTCACGCGAAGTCATGGCGGGCCCGTTGTCCCGGGCGGGCCACAGGCGGATTGGGCTGACTGGCCCACAGCAACGGCGATGCCGCCTGGGCCGTTCGGGCGATTTGCGCGTGATTCCGCGGAAACGCCGGGCGGGTGCGCAGGCGCCGCTAACGAAAACCCGTCACCTCTGGGGCCAGGGCCCGCCCGGCACGCGGGATTCGACGGCTTTCCGGCGATCGGGTCGTGGCGGCCGACTTTCCCGCCCGAATCACTCCGCTCGTCGTCAGCACGCGGGTTGCTTCGACAACCTGAGAAGTGCGGCACGCAGACTCGACAGCTGGAAGCTGCGATCTGACCGCTGCCAGCTGAAGTTCCAGGAGGCCCCGTCCATGACCATCCCCAGCCCGTGGCTCACGGTCGACGGGAACGAGGCGACGGCCCGCATCGCCTACAAGCTCAGTGAAATCATCGCGATCTACCCGATCACCCCCTCCTCCACGATGGGCGAGCTGGCGGACGCCTGGATGGCGGCCGGACAGCCGAACCTGTGGGGGACCGTGCCGTCGGTGATCGAGATGCAGAGCGAGGGCGGGGCGGCGGGAGCGCTGCACGGCGCCGTCCAGACCGGCGCGCTCGCCACGAGCTTCACGGCGAGCCAGGGGCTCCTGCTGATGCTCCCGAACATGTTCAAGATGGCTGGACAGCTGCTGCCCTGCGTCCTGCACGTGAGCGCGCGCGCCGTCGCGACGCACGCGCTGTCGATCTTCGGGGACCACAGCGACGTGATGGCCGTCCGCGCGGCCGGCTGGGCCCTCCTCTGCTCCGGCTCCGTGCAGGAAGCCCAGGATCTGGCGGTGATCGCCCATGCCAGCACGTTGACGTCACGCGTGCCGGTGCTGCACTTCTTCGACGGCTTCCGGACGTCCCACGAGGTGGCCAAGATCCACGCCGTCTCCGACGACGACCTCCTCGCGATGATCGACGAGGCGGCCATCACCGAACACCGCCGCCGGGCGCTGTCGCCCGATCATCCGGTTCTGCGCGGGTCGGCACAGAACCCGGACGTGTTCTTCCAGGGGCGCGAGGCGGCGAATCCCTTCTACCTGGAGTGCCCCGCGCGGGTGGAAGAGGCGATGGATCGCTTCGCGGTGCTGACCGGACGGTCCTATCACCTGTTCGACTACGAGGGGGCGCCGGACGCGGACCGCGTCGTGGTGATGATGGGCTCCGGCGCCGAAACGGCCGGGGAGACGGTGGCCGCCTTGAACGATCGGGGGGAGCGTGTGGGGCTGCTGAAGGTGCGTCTCTTCCGCCCCTTCAACGGTGCGCAGTTCGTGCGCACGCTGCCCGCCACCGTCCGCCACATCGCCGTGCTCGACCGGACGAAGGAACCGGGCGCGACCGGCGAACCGCTGTACCAGGAAGTCGTGGCCGCCATCGGCGAGGCCCTCGACAGCGGGGAGGCGCCGTTCCGGTTCTTCCCGCGCGTCATCGGCGGTCGCTACGGCCTGGGCTCGAAGGAGTTCACCCCCGCCATGGCGCGGACCGTGTTCCGGGAACTGGACCAGTCCTCGCCCCGCACCCACTTCACCGTCGGGATCAACGACGACGTGAGCTTCGCGAGCCTGCCGTACACGCCGTTCCCGATCGAGGCCCCGGGCGTCGTGGAGGCGGTCTTCTACGGGCTGGGCTCCGACGGTACGGTCGGCGCGAACAAGAACACCATCAAGATCATCGGCGAGGAGACGCCGCTGCACGCGCAGGGCTACTTCGTGTACGACTCGAAGAAATCCGGGTCGACGACCGTGTCACACCTGCGGTTCGGCCCGAGGCCCATCCGATCGAGCTACCTCATCGAGCGGGCCGGCTTCGTCGCCTGCCATCAATGGGAGCTGCTGCACCGGCTCGACGTCCTGGAGCGCGCGGCCGACGGCGCGACCGTCCTGCTCAACAGCCCGTACGCAGCGGCCGACGTCTGGGATCACCTCCCCCGCCGCGCTCAACAGCACATTGTCGATCGCGGCCTCGAGCTCCACGTCGTGGATGCGGGCCGCATCGCGGCCGAAGCCGGGACGGGACGCCGGGTGAACACCGTCCTCCAGGCGTGCTTCTTCGCGCTGTCGGGCGTGCTGCCCCGCGACCAGGCGGTGGCCGCGATGAAGCGCGCCGTGCGCAAGTCGTACGGGGTCAGGGGCGAGCGGGTGCTCGAGGCCAATTTCGCAGCCATCGACGCGGCGCTCGACGGCCTGCACCAGGTGGAGATCCCGGACGCGGTCTCGGCAGCCGACGAGCCGGAGACCCGCATCAGCGATGCGGCGCCCGCCTTCGTGCGCCGGGTGACGGCTCCGCTCGTCGCAGGCGAGGGGGACCGGCTCCCCGTGAGCGCGCTGCCGCCCGACGGCACGTTCCCCGTGGGGACGTCGAAGTGGGAGAAGCGCAACATCGCCGACTCGATCCCGGTCTGGCACGAGGAGACGTGCATCCAGTGCGGGAAATGCGCGCTCGTGTGCCCGCACGCGGCGGTGAGGATCAAGGCGCTCGCGCCGGCGATGCTGAAGGCTGCGCCGACGGGCTTCAAGTCGATCGCGTATCGCGGACACGAGTTCGAGGGAATGAGCTACACCATCCAGGTCTCGCCCGAGGACTGCACCGGGTGCGAGCTCTGCGTCGAGATCTGCCCGGCACGGGATCGATCGACCGGGGTGAAGGCGTTGACCATGGCCGAGCAGCGGCCGCTGCGCGAACAGGGCCGCGCCCACTTCGAGTTCTTCCTGAGGCTGCCCGAGGTGGATCGGGCCGCCGCGAAGCACGGGTCGGTGAAGGGGAGCCAGTTCCTGCAGCCCCTGTTCGAGTTCTCCGGAGCGTGTTCCGGCTGCGGCGAGACGCCGTACCTGAAGCTGATCTCACAGCTCTTCGGCGATCGGATGATCGTGGCGAACGCCACGGGCTGCTCGTCCATCTTCGGCGGCAATTTGCCGACGACCCCGTGGACGTGCAACCGGGAAGGCCTCGGGCCGGCGTGGGCCAACTCGCTGTTCGAGGACAACGCGGAGTTCGGGCTCGGCATGCGGATCACCGTGGACAAACAGGCGGAACAGGCGCGCGTACTGCTGCGCGAGCAGGCCGACATCATCGACGCCGGCTCCGACCCGCTGGTGGAGGCGATTCTGGCATCCGGGCAGGCTGACGAACCGGAGATCTTCGAGCAGCGCAACCGCGTGGGCAGGCTGAAGCGGCGGCTCCGGAGCGTGCTCGACACGACGCCGGGCCACTTGCAGCGCCAGAGGATCGCGCGCCTCCTCGAGCTCGCTGACTACCTCGTGAAGAAGTCCGTCTGGATCGTCGGCGGCGACGGCTGGGCCTACGACATCGGGTACGGCGGCCTCGACCACGTGCTGGCCTCGAACCGGAACGTCAACGTGCTGGTGCTCGACACGGAGGTGTACTCCAATACGGGGGGGCAGGCGTCGAAGGCCACGCCGCGCGGGGCAGTCGCGAGATTCGCCGCGGCGGGCAAGCGGAGCGGGAAGAAAGACCTCGGGCTCCTCGCGATGATGTACGGGCACGTCTATGTGGCGCACATCGCGCTCGGCGCCAACGACACGCAGACGGTGAAGGCCCTGCTCGAAGCCGAGGCGTACGATGGGCCGTCGCTCGTGATCGCCTACGCGCACTGCATCGCTCACGGCCTGGACGTCAAGGACGGGCTCGCCCAGCAGGCCCGCGCCGTCGCGAGCGGGCACTGGCCGCTCTTCCGGTTCGACCCGCGCCAGGCCGGCACCGGCCGCTTCCCGCTCACGCTCGACTCGAAGCCGCCGCGAATCACGTTCGCCGACTACGCCTACCGCGAGGGGCGCTACAACGTGCTGAGAACGCTGGATCGCGAAGCCGCCGAGCAACTGGCGGTGGAGGCCCAGCACGACATCGACGTGCGATGGCAGCTCTACGAACACCTGGCGCATCTGAATGCCGGGACTCGGGGATCAGGGGTCGTGGATCGGAAATCGGGCATCAGTGGCCAGGGATCGGGCATCCGGGATCAGGCAACAGAGAGCGAAGATCGGGGGCGGCCATGACGACCACTTTGATTCTCGTGCTGCTCGGCGTTGTCCTGCTGGTGTACGCAGGGCAGGCGCTGCGCGCCTACCTCAGGATGCGCGGCAGGCGCATCGTCGTGTGCCCGGAGACGAACCGGCCGGTCGCGGTCACGGTGGATGCCGGCCGCGCGGCCATCAGCGCGGTCTGGGAAAGGCCGGAAATCAAACTCGATAGCTGCTCGCGCTGGCCCGAGCGCGCCGGCTGCAATCAGGCGTGCACGGGCCAGATCTCGGTGGCGCCCGAGGACACGCTCGTCAGCCACGTGCTGCAGGCGTGGTATTCGGGCAAGGACTGCGCAATCTGCCGGCGGCCGATTCCGCCGGTCACAGGGGGAGAGCCGCGGCCGGGCCTGCTCGACGTCGGCAGACACCGCGTGCTCGGCTGTGACGAGATCCCGCCCGAGCAGATTCCGGACGTGCTGGCGGCACACCTGCCTGTCTGCGCGGCCTGCTACATCGCGGAGTCGTTCCGGGAACACTTCCCAGATCTCGTCACCGACCGCGCGGCGACCCCGCAGCGCGATCTGGTCGTGCATTGAGGGGGGCTTTCCGGCTCTGGGCTCTGGGCTCTGGGCTCTGGGCTTCGGGCTCTGGGCTTCGGGCTTCGGGCTTCGGGCTTCGGGCTTCGGGCTCGTGAGCCGGAAGGGCCCGTTGCAAGACTCATTCGTGAGGGCTGCGGCCGCGCGCGGCCTGAGCTTCCTCGAGGCTTCGGAACTTGAAGACGCCTCGGGGATAGGTCTTCGATGCGATCCTGCGATATCGCGCACAATGGCGCAGGAATCTCTCGAAGGAGCGGGCGGACTCCTCCGGCGGCGTCGCGTGCATCTCTTCCGCCGAGCGAAAATAGCGGATCGGCTCCTGGCTGGCTGTCCTCCTGGGGATTGAACCATCGCGGAGCGCCGGGCGTCCGGCCGATCGAGCGGACGAACCCTGTCTCTCTTCAAGCGGTAGAGCGCCGGCCGGCGTCGCCACCGACACACGGATTCCATCCACCTTGATCTCGGCTTCGACGCTCTCGAAGCTCGCCGTCTCGCCCAGCCGCGTCATCACGTCGAAGAAGAGATCCGTCCGGATCGGGCAGTCGAGGGATACAATCGCCTGCCTGGAGAGACCACCGATGACGCGCGCGGTCGGAGCGAGACGATGGGCAATCGGGGCCTTGCTGGCCGTGGCGGGGATGGCGGCGGCGCGATCGCCGGGCGTGGCGCAGGGAACACCGCAATCCACGCAGCCGGACATCCTGATCGTTCAGGCCGACGACCTGGGCTACGGCGATCTGAGCGCCTACGGGCAGGCGCACTTCCGCACGCCCGCGGTGGATCGTCTTGCGGCCGAGGGCGCGCGCTTCACCCAGTACTACGCCGGCAGCACCGTCTGCGCCCCCTCGCGGGCCGTGCTGATGATGGGGCTCCATACCGGGCACGTATCCATCCGCGGCAACTCGGAGCTGCCGCTCCCGGCCGCCGACCGGACTCTCGCCATGATTCTTCGCGACGCGGGCTACCGGACGGCGCTCGTCGGCAAGTGGGGCCTGGGGGATCCCGGAACCCCGGGCCAACCCGACCGCAAAGGCTTCGACGACTCGTACGGCTTCCTCAACCAGCGCCACGCGCACCGCCAGTACACCGAGCATCTCTATCGCAACGGCGATCGAATCGAGGTGGATCCCGCCACGGAGTACGTCAACGACCTGTTCACCCGCGAAGCGGAGACGTTCATCAGGCGCGACGATCCGCGTCCCTTCTTCCTCTACCTGAACTACACCGTGCCTCATGCAGAGCTGCGGGTGCCGGCAGAGGCGATGGAGCCGTTCCTCGGCAGGTTCGTCGAGAAGCCGTTCGTCAATCAGAAAGCCGACGCCCGGCCGACCGGGTGGGAGGCGACATCGCTCGGGTACCGCTCCCAGGCGACTCCGCGCGCCGCGTTTGCTGCGATGATCACGCGCATGGACCGCGACGTCGGGCGGCTGGTGGATCTGCTCCGGTCGCGCCGCGGTAATCGGCGCGCGCTCGTGCTGTTCACGAGCGACAACGGTCCGCACCGGGAAGGCGGCGCGGATCCGGATTTCTTCAACAGCAGCGGGGGACTGCGCGGCATCAAGCGCGACCTCTACGAAGGAGGCATCCGGGTACCGATGGTGGCCTGGGGACCGGGTCTCGTCGCCGCGGGACGCGTCAGCGATCACCCCTGGGCGCACTGGGACCTGCTCCCGACGCTCGCCGAGCTGGCCGGCGCGCGTGTTCCGGCGGGCCTCGACGGCCGGTCCATGACCCGGGCGCTCCGAGGCGAGCCGCAGGAGACGCACGATCACTTGTACTGGGAGTTCCACGAGCGCGGCTTCCAGCAGGCTGTGCGCACGGGGCCGTGGAAGGCCGTCCGCCTGAAGCGCGGCGCGCCGCTCGAGCTCTACAATCTGCCGGCCGATCCCGCCGAAATGCGCGACGTCGCCGGGCTCCATCCCGACGTGGTGCAGAAAATCGAGACCTATCTCGAGTCCGCACGGACGGAAAACCCGAACTGGCCCGTCAAATAGGTTCCGGGTTCAAGGTTCCGGGTTCATCTTCGTCCCTTCGTGGTGAGCCGTCGGCTCGTGCACTGTCAGGTTCAGGTTCCGGGTTCGCAAGATCCGGGACCCGGCAAACTGTCGAACGCAACGCCAGGAACGTGGAACCCGGAACGGCACCAGGCACCAGGCACCGGGAACCTACGGTGAGGAACGCACCACAATCCAGATGGCAGCGGCGACGGCACGCTCGACGGCCAGTTCGGTCTGGTCGCATTCGAATACGATGCCCGGGAAGGTCTGGAGGACGCGGATCTCGGCGCCGGGACTCACGCCCAGCGCGGCGAGCCGCTCGACGCGGCCGGTCAGATCGCGCGTGACGCGCACGATGCGGCCGCGCGCGCCGGGTGGGAGGATCGAAAGCGGGCTGGTCGCAGCGGGCTGCGGGGTCATCAGAACGATACCTGCAGGACGCGGAAGGCGGCGTTGAGCGCCACTCCAGTGGCAATCGCCGTCACCGTGACGAACGCCAGGATCGCCAGCCCAACCCGGACGCCACGCTCGCGGATGATCATGAGCAGGTTGGCGACGCACGGCACGAACAGTGTCATCACCGTCAGCGCGACCACCGCCTGCACGCCCGAAAGCAGGCCGTCTTGGGCCATGCGGAAGAGGCCCGCCGCGCCGTAATCCCGGCGCAGGAACCCCATCACGAAAACTTCGGCGGTGTTCTCGGGCAGGTTCAGGGCACCGGTCACGACGGGACGAGCCAGCGAGGTGAGCGCCCCGAGCGCGCCGAGCCGGTCGAGGGTGAAGAGCAGGACCGTGCCCGCGAGGAACAAGGGCACCGCTTCGCCGAGATACCATCTGACGCGCAGCGCGGTCTTGGTGAAGAGGTTGCGCAGCGACGGCATGCGCATCGGCGGCAGCTCCATGATGAAGTCGGAGCGCTCGCCCGGGAGGGCCCGGGCCGCGAGGAAGCCGACCAGGACCATCTGCGCGAGCACCACGCCGAACAGCGTCACCAGCGCCCAGACCGAAATGCCGCCGAGGATGCCCATGATCGTGGCCAGCTGCGCCGAGCACGGGACGCCCAGCGCCAGCAGCGTGATCGCGATCAGCCGTTCCTTCGGCGTCCCCAGGATCCTCGTGGTCATGGTCGCCATCGTGTCGCACCCCAGCCCGAGCACCATCGGGAGCACGGCCTTGCCGTTGAGCCCCATGGCGCGGAACAGCCGGTCGCTGAAGATCGCCAGGCGGGGGATGTAGCCGCTGTCCTCCAGGAACCCGAACACGAGGAAGAAGGTGGTTACCACTGGCAGGACGATGGCTACGGCGTAGGTGAGGCCCATCGTGACGAGGCCGTACTCGCCGACCAGGAAGTCGCGGGCGAGCGCGAAAGGCAGGAACCTGGCGAGCGCCGCCGCGGCCGGGTTGATCCACGTTCCGAACAGTCCCTCCTCGAGGAGTCCCACGAGCGTCTGCGCGCCGACGACGCCCACGACGAGGTACGTCAGGTACAGGACGAGGGCGAGGATCGCGATCCCGGGTACCGGCTGCCGTACAGCCCGGCCGATCCATTCCTGAAAGCGCCCGATCGAGGGCTCGCCCATGCGGCGGTACCGGGACGAGACGTCGTCGGCCCAGTGCAGGTGAGACATGCCGCTGTCTCGGCCGCGGGGCGCGGCGGCGCGGGACAGCGCCGCCCGGAGGTCGGCCAGACCGCGGCCTTCTGGCGCCACGGACTCGACGACGGGGATGCCCAGGTACGCCTGGAGCCCGGGGGCGTCAATCCGGACGCCGCGCGTCCGGGCCTCGTCCACCATGTTCAGGACGAGAATCGCGGGCAGGCCAAGGTCGGCAATCTGTGACGTCAGCGCCAGCGCGCGACGGAGGTTCCGCGCGTCGGCGACCTGGACGACGAGCTCCACGCCACCGTCGACGAGCATCTGACGCGTGATCCGCTCGTCTTCGCTGAGGACTCCCTCGAGCGTGTTGACGCCCGGCGTGTCGATGATGTCGCACACCTCGGCGCCGAGGATGGCGCGGCCGGTCGTGAGCGCGACGGTGGTGCCGGGGTAGTTCGAGACCGTCGCGTAGCGGCCCGTCAGCCGCCCGAAGATGACGCTCTTGCCGACGTTAGGGTTTCCAACGAGGCCGATTCGGAGAGGGTGCGCCCGGAGGCGCAGCAGCGGCGCCGGGGCGACGTCCGGGATTGCCCTGGGACAGGCCATGGTCGTTTGAGGGGGCAAAGCCGGTGCCGGGGCCAATCGCCGCGCGTTCCGGTCGGATTTCGCGCCGGCTCGAGAGAGCTGACGGAATTCCGGCGCCAATCCGTACGAGCTCTCAGTGTTGAGTGTTCCGTGTTCTTCCGTGTTCTTCCGTGGCGGTTCTTCCGTG
>DASPFV010000295.1:0-29515 GCA_035620975.1 Vicinamibacterales bacterium
AACGGTTGGCTCATTTGCCGTTAGTACGTCAATGCAAGACCTGACCCCGGCTCTGACCCCGTTCAGTACGTCAATGCAAGACCTGACCCCGGCCCGTCCCCGTTCAGTACGTCAATGCAAGACCTGACCCCCACTGGCGAGTTCCAGCTCCCGCGCCCGGCTCGATTCGCTCGGCGAGACTGTCGTGGGCGGCGTCAGGTACTGCACGAAGTCCTTCCGGAAGAACAGATCCAGCGTCCAGCTGAGCGCCACCCGCACCTTCTTCTCGATCCGCGGCAGCTTGCTCAGATAGATCGTCCGCCACAGCCACCACGCGAAAAAGCCCGAGAATGTGACTCCGAGAATCTTGGCAACGCCCGTGCGGTGGCCGATCGCGGCGAGTTGGCCGAGACCGCCGAAGTCGAACGGAGCCCTTGACCCGCCTTTGATCGCAGCCGCCACGTTGCGGGCCGCCACCCGTCCCTGGCGCAGCGCATGCTGGGCCGTTGGCGGACAGAAGCCTCCGTTGCGCCGGTCGGGCACCTGCGCGCAATCGCCCACCGCCCAGACGCCGGGCCAGCCCTCCACCTCGAGGAACTCGTTCACACAAATGCGGCCACGCTCCAGCCTGCACGGCAGCGTGCTCAGGAGCGGATGCGGGGCGGTACCGGCCGTCCAGACGACGGTGCTGGCGGGGATGCAGAGGCCGTTGCTGAGCGTGACCTGGTCATCGTCCACGCGCTCCACCCGCGCGCCCGTGTGGATTTCGACGCCCCGCTCGCCGAGTTTGCGCTGGGCGTAGGCGCCCAGCTTCTCGCCAAGTTCCGGGAGGATGAGCGGTCCGGCGTGCACCAGGACCATCCGGACGATCTCCGCGGGGATGCCAGGGTAGAACCGCAGCGAATCCCGGACGAAGTCGTTGATGCCGGCGATCGTCTCGACGCCGGCAAATCCGCCGCCCGCCACGACGAACGTCATGAGCGCCCGGCGGTTGTCCTCCGCGCAATGCGTGTCGGCCTCCTCGAGCTGTGCGATCAGGCGGTTGCGCAGCTGGATGGCGTCGGACAGGGTCTTCATCGTGAGCGCCCGCTCGGCGAGCCCCGGGAGCCCGTAGAAGTTCGTCGTGGATCCCAGTGCGAGCACCAGCTGGTCGTACGGCAGGTCATGGGAGTGGTGATCGCGGCCGTGGGAGACCGTCACGCGCCGGGCGTGGAGGTCGATCCGCTCGACCGTGCCCTCGAAGAAGCGCGTGCGCCGGACGATGCGCCGGATCGGGCTCACGATGTCGGTGAGGTCGAGATCGCTCGCCGCCACCTCGTGGAGCATCGGCGTGAACAGAAAGAAGTTGTCTTGGTTGACGAGGGTGATCTCGACGTCGGGAACCCCCCTGAAGCGCCGTTCGAGCTCCAGTGCGGTGTAGACGCCCGCAAAACCCCCGCCGAGCAGCAGGATTCGTGGCATGGGCACTCCGGCCGGCCGCGCCGGCATCCGAGAAGCGTCGTCGCTTGGATGCCCGCTGCCGCCAAACGTTCCTCGCACCCGCCTGAAACGTCCGGCGTCGACAGGCATCGAACCCACAGATGACGGCCTGAATGCCAGGAGGGGGTTGGTCAGCATCCTGCCGGAGCCTTCGCCAATCGAAGCCATGCCTACGACGCTGCGACGCCACTGGCCGGAGTACCTGATGGAAGCCGGCGAGCTCGGCACGTTCATGATTGCCGCCGGCCTGTTCACGTGGTTACTGAACCACCCGCAGTCGCCCGTCGCCATCGGAAACGGCCTGGGCGGACGCGCCGTGATGGGGCTCCTGATGGCGGCGACCGCCATCTGCCTGGTCCACTCGCCCTGGGGCTGCCAGTCGGGCGCGCACATGAACCCGTCGTTCACGCTGGCGTTCCTTCGGCTCGGCAAGGTGGACGCGTGGGACGCCGCCTTCTACGTCGGGGCCCAGTTCGCCGGGGCGGTGCTGGGCATCACGGTCGCCGCCCTGCTCGTGGGTGGGGGGCTCGGCACGCCCGAAGTGCGCTACGCGGCGACCACGCCCGGGGCCCCAGGCCCGCTTGTCGCGTTCGCCGCCGAGCTGGTGATCTCGTTCGTCCTGATGCTGACGGTGCTGACGTCGTCCAACACGGTGCGTCTGGCGCGGCACACGCCGTACTTCGTCGGCCTGCTGATCGCCACCTACATCACGATCGAGTCGCCGCTGTCGGGCATGAGCATGAACCCCGCGCGGACGTTCGGGCCGGCGTTCTTCGGACGAATCTGGGACGCGTGGTGGATCTACTTCACGGCGCCGCCGCTCGGAATGCTGCTGGCCGCGGAGACGTTCGTGCGCGTGCGGGGGGCGAAGGCGGTCTGGTGCGCCAAGCTGCGGCACACCCCCGGCAAGCGGTGCATCTTCCGGTGCGCGTATCCAGAACCTGAGGCAGGTTGAGCTTCCGGCTTCCGCCGGAAGGAGAGGCACATGACCACCGATCGCTACGACGTCATCATCATCGGCACGGGCGCCGGCGGGGGCACGCTGGCGTACCGGCTGGCTCCCTCGGGCAGGCGCATCCTGATCCTGGAGCGGGGCGAGCGCATCCCGCGCGAGAAGGACAACTGGAGCACGCGGGCCGTCAACGTGCTGGCGAAGTACAACACGCGCGAGCAGTGGTACGACGGAGCGGGCAGGCCGCTGCACCCTCACACGAACTACAACGTCGGCGGCAACACGAAGTTCTACGGCGCGGCGCTCTTCCGCCTGCGCCGTGAAGACTTCGGCGAGCTGCGGCACTTCGACGGGATCTCGCCGGCCTGGCCAATTGCCTACGAGGACCTCGAGCCCTACTACACCGAGGCGGAGCGGCTCTATCAGGTGCACGGCGAGCGCGGCGTCGATCCGACGGAGCCCCCCGCCAGCGGTCCGTACCCGTACCCGGCGGTCACGCACGAGCCGCGCATCCAGCAGCTGCACGACGACTTCGCGCGCCTGGGCCATCGGCCCTTTCACGTGCCGCTCGGAATCATGCTGGACGAGCGGAGCCCGATCACGAGCCGCTGCATCCGCTGCGACACCTGCGACGGCCACCCGTGCCTGGTGCACGCCAAGGCGGACGCCGAGGTGCTGTGCGTGGATCCCGCCCTCGAGTACCCGAACGTGTCCATGCTGACCGGAGCCCGCGCCGTGCGTCTCGAGACGAGCGCGTCCGGACGCGAGGTCACTGGTGTGGTAGTCGAGCGCCAGGGTCGGACCGAGCGGTACTCGGCCGACATCGTGGTCGCCTCCTGCGGAGCCATCAATTCGGCGGCGCTGCTCCTGCGATCGGCGAGCGATCGACACCCGAACGGGCTCGCGAACGGCTCCGACGTGGTGGGGCGTCACTACATGGGCCATGTGAACTCGGTGCTCATGGCCATCTCCCGGTGTCCGAACCCCACCATCTTCCAGAAGACGCTCGCGCTGAACGACTTCTACTTCGGCTCGAGCGAGTGGTCCTACCCGATGGGTCACATCTCGTTCGTCGGCAAGCTGGACGCGGTGACGCTGTCCGCCGGCGCGCCGGCCATCGCGCCGGGATGGTCGCTCGATCTCATGGCGAAGCACTCGCTCGACTTCTGGCTGACATCCGAGGATCTGCCGGATCCAGACAACCGCGTGACCGTCGATCGCGAGGGGCGAATCCGGCTCGCGTACAAGCCGAACAACGAGGAGGGGCACAGGCGCCTGATCGCCAGGCTCGAGCACCTGATGCAGAGCCAGACGAAGTGCGCCGAGCACGGGCACGACTGTCACGTCGGGCTGTTCGGGCGGAGCATCTTCGTGGGCCAGCGGATCCCGCTCGCCGGCGTCGCACACCAGAACGGCACGGTCAGGTTCGGCACGGACCCACGCACCTCTGCCCTCGATCGGAACTGCCGCGCGCACGAGATCGACAACCTCTACGTCGTCGACGGCAGCTTCTTTCCTTCGAGCGGCGCGGTGAACCCGGCGCTGACGATCGTCGCCAACGCGCTCCGCGTGGGGGATCACCTGCTCGAGAGGCTCGGGGTTCGCCTGCCGGAGGCGGTCGCGACGGTGGCGTGAGGAGTCGCGCGGATTCGCGCGGATTCGCGCGGCTTGTCCTCCTTGACGGGACGCGGATGAACGCCGACTCGTGGATCCTCCGCGCCGATGAGCACCGATGGGCGTGGGCTTCGAACGGGCTGGAGGACTCGGAGTTTCCGCCTGAAGCGGAAGCCCTGCGACGGCCTCGCGGCCACCAGGCGGGCTGAGGACTGATACCAGCTGGAGTGAGTCAATGATGCGAGTACCGCGGACCCTGACTGTTCTGGTTTGTGCGGCTGGCCTGCTGCTGGCAGGACGTGGATCTGCTCGGCTGGCGGCACGGGCGTCGGCGGGTCCAGGCGTCGTGGAGCGTGTCGACTCCGCAGCGCTCGTCGTCGAGGACATGGATCGCTCGGTCCGCTTCTTCACCGACGTCCTCACCTTCGAGAAGACATCCGACGTCGAGCTCGACGGGACCGAGCACGAGCGGCTGCAGGGCGTGTTCGGCCTCCGTCTCCGGATCGTCCGGCTCCGGCTCGGGAACGAGTTCATCGAGCTGCTGGACTTCATCGCGCCCGAAGGCCGGCCGATTCCGGTGGACGCCCGCAGCAACGACCTCTGGTTCCAGCATGTCGCGATCATCGTCAGCGACATGGACACCGCGTACGCCCGCCTGCGCGCCCACAACGTCCGGCACGCGTCAGCGGGCCCGCAGCGCCTCCCGGACTGGAACCCGAACGCCGGCGGGATCGAGGCGTTCTATTTCAGGGATCCCGACGGACACACGCTCGAGATCCTCGAGTTCCCCGCCGGCAAGGGGGACCCGAAGTGGCACCGTGGCGATCGGCTGTTCCTCGGGATCGATCACACCGCGGTCGTGGTCGAAGATACGGAGCGCAGCCTGCGGTTCTACCGTGACGGCCTGGGATTGGAAGTGGCGGGGGAGAGCGAGAACTACGGGATCGAGCAGGAGCGGCTGAACAACGTCTTCGGCGCCCGGCTCCGCATCACGGCGCTGCGGGCCGCGAGCGGGTTCGGCATCGAGTTCCTGGAGTACCTGGCGCCGTCCGGTGGCCGTTCGGCACCGGCCGGAACCCAGCCCAACGACCAGATTGCCTGGCAGACCCGCCTCGTCTCACGCGCGGTGCAGTCGACGCTGGATCGGCTGCCGGCCGGCGCGTTCGGATTCGTTTCGCCCGGTATCGTGACCCTGACCGACAGGCGGGTCGGGTTCAGGAAGGGTGTCCACCTCCAGGACCCGGACGGCCACGCAATCGTGATCGTGGAACGGCAGGACGCTGGCGCATCCTGACGGGAACGGGGAGAGGGACAATGGGAAAGACGCCGGAGCCCGGAGCCTGAGGGCTGACGTCGGAAGCCACGTCCGCAGAAAAGCGAGGACACCGTGATTGCCGAAGAGAAACGACTCGAAGAGGCGCGCGTCCGCCAGGCACATTGGAAGCGGTGGGGCCCCTACCTCAGCGAACGTGCGTGGGGCACTGTCCGGGAGGACTACAGCCCGTACGGGAACGCCTGGGAGTTCTTCCCGCACGATCACGCGCGGTCGCGTGCCTACCGCTGGAACGAGGACGGCCTCGCCGGCATCTCGGATCGCCATCAGAAGATCTGTTTCGCGGTCGCCCTCTGGAACGGGCAGGACCCGATCCTCAAGGAGCGGCTGTTCGGACTGACGGGGAACGAAGGCAATCATGGCGAGGACGTGAAGGAGTACTACTACTACCTCGACAGCACGCCGACGCACTCGTACATGAAGTACCTCTACAAATACCCGCAGACCGCGTACCCGTACACGCGGCTCGTCGACGAGAACCGGAGGCGCGGAAAGGACGAGCCGGAGTTCGAGCTGATCGACACGGGCATCTTCGACGCGGATCGCTACTTCGACGTGCAGGTCGAATACGCGAAGGCCAACCCGGAGGATCTGCTGGTGCGCATCACGGTCCTGAACCGCGGGCCTGAGGCCGCGCGGTTGCGAGTGCTCCCGACGCTGTGGTTCCGCAACACCTGGTCCTGGGGCCGCGACGTCGTCCGACCGCGCCTGGAGCGGCTCACGCCGGACGCCTCGACGGTGGCCGCCCACGAGCCGGGCTACGGCACGCGATGGCTCGCGTGCGAAGGCGCGCCCGAGCTGCTGTTCTGCGAGAACGAGACGAACTATCGACGGGTCTTCGACTACGACAACGGCGCACGCTTCCCCAAGGACGGCATCAACGACTACATCGTCCATGGCGATGCCGGCGCCGTGAACCCCGGGGAGTCCGGAACGAAGGTGGCGGCCCACTACGCCCTCGAGATCCCGGCAGGCGGCTCCACCGTCCTCAAGCTCCGGCTGACCGACCGGCTGCCGACCGACGGCATCGGCAGCGACTTCGATCGTGTCTTCAGCGACCGGATGCGCGAAGCGGACGAGTTCTACGCCACGATCGTTCCACAGGAGCTCTCAGACGATGCCGCGAACGTGATGCGGCAGGCCTTTGGCGGCCTCTTGTGGTCGAAGCAGTTCTACCACTACGTGATCAGGGACTGGCTGGAAGGTGATCCGGGCCTGCCGGCGCCTCCGACGGAGCGCCGACACGGCCGGAATCGCGAGTGGCCGCAGCTCTACAACGCCGACGTCATCTCGATGCCCGACAAATGGGAGTACCCGTGGTACGCGGCCTGGGACCTGGCGTTCCACTGCGTGCCCCTCGCGCTCGTCGATTCGGAGTTCGCCAAGGAACAGCTCATGCTGCTGCTGCGGGAGTGGTACATGCACCCCAACGGGCAGCTGCCCGCCTACGAGTGGGCCTTCGGCGATGTGAACCCGCCGGTGCATGCCTGGGCGGCCTGGCGCGTCTACAAGATCGAGCAGAAGCGCAGGGGTGTGGGAGACCTGGTGTTCCTCTCGCGCGTGTTCCACAAGCTCCTCCTCAACTTCACGTGGTGGGTGAACCGCAAGGACACCGAGGGCCGGAACGTCTTCCAGGGCGGCTTCCTCGGCCTCGACAACATCGGGGTGTTCGACCGGAGCGCGCCACTGCCGACCGGCGGTCATCTCGATCAGTCCGACGGTACGAGCTGGATGGGGATGTACTCGCTCAACCTGCTCGCAATGGCCCTCGAGCTGGCGAGGCACGACAGGGCCTACGAGGACGTGGCCAGCAAGTTCTGGGAGCACTTCCTGTACATCGCCAACGCGATGAACGACCGCGGCGGCGAAGGGTACGAGCTGTGGGATGAGGAGGAAGGCTTCTTCTACGACGTCTTGCACCTGCCGGACGGCTCGCAGCACCGGCTGAAGGTACGTTCGATGGTCGGCCTCGTCCCGCTCTACGCGGTCGAGACGCTCGAGCCCGAGCTGCTCCACCGGCTGTCCGGGTTCCGGCGCCGGCTCGAGTGGTTCATCGACAACCGCCGCGACCTCACGCGCAACGTCGCCTGCATGCGCACGAGAGGCCACGGCGAGCGCCGGCTGCTGTCGATCCTGACCCCGGATCAGCTCCGGCGGGTGCTGGCCCGGATGCTCGACGAGCGCGAGTTCCTGTCGCCCTACGGGATCCGCGCGCTCTCGCGGGTGCACCGGGACCAGCCGTACATCCTGAACGTCAACGGCCACGATCATCGCGTCGACTACGAGCCCGCCGAGTCTTCCACGGGCCTCTTCGGCGGCAATTCGAACTGGCGCGGGCCGATCTGGTTCCCCGTGAACTATCTGATCATCGAGTCCCTGCAGAAGTTCCATCATTACCTGGGTGACGACTTCACCGTCGAGTGCCCGACCGGCTCAGGTCGAATGCTGACGCTGCGCGAGGTCGCCGCGGAGCTGTCGCAGCGGCTGTCGCGGATCTTCCTGCGCGGCGACGACGGACGAAGGGCTGTGTTCGGGAGCACCGAGAAGTTCCAGGGCGATCCGCACTGGCGCGACCTGCTCGTCTTCCACGAGTACTTCAACGGCGACGACGGGTCGGCGGTCGGGGCGAGCCACCAGACGGGCTGGACAGGCCTCGTGGCGAAGCTGCTGCAGCAGAGCGGAGAGAGACCCGTCGGTGGAAAGCGACAGGAAACGAGGTTGGTGACGATCTCCTGAGGGAGACCGCGCTCCCGCGTCACATCTGTTGGCGCCGATCCCTGCCCGGGGTACGATGGTCGGGCCCCGGACGGCACAGACCGATGCAGGACGAGATCGTCGCCGACGCGCCACGTATCGCCCAGGGCCTGAGCTGGTACTGGATCGGGCTGCAGCTCACGGTGGCGCCGCTGCTGGGCCTTCTCGTATCGGTCCCGTTCTGGCGCAGGGCCGAGATGATCTTCGGCAGCATCGTCGGGACGGCTGTCATCCTGGGCTGGGCGATCGCGTCGATCTTCCGCGAGTACGTGGAGGTCGATCGGGCCGTGCAGGCATGCCTGGCCGCGGGCACGACCTGCTGGCCCGAGCCGAGCGCGTTCGCACGCTTCGCCGTCTACGCCTCCATCGGCATGGGCGAGGTGTTCATCCTCTTCACGGTGAGCCTGATGGTCGAGCGGCGGATCCGCAACCGCGATTACGCTCCCGAGTGGCAGCGCTGACCTTCGGGGGGCAAGGTTCAGGGTTCAAGGTTCTTTCCCGGCCAGCCGACGTGGTGCAGCCAGACGATCCAGACTCCGGCGACGGCAAGGGCTGCGACCTGGTGCACGACGGCGAGCGGAATCGGCACAATGCAGATCAGCGTCAGGATGCCCACGGCGTATTGAGCCGTGATGAGCAGCGCGAGGGCGGCGCTCAGGCGCGCTGACACCCGGTCGGGCTCGGCGCGCCTCACTCTGAAGTCGACGCCCCAGGCGGCGGCCAGCAGGAGCGTTCCGAGCAGCCGGTGCATCCACTGTACGGTAGCCGGGTTCTCGACGAAGTTCCGCACGTCAGCCGACAGCCCGCCGAGGTTGGGGGAGAAGAGGCTGCCCGCCATGAGGGGGAAAGTGTTGTAGATGAAACCGGCCTTGAGCCCCGCCACGAGCGCGCCCCAGACGACCTGCGCCGCCAGCAGCACGCCCAGCACCGCCACGCCGCGCCGCACAACCCTCCGCGCCTCAGGAGCCGCGGTCAGGCGGGAGGGCCCCGCCGCCAGATCGCGTATCAGCCACACGCACGCGCCGAAGATCACGAACGCCAGGCTCAGGTGAGCCGCCAGCCGATAGTGGCTCACGCTGGGCCGCTCGACGAGGCCGCTCTGCACCATCAGCCAGCCCATCAGTCCTTGCAGCGCGCCCAGCCCGAAGATCGCGGCTACGCGGCGCGCAAGCGGACGGGTGAGCTGTCCCGACAGCCAGAAGACCGCCAATGGAATCAGGAACACGAGACCGATCAATCTGGCAGCGACGCGATGGGCGTATTCCCACCAGAAGATGCCCCTGAACTCCTCGATGGTCATCCCGCGGCGGAGCTGCTGGAACTCGGGGAACTGGCGGTAGGCCTCGAAGCGCTCGAGCCACTGCGAATCCGTGAGCGGGGGCACCATGCCGACCACGGGCTCCCACGCCACGATCGAGAGCCCCGAGTGCGTGAGCCTCGTGATGCCGCCGAGAACGAGCACCGCGGCGGTCATGGCCGCAATCGACCCGAGCCAGATCCGCAGGCGGCGCCGCTGGAGCTCGGGTATCTGCAGGCGCCAGTCGACTCGAGCCGGCGGCTGAGAGCGCACGTGAACCGGAAGCGAGGCGATGACGTGCGATGGAGGGCTCAGCACGGCTCCTCTGTGAAGTGCTCCGCCGGTCGCTCCGAACGCCAGCTTCCGCAGGCCGCTGAAGCGCTGCCCCCTGCCGTCGGGAGAACGCGCCGGGCGACTGCTCAGGCCCTCGGGGCGCTACAGCGCGTTTACTGCGGCCACGATGGCGTCCGGCCCGCCGTTCACCACGAACGCGATGCGCCCGTCCCGGCCGAGGACGTAGACGATGTACGGATGCGAAATGTCGCCGGTCTTCTCGTTCCTGGCGCGGGGTACGCGCCACGCATTCAGCGTGCGTTCCACGACCTCCGGCTCGCCGGACAGGACGTGCGCCTGGCCGCCGATCTTCCACTGCTCGGCAATCGCCGGCAGGCGCGCGGGCGTGTCACGCCACGGGTCCATGGTGATGACGAGCGCGGGCGGCGGATCGCCGAGCCGCGCGCGCGCGGCCAGCACGTCCGACACGATGAGCGGGCAGATGGTCTGGCAATGCGCATATGCGAACGCCACGAGCACGGGTCGTCCCCGGAACGTGTCCAGCGTAATCGCCTGGCCGTACTGATCCGTGAGCGCCATGGCCGGCGCCGCGTCGTTCACACGCGTCAGCCGCGGCGCGATCTCGGCCGCGCCCGTGGAGAAGGGCTCGGACCCGGCGCTGCTCACTCGGACGACGACGCCGGCGAGGCCGGCAACCAGGGCCGCCGAGATCGCGCCGACGGCGAGCTGGCCGGCGATGCCGTCCAGGACTCTGCGGAGGCCCTGGCGCAGCTCGGTACCCCATACGGCCGCGAGCAGGCCGACCATGCCGGCCGGCTGTCCGATGAGCAGCAGCCATCCGCCGCCGTTGGGCAGCCGGTCAGCGGTCGAGCCGAAGCACACTTCCCGCGTCCGCAGCAGCCACCCCGGCGCGCCATCGTCCACCGGCCACAGCGCGAGAGCCCACCAGGCGGCGGTGATGCCGGCGATGGCGCCCAGTGCCGCTACGGCGAGCCACCCGCGCACGGAGGTCCTCATCCGATGCTCCAGACGTCCGACAGAATCTTCCAGTTCACGAAGAAGTAGAGGACGAAGGCCCCGAGGAACACGAAGACCAGCACGATCGTGCCAGGCGCCGGCCCCATCATGCCCGCGGAGGCGCCGTGCAGCGCGGCGTTGCGGGCGTCGACGTCGGGTGCGTGCACGGGTGGGTGAGTGATTCCCGCGGGCACACCGGCGGTCGCCACGCCCCGGGTGATCTCGCCGAGCCGTTCGCCGAAGAACACCGACTTGACGGCGATGGCCACGAAGAGGAACGCGCCGGTCGCCGCGAGCAGCCCGCCGAGGGCCATCACGGCGAGAATCAGATCAACGACCGGGTTGAACTGCACGTCGTAGAGCGCCTGGCTGAAGCTGATGTCCCAGTGCCGCCGCGGGACGCCGAAGCTGCCGGCGAACGTCATCGAAAGGGTGAAGATCAGCATGCCGAGGGCGAAGAGATACGGCTGGATCTTCGCGGCCGGCCAGAACGCCACCTTCCGTTGAAAGATCAGCGGGATGAGATAGTACGTGGCGCCCATGAACGCCATCGCCGTGCCGCTCACGACTGTCGCGTGGAAGTGGCCGGGGACGCGCAGGGTGTTGTGGACGATGATGTTGATCTGCTCGGTGCCGATCGTCACGCCGGTGATACCGCCGACGAAGCCGAACACGACCAGCGAGAACACGAGCGAGCTGAACCCCGGATCTCCCCAGGGCGCGCGTCGAAGCCAGTCGAACATCCCGTTGGTGAACCCGCGCAGCCGCATCCCGAGCTCCATGCCGGCCGGGACCGTGAAGCCATGGATCATCGAGGCGAGCACGGCCATGTACATGAAGTAGCTCGTGTTCACCACCTTCCAGGCCGGACCCATGCCGGGATCGACCAGGAGGTGGTGCGCGGAGGCCATGGAGATGAAGAGGATGTAGAGCACGAAGGCGGACCGGCTGATCTTCTCGTTGAGCACGACCGAGCCGATCGTCAGCGCGCCGAGCATGTACCAGATGGCCACCATCGCCGCGACGTTGATCTGCTGCGACGAGTGGCCCAGTCCCCACCAGATCATCCGGTAGACCTGCGGATCCACCTCCATGAGGCCGAGCGACCACAGGTAGGTCGGGACGTAGATGATGGCGCCGTGCACGAGCGTGATGACGGCGATGATGGCGGCGGTCATGGCCCCGTAGACCACGAGCGGGAGCGACCCCTCGTAGGTGCGCTCGCGGCGCGCCACCACGAGGTTCGTGAAGAAGATGCCAACGGTCACCAGCGCCCCGACCGCGAACAGGATGACGCCGAGATAGAAGTTCGGGTCCGCCCGCAGGGGCACGTACGACGTGAAGAGCACGTCCGCGCGTCCGGACCACATCATCGCTTCCACGAGCACCGCGCCGGCGAGCATCAGCGCGAAGCCGGCCCACGAGGTCCGCGGCGCGCAGTTGCGCGCGTTGAGCAGCACGGTGCTCGCGAAGAACAGCACGGCCATCTCGAAGAAGATGATGAAGAAGATCAGCATGCTCATGCCGTGCACGCCGAGGATGCGGTAGAACCAGACGGCGGGCAACAGGTGCACCGCCTGCCATCGCGTGAGCACCAGCAGCACGGCCGCGATGGCCCCGATGAGGAGCGAGACGACGGAGAGCACGGCGTGAACCTTGATCAGGCGCTCGGCTCCCAGGTGAATGCGGCGCGCGGTCGCCGGGCAGACGCGGAACCCGGGCGGCGCGGCGGCGGCCGTGGCCCCGGCAGCGGGTGTCATCGCTCGCCTCCTGTCGCGGCAGCCGATCGCGGCGCGTCCTCGACGATGACCCGCCCGACCATCACGTGGTGGCCGATGCCGCAGAACTCGTTGCAGATGATCCGGAAGTCCCCCGCGACGTTGGGCTTCACCCGGAGGCCGTAGTCGTAGCCGGGCACGATCTGGAAGTTGACGTTGATCGGATACAGCGAGAACCCGTGGTTCACGTCGAGCGAGGAGAGGTGCAGCGTGTACTCGACGTCCTTCTGCAGCTTCACGATCGGAAACCACTGGAACGAGACGGCCGCCAGATAGACATCCGCCCCGGGCGGCGGGGTGACGATCGGCATGCCGCGATCCTCGCCCGTCTGATACTGGGTGATGAACTCGGCCACCCGCGCACCGAACGCCTGGGCCGTCGTCCGCGTGCGGATGCCGGACGGGTTCTGCCCGCCCTTCCAGTGCCAGAGCGGCATCATCGCGAACAGAACCATGCACCAGGCGAACGCGATGCCCACCCACAGCTTCTCGGACTTGTGGGCAGGCTTCCACCAGATGCCCTGCGGAGCGTCGAGGCCGGTATGCGTCTGGATCTGCATGGCGATCCTCACGGCAGCCGGCCGGCCGGGAGCGTCAGGATCTCCCAGAGTCCCCAGCCGGTATAGAGGACGAACATGACCAGCAGCCCGGCGCCGAGCAGCAGGAAGACGTTGTCGAACAGCCGCTGCCCGAGCGGCACGGGCGCCTGTGGTGGAGGAGCCTGAGAGGTCGGTGTCATTGCGCTCCCTGCCTGGAAGGAGGAACGGAACTGCCCGATGCCCCGAGCTTAACCCCCTGGTCCGCAGGGGCATATGATCGCCGTCATATCCGCCGGCGGCCGGTTCGTCGGAAGATCGCGACAGCTCAATGGCAGCCGTCGCACGGGCGTCCGAGCGGCTGGCGCTTCGCCTGCTGGCCGCGGCGGATGCGCTCGCCAACCGGCTGTATTCACAGCCCCTCAATCCTCTGTACCAGAGCGGCACGATCGTCGTGGCGCTCTACCTCGTGCTCGTCGTGACCGGGCTGTGGCTCACGCTCTTCTACCGCATCGGTGCCCCGTGGGAGTCCGTCTCGCGCGTGACCGCCGATCCCTGGGCCGGCAACTGGGTGCGCGGGTTGCATCGCTACGCCAGCGACCTGGCCGTGGTGGCCACCGCCGTGCATGCGCTGCGCATGTTCGCCCAGGGGCGCAGCTGGGGTCCGCGGACGCTCGCCTGGGTGAGCGGCTGCATCCTGCTGTTGCTGCTGTTCGTCTGCGGCTGGACCGGATACGTGATGGTGTGGGACACCTTCGGGCAGCACCTCGCACGCGAGGGAGCGCGCATGATCGACACGCTGCCGGTGCTCTCGGAGCCCACGGCCAGGGCGTTCACCGGCGAGCAGCCGCCGCCAAGGGTGTTCTTCTTCCTCAATCTCTTCGCCCACATCGCGATTCCGCTCGCCATGGGCGTCGTCTTCTGGCTCCACCTCAAGCGCCTCGCACGTCCGGGTCTGCTGCCGCCGCGGACGCTGCTGTGGGTGGTGACGGGCGCGCTCGCGGCCGGCGCGATCGTGTGGCCCGTCGAGATGGCCCCGCGCGCCGATCCGTTCGTGCTGCCCGCGGAGATGCCCGCCGATCCCTTCTTTGCGTTCTGGGTGCCGGTGGGTCGCAGGTTGAGTGCGGGAGGCGCGCTGCTGCTCGCGGTGGTCGCGGGCGTCGCGCTGCTCGTCGTGCCCTGGGTCATGAAGCCACCGCGAGCGCGCGTGCCGCTCCCCTCGGTCGTGGACGAAGACCTCTGCGTGGGGTGCGTCCAGTGTTCGATCGACTGTCCGTACGGCGCGATCACCATGGTCGAGCGAACCAGCCGCCGCTCGGACCTGGTCGCCCGCGTCGACCCGGGGCTCTGCGTGAGCTGCGGCATCTGTGCGGGATCCTGTTCGCCGATGGGCGTCGGCCCGCCAGGTCGAACGGGCCGGGACCAGATGGCCTCCGTCCGTGAGTTCCTGGCCTCGCCCGATCGCCGGCCCGGCGAGGTCGTCGTCGCCTGTTGCGACCACGGTGCCGGCCGGGCGGAAGCGAGAGCCGCCGGCGCGGCGATCTTCCCCGTGGACTGTGCCGGCAACCTGCACACGTCGATCGTGGAGCTGCTCATCCGTTCGGGTGCCGGCGGCGTGCTGATCGTGGCCTGCCCGCCTCGCGACTGCGTACACCGGGAGGGCCCGCGATGGCTGCACGAACGGCTGTATCACGGGCGCGAGGCCGAGCTGCAGGCCAGGGTCGATCGTGCGCGGGTGCGCGTGGCTCACGCCAGCGCGGGCGAGAGGGGGGTGGCAATGGCCGCGATTCGGGCGTTCACGGCCGATGTCGCGCGCCTGGGCCGGTCAGTCGAGCGCGACGACGCCGACGTGGAGACTGGATGCGAGCCGAAACTCGCGGCGGGCAGACGATGAGTATGGTCGTTCGCCTTCTGGGCACGCTGCTGGCAGTGACGGCGCTGGCAGGCCTGATCCGGTGCTCGAGCGCCACCATGACCGCATATCCGTCGTCCGACGGCCTGCTGCGGCTGGCCTGGAGCGCGCGGCCCGAACGCATCGAGGACTGCCGGCCCCGGACCGAGGAAGAGCTCGCGAAGCTGCCGCCGCACATGCGCCTGCCGGTCGCGTGCGAGGGGACCACCGCGGAGTACCGACTGCAGGTCCGGATCGGGGACGGCCCGGCCCTCGATCGGGTCGTGCACGGCGGTGGCCTGAGGCGTGATCGACGCCTTTACGTGTTCGAGGAGCTGCCCGTGGCGCCGGGCGCGACGTCCGTCGAGGTCACCTTCGATCGCCTGGGGTCCCCGGCAGGCGGGGGGCCTTCCTCGAGCGCGCCGCGCGGCGCAGCGAACGCTCCGAAGCCTGTGCCATCCCGGCCGGATGTCGCGGCTGTGCCTCCGCACCTCGCGCTGCGCCGGCAGCTCCAGTTCTCGCCGCGCTCCGTGATCCTCGTCACGTTCGATCCGGACCGGCGCGAGCTCGTCGTGCTCGACGGCGGGAGTGGCCCCTCGCGGTGACCCTGGCTCATCCCGCCTGAGCGTAGCGTGCCCGTGCGCGCTCGCGGGCCTTGCGGGCCTCTTCGTCCCGGTTCTTCGGCGGCGCGCTGATCGTCAGCGACCGTACGAGGCGCCGGGCCGCGGCCGTGACGTCTTCGACGGCCTGGTCGAAGACCTCCTCGTTGGCCCGGGACGGCTTGTTCATCCCGCTCAGTTTCCGCACGAACTGCAGAGCCGAGGCGCGGATTTCCTCGTCGGTGGCCGGCGGCGCGAAGTTCGCCAGCGTCTTGATATTTCGACACATGGAACCATTATGTCGGTTTCTGGATGGATTGCCGGTTCAAGGTTCATTGCCAGCAGTCGGGGGCTGGCGGTTCAGCAGGCCCAGGACGAGGCCCAGGGCCGTGATGGGCGGGCCTTCGGCGGCAGTCCAGTAGGCGGGCATGCCGGCGTGCAGATCGATCGCCAGCATCATCAGGCCGAACGAGATGTTGACGACGACCACGAACCAGACGAGCGGCCGGAAGCGCACGGGATCGGTCGAGATGAGCAGCAGGAGCGCGCCGTGGAACCCGTAGAGCGCCGCGATCGATCGGGCGAGGTACTCGACCACCGGGGCCCGCGGAAACGCACCGAGGCCCAACCACTCGTGCGTGGAGGCCATCCAGTCGACGGGAAGCAGCATGGCCAGGAAGGCGCTGACCGTGATGGCCCCGGACAGTCGCAGCAGGAAGACGATCAGTCGAAGGCGTGTTGCGGCGCTCGGCACGCCGACATCATATCGGCGTCTGGTCGAACCAGGACCGCAGACCCGGAACCCTGAACCTGGAACCAGGAACCCTGAACCCTGAACCCTGAACCCCGCAGGTTCAGCCGACGGCGACTTTCGAGAGGAGGTCGCGGTCGCCGAGGAGCTGGCCGGCGCCCAGCACCACCGTGGCAAGCGGATCCTGCGCGACCATCACCTTGAGGCCGGTTTCCTTCTGGAGGTGCTGGTCCAGCTTGCGCAGCAGCGCGACGCCGCCGGTGAGCACGACGCCGCGCTCGTAGATGTCGCCGCACAGCTCCGGCGGTACGCACTCGAGCGCCTCCCGCACGGCCTTGACGATCGCGCGGACCGGCTCCGTCAACGCTTCGCGGATCTCGGTGTCGCAGATGCTGACCGTCCGCGGCACGCCTTCGGAGAGATGGCGCCCCTTGACCTCCATGCGCAGGGGCTTTTCCAGCGGCGCGGCGGACCCGAGATCGCTCTTGATCTGCTCGGCGGTGCGCTCGCCGATGAGCAGGTTGTGCTTCCGCTTCATGTGCTGGATGATCGCCTCGTCCATCTCGCCGCCCGCGACCCGCAAAGACCGTCCATAGACGACCCCGGCGAGCGACACGACGGCGATGTCGGTGGTGCCGCCGCCGACGTCGATGATCATGTTCCCGGTGGGCTCGGTGACCGGGAGGCCGGCGCCGATGGCGGCCGCCATGGGCTCGTCGACCAGGCGCACTTCGCTCACCTTCATGCGCTTGGCGCTTTCCTTGACGGCGCGGCGTTCCACCTGGGTGCTGGCCGGCGGCACTCCGATGACCAGCCGCGCGCGCGAGTAGGTGCGGCCCCGTGCCTTCCGCACGAAGTGCGCGAGCATCTTCTCGACCGCTTCGAAGTCGGCGATTACGCCATTCCTCATGGGCCAGACGGGCGTGATGTTCGCAGGCGTGCGCCCCAGCATGTCGCGGGCGTCGGTGCCGATGGCCTCGATATTGCCACGGACGGTGTTGAACGCCACGACAGAGGGCTCGTTCAGGACGACGGCCCCGCGCGTGAAGATGGACGTGTTGACCGTCCCGAGGTCGACGGCCACGTCCGCGCCGATCGAGAAGAGGCCCATGGCAAGGGCTGGCGGAAACAAGTTCGGTTCCGCCCGGCAGCGCTGTCAGGATTGACGGGAACTGGCCTGTTTTCAGACGCACGCGGGAAACGTGCCCGGACGGGGAGTCGCCGCCGGGTACACATCACGCACCCGGATTACGATCCTGCACGCGGCCGCACTCCTGCAGCCAGCCGCCCGGGCGGGCCAGCGCCGCCCCGGCCGTCGAGCCGCAGCGGCCGCTGGCTGGCTGCTCGACCACATGTCCCGAGGGATCCTCCAGGCCCCCGCCCATCGTGCTTCCAGACGGATCAGGTACTTGCCCTGATCGCCAGTGCGCGTCGGGCGTGAGGAGGCGATAGCGTTCCTGCTCGATGGCGACGTCACCGCGCGCATCGACCTCCCGGGTATCCAGGCTCGCCGGCTCGAGCCCGGTGCCGATCAGGCCCTGCCAGTTATGTCATAAAGGTGTGGGGCGTTGCACGTGAGCGGTTCACCTGGGATTGAAATCCTCCGTCATCCGGTCGAGATCGTCGTTTCCGAGGATGTTCCCATAGAGCACGCTCCGCGGGTTCGAGCTGGCGGGCAGGCCGAAGTACATGATCCCGATGTTCTTCATGACCATCTTGCGCAGCCGGCTGTCCCTGACGCTGTCGTCGGATGGGAGCCCGAAGTTGGCCGGGTCCATCCGCGCGTAGGAGACGATCGCGAACTTCTGGTCGCGGCTGCGCTGCGAGAATGCAAAGGACCACCTGCCGCGCATCGACTGTATGTACATGTCGGCCCCCGTGATGCCGATGACCCGCGCCCGCGGATCCTGTGCGAGCGCGGCGTACTTGCTCTGCATGGTCCCGATGACCCGCTCGGCGACGACCTGCGACCGCGCGGCATCGACGGCGGTTTCGTCGAGCGGCAGCGGCGTGAGCAGCCGGATCGGGATCTTCAGGGTGCCCTCGAAGTGCGACGACAACGAAGCGGCGGCGTCCGGCGCCTCCCTGCCTACGCCCACCAGGTACAGGTCAGCCGCCGGCTGCCGCTGAGCCACCGCCAGAGCTCCGGCCAGCCCCAGCCCGAGGACAGCGACAAGCATGCGTGGACGACTTGATTGTCTGGTGGTCATGCTCGCTCCCTCGCACCTATGGCGCCATCGCACCCACGGCGCGCATGGCACCAGAGGCACCCATCAGCCAACTCTCTTCGCCATGTAGATATCCGGCTTCCCGCGACCGTTCGCGTCCGGCATGACGCCGGTCACCACGTAGCCGAGCTTGCGGTAGAAGAGGAACGGATGGCCGTGCCCGAGGTCGCGCAGCGTCGCGATGTACCGGGGCACGTCGGGGTACAGGTCGACGTCGGAAAGCGACGTCATGCCCGAGTCGTCGTCCGTGCCCAGCGTCGCCGTCAGCGCGCCGCGCCGGCGCGCTTCCTGTTCGAAGACCCCCACCAGGGCGCGGCCGACCCCCTGGCGCCGGCGATCACGTCGCACGACGAGCGGGTGCAGCTCCCACACGCGGCCGTGGTACTCGGGCAGGCCGCCGATCCACCCGATCAGCACGCCGCCGTCCATTGCCGCCCGTGCGAAACCGTCCCTGATGACTGTCGCGACCTCGTCACGGGCGAGCTCCACCGTGGGCCAGCCCCGGGGCTGGACGAACTCCTCGACCAGCGCCGCGGCCGCCTGCTCGCGTGCGTCTTCGCGCAGAGTCGCGAGGTCCACGATCTCCGGAGTCACGAGCCCTCCGAACACGGTATCGGCGCGGAGCGCCGTCCCGCTAGCGTCGCCGGGCCAGCGCCTGAATCAGATAGACACCCGTGCCAGCCTGGATGCTGGCGATGCCGCCCTGCGGCTCCCAGCCCGACTGCAGCTCCGCATTCACGTCGGTGGTGAGCTCCTGCGCAGCCTTGTGCACGTCACGCCACACCACGCTGGTCACTTCCTTCGCGACGACTTTGTACTCGGGCACAGAGGCCTCCACATCGCAGAGGTCGAGTTCAGCGGACAGATCCGGTCCCGGAGGAGATCCGGGAGGCGAGGGTCCTGACCGCCTGGTTCGTGACATGACTCCCGGGCGGGGCATCCCGCCTGGCTGCGTTGCTCGTCGCCTACAGATTCCCGATTTGCGCGCTCCTCATGCCTTGCCATGCGGGCTCCGCGCTCCGGGACTTATGCCACGATCCACGGGGTCAGAACACTAGCACCGAATCGCGGCGCGCGGAGAGGCTGCCGGGTGGTGCCCGTTCAGCAGGCGCGAATCCGCATGCCGTGCGACAACGAATCCGCCTTCGCTTTTTCGGGCTACGGCGCGACAGGTCCGCGTCCCGTGCCCCCTGAGCGGATCCGCGGGAATCCGCGTTCATCCGCGTCCCGTGCGCCCTGACGGATCCGCGCTCATCCGTGATGCGGAAACCTCCGCGATCCGGACGGCATCTATCTGGTTCGAGGAGCTGCAACCATGACCGTCGCGACCCAGATACCACCCCCCGCGGGCTCGACCCGTGCGGCACAGACGATGAAAGCCATTGCCGTCCGGCCCGGGCAGCCCGACAGCGTGCACCTGGCCTCGCTGCCGAAGCCCGGCGTCGAGGAGGTCCCCGGCGGCCGCGGCGTGCTCGTGAAAGTGCTCCGCGTCGGCGTCGACGGCACGGACCGCGAGATCAACGCCGCGGAATACGGCGCCGCCCCGCCGGGATACGAGTTTCTCGTGATCGGCCACGAGGGCTTCGGCCAGGTGGTGGCCGTCGGTCCGGCCGTGACCGGGCTGGCGCCCGGCGACTACGTCGTTGCCACGGTGCGCCGCCAGGGTTCGAGCATCTACGACCTGATCGGCACGAACGACATGACGACCGACGACACCTACTTCGAGCGCGGCATCAACCTCCGCCACGGCTATCTCACCGAGTTCTACGTGGAGGACGCCGAGTACGTCGTCAGGGTCCCGCAGGGGCTGAAGGAAGTCGGCGTGCTGCTGGAGCCGACCACGGTCGTCGAGAAGGGCATCGCGCAGGCCTACGAGATTCAGCGGCGCCTCCGCGTGTGGCGCCCGCGCCGCGCGGCGGTCATCGGCGCAGGCACGATCGGTCTCCTGGCGGCGCTCGTGCTGAAGCTTCGCGGGCTCGACGTGACGGTGCTGGGGCTGACCCGCAAGCCGTATCTCAATTCCGACCTGATCGAAGCGATAGGCGCGCGCTACGAGTCCACGCGCGATCTGCCGCTGCTGGAGGCTGCCGGACAGCACGGCCCGTTCGACCTGATCTTCGAGGCCACCGGCTTTGCGCCGATCGTGTTCGAGGCGATGCAGGCGCTCGGGAAGAATGGCGTGCTCGTCCTGTCGAGCGTGACGGGCGGCGATCACCGCGTGGAAGTGCCGGCGGACCGCATCAACCTCGACTTCGTGCTCGGCAACAAGGTCATGGTGGGCACCGTGAACGCCAACCGGGAGTACTTCGAGTCGGGTGTGAAGGACCTGGCGCAGGCCGAAGCCCAGTATCCCGGCTGGCTGGCCCGGCTCCTGACGCATCCCGTGAAGGGCCTCGAGAACTACCGCGAGCTGATCGACACCCTGACGACGGCGAAGAGCGCCATCAAGGTGTACTGCGAGGTCGCGCCGCTCTGAGGCGGACGGGAGGTCGTGGTGGAGGCGTTGATTCAGCCGTTGCGCCTCCGCGGCGCGGACGGAACGGGGCAGGGCCGGAAGGTCACGTGGCTCGAGCTGTTCTTCGATCTCGCATTCGTGGCCGCGGTGGCGCAGGTCGGCACGCCGCTGGCCGGCGACTACAGCGTGCCCGGGCTGGTGCGCTATACCGTGCTGTTCGTGCTCATCTGGTGGGCGTGGAGCGGTCACACGAACTTCTCCACGCGCTTCGAGAGCGACGACGTCGTGCAGCGTGCGCTCACGCTCACCCAGATCTTCGTGGTCGCCGTGATGGCGGTGAACGCGAAGGACGCGCTCGACAGCCGATCGTCGGCTGGGTTTGCCGCGGCCTACGCCCTGATGCGTTTCGTGCTGGTCGCGCAGTACTGCCGGGCCCGCCGCATCCTGGCGTCCCGCCGGCTGACGACGGCGTACGCCACGGGATTCGGCGTCGCAGCAGTCTGCTGGCTCGTGTCCGCCCTGGTGCCCGCGCCGGCCAGGTTCTGGTTGTGGGGCGCCGCCCTCCTGATTGACCTGGGCACGCCGATTGTCACTGCCCACCTGAGCGCCGAGGTTCCGCCCGATCCGGACCACCTGCCCGAGCGCTTCGGCCTGTTCACGATCATCCTGCTCGGCGAGTCGATGGTGGCGGTGATGAAGGGAATGGAGAGCCAGGAAGGCTGGAGCGTAACCGCCGCTTCGGCAGCGTTCCTCGGGATCGTGACCCCGTTTCTCGTCTGGTGGTGGTACTTCGACGGCGTCGAGGGCGCGGCCGAACGCGTCGTCCGAACGAAGCGCGACGCGCAGCGGTTCACGGTGTGGAGCTTTGCCCACCTGCCGCTCTATCTCGGCATCGCGCTTTCCGGCGTAGGGCTGGAGCACATCATCCGGATCGCGCCGGACGGTCACCTCCACAGGTCCGAGATCTGGATACTCAGCGGGGCTGTGGTTCTGTTGATGTCCGCTCTGGTGACGATCGGGGCAGCCTCGGGCCACGGATGTCCCAGGGTCACCAGGCCCCGCCTCGTGGCGCAGTACGTGGTGTCGGCGGCACCTCTGGCCGCCGGGTTCGTCGATGTTCACACACCGCCGGTTTTCCTCGCCGGCGGCATCGTGCTGCTCTGCCTCGTGCAGCTGGCCCTTGCCCGGCCCGCCCGGCCCAACATCGCGCCGGTCAGCGCCGTTCCCCAACCGCTCTGACATCAGCGAGTCTGACATCAGCGAGGCTACGACGCGTGCTTCCTTCTCTGCACGCCGTGGAACTCGAGAAACGATTCGGCCAGTTCCGGCCCCATGTAGCGGACGAGCAGCGAATGCTCGACCTGGAGAAGATCCACGAGCATCAGCCCGTCCAGCGCATTTCCGAAGTCCGGATCGACGTTGAACCCCAGCAGACGCGCGTTGAGCTTCAGGTACTGCCGGACGAGCACCGGCACACCTTTCTGATCTGCCTCGATTTCCGACAGCAGCGTGCTCACCTCGGCCAGGCTTCTGACGACGTGCCCCGCGATTGCCGGCGCGGCAGGACGGCGAGGGATGAAGGCCGGCGGGTTGCGGGGCGTCACCAGCCCGCCACGGTCGGCGTCGTAGCTGGTCGCGTGGAGGAATCTCGCCAGGATCTGTCGCGAGAGGGACTGATAGTCGGCGCTGATGCTCACCGGACCGAAGAGCATCCGGTATCTGGGATTGCGGGCGACGAACGTGGCGATGCCCTTCCACAGCAGCAGGAGCGGGGCGTAGTCACGCTGCTGCTCGGTCCGTACGAACGCCCGGCCCAGCTCCAGCGCGGGCCGGAGCTGCGCGAGCAGGCGTGGGTCGTAGCGGAACAGGGTGTTCGTGTACAGGCCGCCCGGCCCGAGGGCAGGCAGGATCTCGTCGGTCGCACCGAGGCGGTAGGCCCCGACGACCTCGCGGGTCTCGTGATTCCAGACGAAGAGGTGGTGGTAGTGCCTGTCGAAGCGGTCGAGATCGAGCGGGCGCCCGGAGCCCTCGCCGCATGCGCGGAACGCGATCTCGCGAAGACGGCCAATCTCCTGCAGCGCGGCCGGAATCTCGCGTGCCGTTGCGATGTACACAGCGAGGGCGCCGCTGCGGACGAGCGCCCTCTCGGGCGCCAGCGTGTCGATCTCGACCGCCATGACCTCGGGAGTCGACGCCGCGATGATCGGCTCCGGCACTTGCGTCGCGTTCCGCGCGGACACCGGCGCCACCGCGTGACCGTCCCCGAGGGAGCACGTTCGAATCCGCAGGTACGACGCGAGCCGGTCGGGCTCGTCGAATCGTGCCAGCCGCTCCGCCTCGAGACGGGGGCCGAGCCGGCAGCGGATGGTCCGGCCCCGCTGGCGCAGCAGTTCGCGCGCCAGCAGAGCGGTTCTCAAGCGCGGGTGAATTCGCCCCACGGCGTGAAACGTGGGGCTGTTGCAGCCGCTGAAGTGGACCGGCACGACGTCGGCGCCGGTCGAGCGGACGAGGCGCGCGAGGACGGGCGACCATGGTCCGTCGGTCGTGCAGCCGTCCTCACGGAGGGTCGACGAGACCTCGCCGGCCGGGAAGGCGGCGAGCGTACCGCCCGAGTCCAGGAAGCGCCGCGCTTCGCGCAGCGCGCGCGCGTTCGCCGGCGTGAAGCCGCGGTTGCCGAACGCGTCCACGAAGATGCAGTGGGCCGCGAGCTCCGGGATTCGAGCCAGGAGTCGGTTCGCCAGGAGCCGCACGTCCGGCCGGACGCGCCGCAGCAGCGCGAGCAGCACGAGGCCGTCGGCCGCGCCGAACGGGTGGTTCGCCACCGCGACGAGCGGGCCGCTCGCAGGGATCGCGGCGGCTTCGCCCTGCACCTCCCAGCGGATACCCAGTCGCTCTAGCGCGGTCTCGGGAAAGTTCCGCCCGTCCGCCTGCAGATCCTGGTACAGAGCGCGCAGAGCCGTCAGCCCGACCACCCGCTCGACGAGCGGGCGTGCGGGCAGCAGGAGTAGCCGGGCCGCCGACGCGTGGAACCACTCGCGCAGGTCGAACGGATCGATTGAAGCGGGTCGGACGTCCGCCACGGCACCTCCTGGAGGGCTGGTCCTTGGATGCCTTCCGACGGGAGGCGGTGTCGCTCCCGAAGGCGTAACCGCCGCGCTGGCGATGCCATCCAAGCGAGCGTGCGGACGCGGTCGCAGGATGCGCGGCCCCGACGGCAACGGGTGCCGGCAGTTGCCGCACGCTGCGGGCCAGTCATTTCGAGCAGGAGATCTTCATGCGCAGTCTTCCGAGGTTCCTGGCGTCGGTCGTGGCGATGATTGCCCTCGCGGCGGTCACCGGCGTGGCACAGATGGCCCACACGAGCAGGCCGTTCGAAGGCCCGAAGGCCAATACGGGCACGGTGACCCACACCGTCGAGGGGGGCAAGCACGTGCTCACGCTGTCGGACGACTTCAAGGTCCCCGATACGCCCGATCCCCACTGGCAGGTAGTCACGTCGAAGGGGCAGGTATTCCTGCTTCAGAAACTGACGATCAAGGGCGACAAGGTCAACAGATCGATTACGCTGCCGGCGTACATCGGGGACGTCGCGAAGGTCCAGATCTGGTGTGCGTGGGCCGAGACGAACCTCGGCGAGGCTACATTCGAACGGGCGCTCACGACTGCGACCGCCCAGTAGCTGCGGCCGGGCCGCGCGGGGCACCGGGACCGGCGGATGTCCGGCCGGGACTCGCGCCGCCGGTCGCGCGGCGCTCATGACGAGGGGAGAGTGACTCATGAAGTTCGCATCGCTCATCGGCCTGCTGGTGCTGGTTGCCGCCTCGAGCGGCTCGTCGCAGGGCTCGGGTAAGACTGCCGTCACCTATCTCCCCGCGAGCGAGGTGACGGCTGCGTTCGAGAAGGGCCGGCCGCTGGTCGAGACCGACGGGTACAAGGTGCACGCCAGCCGTCGCGACGCGCCGGGCATGGCCGAGGTTCACGCGCGCGATACCGACATCATCTACGTGCTCAGCGGCACCGCGACGGTCGTCACCGGCGGGGACGTCGTGGAGAGCAAGGCGACCGCCCTGGACGAGATTCGCGGCGCCTCGATCCGGAATGGTCGCGCCCAGCGCCTCGTGAAGGGGGACTTCTTCATCGTGCCGCAAGGCGTGCCGCACCAGTTCACCGCCGTCGAGGCGCCCTTCCTGTACTACGTCGTCAAGGCATCCGGAGCGGGAGGCACCCAGCCATGAAAGGAAGCAGGTTCGCCGCCGCGGCCGTCGCCGCAGTCGGCTTGCTGGCCGCACAGGTGGCCGCAGCTCAGCACGCTGTTGGCGGCGCGCCGATCCGCCGGCCTGACGCGACGATCGATCTGAAGACGACCGAGGGTGTCGCGCTCGTCCGCGGGCAGTGGCGCTACCGCGACGCCCGGCTCGTCGAAACGGACTTCAACGCCCCCGGGCCGGATATGAAGCCGACTGGACCGATCGTGAAAACGCTGGCACACGCGTTTGCCGGCGGCTCGGCGGAGGTGAACGAATCCGACTGGCCCGCCATCGAGCCGACCTCGCTCGAGGCCCGGCGCACCAACGGGCGCTTCAGCTTCGCCTGGTATCGGCTGGATCTGACGATCCCCGAGCGGGCAGGTTCGCTCGACACGGGCGGAACGACGGTCGTGTTCGAGATCGTCGTCGACGACTACGCCGAGGTGTGGGTCAACGGCGAGCTCCCGCGCCCCCTCGGCCAGACGGGCGGGGCGCTCGTCCGGGGGTTCAATGCCCCCAATCGTGTGGTGCTGACGCGCGATGCGCGGCCGGGGCAGAGGATCCAGCTCGCCGTATTCGCGGCCAACGGCCCTCTGTCCGACCCGCCCCCCAACTACGTCTGGGTCCGGTCGGCCACGCTGGACTTCTTCAAGCGATCCGTGGACGCCGCGACGACCCCCGCGCGCGTCGCGCGGCTCGATCCGGCGCTCGACGCCATCGTGGCTGCCGACGCGCAGATCGAGAAGCTCGCCGAAGGGTTCCTCTTCACAGAGGGTCCAGTCTGGTCGCCCGAGGGCTACCTGCTCTTCAGCGATCCGAACGCGAACACGATCTACCGCTGGTCCGACGACGACGGGCTGTCGGTATTCCGGAGCAAGAGCGGCTACAGCGGCACCGATATCGGCGAGTATGGCCAGCCTGGATCCAACGGGCTCGCCATCGACCCGGAAGGGCGGCTGACGATCAACGAACACGGCAACCGGCGAGTCACCCGCCTCGAGAAGAACGGGGTACTTACCGTGCTCGCGGACCGCTTCGAGGGCAGGCGATTCAACAGCCCCAACGATCTGGTGTACGCGTCGGATGGCTCGCTGTACTTCACGGATCCACCGTTCGGTCTGCCAGGGTTCGCCGCGGATCCGCGGAAGGAGCTGCCTTACAGCGGCGTCTATCGGTGGTCCGGAGGGCAGGTGCGGCTGCTGACGCGCGATCTCGATGGCCCCAACGGCATCGCACTCTCGCCTGACGAGCGATTCCTCTACGTCGGGAACTGGGACGAGCGGAAGAAGGTCGTGATGCGCTATCCGATCGAGCCGGACGGTTCGATTTCGGACGGAGCCGTGTTCGCGGACCTCACGGACGTGCCGGGCGAGGATGCCATCGATGGTGTGAAGGTCGACCAGGCGGGCAACGTCTACGTCTCGGGGCCAGGCGGCCTCTGGATCTTCTCGCCCGGGGGTCGTCGGCTGGGAACGATCATCGGGCCCGAGCACATCCACAACTTCGCGTGGGGCGATCGCGACGGCCGGGCGCTCTATCTCGCTGCCAGAACCGGTCTCTACCGGCTTCGGCTCGAGCAGGCGGGACGGCCGGCTGTCGCGGGCACACTGGATTGATGGCGGCTTGCCGGGGGCTCGCGGGCCGGGCTCGCAGCCGGGGTCACGCGAGCCTTCGAGGTCGGCGCGAGCCGGGGGAAACGCCTGCAGGTCTCCGGCATCCAAAGGGAAAACGGGGGACTTCGCCCCGCAAGCCCCCCCATCGCCGTCGTTCGCGGGGACCCATGATCCCCGCTTCCGGCTGTTTCTTGAGATCGGGTCCGGTGCGCCGGGTGAGGACTAAAGGGTGGAGGCGAACTGACATGTTGACGAGAAACGAGCTGATCCTGAGCTGGATCCTGCAGCTTGCCGTGGCAGTGATCCTGTTCCAGACCCTGTTCTTCAAGTTCACCGGCGCCGAGGAGTCGGTCTACATCTTCACGACGCTCGGCGTCGAACCATGGGGACGCATTGCGTCCGGGATCCTCGAGCTGGTGGCCGTCGGGCTGATCCTCTACCCGCCGACGATCACACTCGGCGCGCTGCTGGCGCTCGGCGTCATCAGCGGGGCGCTGCTCAGCCATGCCATCCTCGGGCTCGTGGTGAAGGACGATGGCGGACTGCTGTTCGGGTTGGCAGTCGTGGTGTTCCTCTGCAGTGCCGGCGTGCTTTTCATCCGCCGGAACGAGCTGACGGTCGCGGGGGCCAGGCTGCTCAGAAGCGTGTCGACGTCGTGAGGTTCCAATGGGTCCCGCAGTTGATACGTACAGCGCCGCCGCTCCCCTTGTGAGACTCCTCCGGCAACTGGCCGGGGTGCTCGAGGGCCTGGCAGACTCGAGCTACCGTGCCGAGCAGGCCCGAGGCGTCTCGGGCAGCATCGGCAGCCACGTGCGGCACTGTCTGGATCACGTGGATGCGCTGCTCACGGGTCTGCCGGCCGGCCGGGTCGATTACGACGCACGCCGGCGTGGTACGACGGTCGAGAGCAGCCGCGCTGCAGCCATCGCCGAGACGATCCGGCTGTGCCGCGCACTCGACGGGATCCGCGGGCAGGACCTCGACCAACCGCTCGTCCTGGCTGGCGCGCTCGACACGAACGGCCCGCAGATGTCGGCGCGCTCCAGCGTCGGCCGCGAGCTGGCGTTCGTCGTCAGCCATACCATCCACCACCTGGCGGTGATTGCGCTGCTGTTGCGGGAGCTCGGCATCGCCGTGCCCCCGCGCTTCGGCTACGCACCGAGCACGCCGACGCCCGCGACCACCGCGGCCTGACGCGCCTGTCCGGTGTCGCGCCACCCGCGTTCAGAAACGGGCGCAGGCTTCCAGAGCGGGTGCTCTCTGCGCCGTCGCCTGTCGAACGCGCGAGATTCGGAAATGGGACGTGCCGGGTCGGTCTGGCAGGCTTGCGGCCCACCGGCGTGTACACTGGATCTCTCTGCTTTCGGCTCACGCCGCGAGAAGCATGTGCACCGTTTCCATCGTCCCGCTGCCTGACGGCTGTCGCCTGGTCGTCAACCGGGACGAGTCGCGGCGCCGCGGCATCGCGCTGCCGCCTGCAATCGTCGCGCGGCAGGGCGTCAGGGCTGTCATGCCCCGGGATCCGGACTCCGGCGGGACGTGGGTGGCGGCCAACGAGTTCGGGCTCGTTTTCGCGCTGCTGAACGTCAGCGAGGACGGCGTGCAATCTGCTCGCACGCGGAGCCGCGGTGAAATCATCCCCTCTCTCATCGATCTGTCCACGGCAGATGCCGTCGTGAAAAGCATTCCGCTCATCGACGACGGGATGTTCCGGCCTTGGAGGCTCGTCGTCGCGGACCGTGATGCGGTCCTCGAGCTCCGGACGGGAGGAGCGTCCCGCCGTCATGCGCTCGATCGTCCTCTGATGTTCACGTCGTCTGGCCTCGGGGATCACCTGGTCGAGGGCCCCAGGCGCGCGCTGTTCGACGCCGTCATGAGCACGGCCGTCGATGCGGTGGGCGCGCAGGATCTTTTCCACGTCCACCGCTGGCCGTCGCGCCTGCACCTGAGCGTCGAGATGGAGCGCGCGGATGCGCGAACGGTGAGCCGGACGGCAATCGAGGTGAGGGAGGGCGGGATCGAGATGATCTACACGGCACTCGCGGAGGACGGCGCGATGGCGCCGTCGGTGGTGCGCCTCGGGCGCTAGCGATCCCAGAGCAGGAGATACGCGCCGTCCCGGGCGCGGTACAGCAGGCCCAAGCGGACCATTGAATCGAGCAGGCGTGCGCTCTCGGTGACGCCGAGATGCCAGAGGCGCGCCGCCTGCGCGGCGGTGAGCTTCAACCCCGGCATCTCGCGGTACTCGGCCTCGATGCGGCGTCTTACGTTGTCATTCATCTGCTCAGGCTCCGCCGCGCCCGGAGTGTCGTGATTCATCATCCGTCCTCCCAGCAGCTTCGATGCAGCGGATATGGCTGGGGTTACGCCTGCGTCGGGCCTCTGCGGGCCGCAAGGATGGCGGCGATCAGTTCTTCCGGCACGCCGGCTTCACGGGCTCGCCGGTCGTCGTCTTCGAAGGCGCGCCGGCCGAGCTCGACGGTCGACCGGTACGTGGCGAGGTAGCGGACACAGTTCGGACAGATGGTCAGGTGGTGATCGAAGATCCGCCGGGTCTCGTCCGGCAGCGTGCCGGCGAGGTAGTCGAGGATGAAATCAGCCAGTTCGCGACACGTCACGGGCGACCCTCCACTCGGATCCTGGCGTGGCCAGACGCCTCGCCCACCGGTTGGATGCCGACATGAGGCGGGGGGTTTCC
>DASPFV010000296.1:0-31619 GCA_035620975.1 Vicinamibacterales bacterium
CAGGTCGTGGGCGCGATGGTCCGTGATTTCGTCGAGCGCGTATTCGACGGCGCCGCGGAAGGCCTGATGCTGCAGCTGGCCAGGGATCCGAAGCTCTCGAAGGACGAGCGGGCGCGGATACGGCGCGCCATCGACGAGATGGAGGAGTGATGGGCCGCATGCTCGCTGCCAACCTGCTGGCGTGGTGGGCTCAGGTCGGCGTGCTCGCGCTCGCGGCCGGTGCGCTCGCCCGTCTCGTGCCGATCGACTCCGCGGCGGTCCGGCATGCCTGGTGGCGCGTCGTGCTCCTACTGTGCCTGCTCCTTCCGCTCGTGCAGCCCTGGCACGCCCCGCGGCCGCTCCTGCCGGATGTGCCGGCTACCGACGCGGGACTCACGGTGACCGTCGTGGCGAACGCCTCCAGGCTGGTGCGTCCGTTGCGGGAGGCGGTCACGGGCGCGCAGGCCGACTGGTGGGCTGCCGGCGTGTTCGTGCTGGCTGCGGGGGCCCTCCTCCGGTTCGCCTGGATTGCCGTGGGGCTCGCCCGCCTGCGGCGTCTGCGAGGTGCCGGGCTGCGAATCGAGTCCGCCCCCTGGACCCGGCAGCTTCAGTCAGTCGTGCGGGTCGCGCCAGAGATCCGCTACGCGGCGGGGCTGAGTCAACCCGTCACCTTCGGCGTACGGCGGCCGGTGATCCTCCTGCCGGCGACGCTGCGCAGCCGCCCTGCGCACATTCAGCAGGCAGTGCTGGCGCACGAACTGTGGCACGTGCGCCGCCGCGACTGGCTCTTCGTGCTGATCGAGGAATGCCTCCGCGCCGTCCTGTGGTTTCACCCGGGGATCTGGTGGCTCGTCTCGCGCGTGCAGGCATCCCGCGAGGAGGTCGTCGACGAGCTCACGGTGCTGGTCACCAACGCCCGCCGGAGCTACCTGGAAGCCCTGCTGGCGTTCGCGGACGAACCGGTGCTCGCGGGCACCTCGCCGTTCGCCCGCCGCCGTCACCTTTTCGAACGGATGCTGCTCATCTCGAAGGAGGCCGTGATGTCATCGAGAAGGATCGTCGCGTCCTGTGCCGTCATGCTCACCGCCCTGGCGGGAGCCGGCTGGTATGGCGCTGGCGCGTTCCCGCTCGTCGCCCATTCCCAGGGGCTGGTCCAGTCGCCGCCCCGCGATCATCGCCCCGGCGCCGCGCGCCCGGCGTCGTCCCGGGAGCTCGAGCTGCAGACGGCGCTTGCTTCCGAGGCGAGCGTCGCGACCTTCATCGAGCTGGCCAGGCTGCAGGAAGACCGAGGAGCATTGGCGGAGGCCGAGGCCACGCTGCTCGCGCTCAGGCAGGCGCATCCGCAGAAGGCGGAGAGCTACCACGTCCTTGCCCGCTTCTATGGGCGAGCTGGCCAGGCCGATCGGGCCGCGGCGGCCCTGGAGGATGCGGCGGCTCTAAATCCGTCGGACCCGCGAGGTCACCAGGTCGTCGCCACCTTCTATGAAGAGGCGGTCAGGAAGGGCACGCTCACGCCCGCCGAGAGGGCTGCGTACATCGCCCTTGGAATCCGGGCCGCCGATCGGGCGCTCGCTGCCGACCCGGACTTCGTCGATGCCCTCGTCTACAAGAACATCCTGTTGCGCCACCAGGCCGCCACCGAGACGGACGCGCCGCGGAAGCAGGCGTTGATCGCCGAAGCGGACGCCCTCCGAAGCCGCGCGTTCGAGCTGCGTCCGCCGCCGCCGCCCCCGCCGGCTCCTGCGGCGGGCGCTCGAGGGACGACGGCTCCGCCGCCACCGCCACCCCCGCCGCCGCCGGGCGGCCGGGAGCCGGTGCGCGTCGGCGGTACGATCCGGCCACCCACGAAGATCAAAGACGCCCGGCCTGTTTATCCGGACGACGCCAAGGCCGCCGGCATACACGGCGTCGTGATTCTCGAAGCGCTCATCAACGAATCCGGCGGGGTCATCTGGACCCGGGTCCTCCGGTCCGTCCCGATGCTCGACAAGGCCGCCATCGACGCGGTGACCCAGTGGGAGTTCGCACCGACGTTGCTCAACGGTGAGCCCGTGCCCGTAATCATGACGGTCACGGTGAACTTCACGCTTCAGTAGCTGACAGCCGGCTATCGGCATCCGCGTCCCGTCCACAGCACACGCTGTCCGCGGGCATACGCGCGCCTTCAGCCCTGGCGAGTTGCGAGCCGCGATGGGGAGCGGCGGCTCGCAGCTCGGAACGGACGGTCCGACGGGGGAAGCCGGCGCGTCACCCCGCCTCCTCCCACACCCTGCACAGCTCCACGATGACCTCGACGGCCTTCTCCATTTCGTGGACGGAGGCCCACTCGACCCGTGAATGGAAGTTGTGCTCGCCCGCGAAGAGGTTCGGCGCCGGCAGGCCCATGAACGACAGGCGCGACCCATCGGTGCCGCCCCGGATCGGCCGTTCGACGGGCGTCACGCCCGCGCGCCGCATCGCCTCGCGAGCACGCTCGATCACGTGCGGGTGGGCGTCGAGGACCTCACGCATGTTCCGGTAGGACTCCTCGATATTGACCTCGAGCGAGGCGCGCGGCTCGTTCGCGATCACCTCGCGCGCGAGCCGCTCGACGAACGACTCCATCTGCCGCAGCCGCGCGGTAGCGAAATCGCGGATCAGCAGCTTCACCGACGTGCGCTCCACGGAGGCATCGACGACGTACGGGTGGACGTAGCCCTCGTAGCCGTCGGTCGTCTCCGGCGACAGCCCGTCGGCGGGCAGCCGCGTGATGAAGTCGGCCGCGAGCTTGATGGCGTTCACCATCCGATCTTTCGCGTAGCCCGGATGCGTGTTGAATCCCTTGAAGGTGACCGTCATCGCGTCCGCCGAGAAGCTCTCGAACTCGAGTTCGCCGAGCCCGCCTCCATCGATGGTGTAGGCGCACACCGCCCCGAATCTCGCCACGTCGAAGCGGTTCGCGCCCCGGCCGATCTCCTCGTCCGGCGTGAAGGCGATGCGGACCGTGCCGTGGGCGATCTCCGGGTTCGCGAGGAGGTACTCGGCCGCCGTCATGATCGCGGCTACCCCTGCCTTGTCGTCGGCGCCCAGGAGCGTCGCCCCCGACGCGGTCACGATGGCGCGCCCGACGTGCGCGGCCAGTGCCGGGTCGTCGGCCGCCCGCAGGACCGCATCCGGATCGTCCGGCAGGACGATGTCGCCTCCGTCGTACTCCTGGTGGACGATGGGGACGACCGGATGCCCCGGCATCTCCGGCGAGGTGTCCACGTGGGCAATGAAGCCAATCACGGGGAGCCCGGGCTTCGCGGACGTCGCCGGGATGGTCGCCATGACATGGCCGTGCTCGTCGAGCACGGCATCCGCGAGGCCCATCTGCTGCAGTTCCTCGACGAGCTGGCGCAGCAGCCGGATCTGCCCCGGTGTCGAAGGTGAGGACGACGAACGCTCATCCGATCGCGTGTCGCAGGTGACGTAGCGAAGGAACCTCTCCAGTACGCTCGTGGTCATGTCGTCTCGATGGCGCGGACGAGCGCCGGAACGTCCACCAGGTGGACCATGGTCAGGTCCGCGGCTCGAAGCGCATCGACCAGGCGATCGCTGCCGTGCGCTGGCGCGGTCGCGGCCTGCGGCCGCGCGAGTTCGAGCCTCAGCACCGCCAGGCAGGTGCGCAGGTACTCGAGGATCGTGCTCAGGCTTCGGCCGTGGTAGGCGACCCAGTTGCCGAACAGCCGCGCGCCCACGTACGCGCGCGCGACCGGCCCGTGCTGCCGGAGGAACCCGGCTGCCTCGTCCCAGCCGGTTCGGCTGATGGGCGGCATGAGTGGTCGGAGGGCCGGGTGAATGGCCCCGAACGCGCGCTCTGCCCTGAGGGCGTCGGCCGACAGGCTCGGGCAGGCCGCCACGGTCACGGCCTCCGCGAACGCGATGGCAGTCGCCCGGGACAGTTCCGTCCCGCCAGGCCGCCATCGCTGCACCTGCGCGGTCGCGGCCGCGAGCGTCTCGATCCCGTCGTCCGGGGCTCCGCGACCTGTGGCGAGCAGAGCCAGCCCTCCGCGTTCCCAGGCCTCGTATCCGTCCGCGTCCGTGAGCAGCCCCGGCTCGAGGAGCGGAGGAAGCGCCGTGCGCGCATCGAGGCCGTCCAGCTGCCCGTCGAGGTGCAGCGCCGGCGGTGCATCGATCACCGTCAGCGATGGCCGCGCCGCGAGGAGGTGCGCGGCGGTGGGGCAGTAGTGGGAGAGCGTCACCAGCACGCCGCGCGCGTCCCGCAAAGCCTGTCGGGGAAACTGCCGGCACGCCTGCGGGAGCGCGGAGGGTCCGAGGCGACGATGGATCGCGCACAGCCGTCCGGCCTGGGGCTCGAAGAAGACGCAGCCGTGCCCCTCACGATGCACGAGCATCGCCGCCGCGCCTTCGGGCAGCGGATCGCCCGTCCGGAACAGCGGTCCGGCGGGTCGAGCGTGGAACTGGCGCGACACGCGCTCGAAGGCCGGACCCTCGATCGGAATGTCCCATCCCGCCGTGCAGCACGCGCCGGAATGGCGACAGCGCCACGACGCGTGCATCTCCAGGCAGCGCACGACCACGAGGAGATGGTACATGGGCTCTCGGCTCTGGGCTTGGGGCTTTGGCTCGGCTCCGGGCTCTCGGCTCCGGGCCTGACTGGGCTCTGGGCTCTCGGCTCTGGGCTCTGGGCCTGACTGGGCTCTCGGCTCTCGGCTCTGGGCCTGGCCCCGAAGGCCGGGCCCGAGCCCGGAGCCCAGGGCCCAGCTAAAGCCCGAAGCCCAGAGCCGAGAGCCCAGCGAGAGCCCCAAGCCCAGAGCCGAGAGCCCAGCTAGAGCCCCGAGCCCAGAGCCCAAAGCCCAAAGCCGATTGTCCCGTTTTGGAGCGCGTCGTTACGGTTGTGAACGCATCGCCGCGCGGCCTGGACGCGGAACGTGGCGGAAATGCGGCCGCTGTGACGGCCTGGCACTTGCTACTCAACCGCAGCCGTCATGTCGTCCGATCGGGATCTTTTCGGGCCCCGCCTCCGCAGCGAACGCGAGCGCCGCGGCATTTCCCTGGATACCATTGCCTCGGTTACGAAGGTCAGTGCCGATCTGTGGGACGGGCTGGAGCGGAACGATTTCTCGCGTTGGCCCTCGGGCATCTTCGCCCGGGCGTTCGTCCGCGACTACGCCAGGGCCATCGGGCTCGACGGTGACGAGGTCGTCGACGAGTTCTGCCGACTCTTCGCGATCGGTGACAGGAGAGCGAGCCGTCTCATGCGAGCGCAGGCGGACCTGATCGGTCACAGCCTGAGCTACGCGGAAGTCGGGGCCGTCCCGCCGCAAGGGGACCGCCGATCGGCCGCCGAGCAGCTGGCGGAAGACGCCCGTCGCCGCCGCGCCCGCTTCGGCCCGCGCAGCCTGGCGGTCGCCTTCGACCTCGCGTGCACGGGCGGACTGGCCGCAGTCATCGCCCTCTTCTCGCACACGGGCTTCTACGCCTCCTTCGGCGTGCTGTCGCTGCTGTATTACGGCGTGGCCACGCTGATCCTCGGCGTCACACCCGGCACGTGCCTCGTCGAGGCGCTCCGACAGCGGATGCCGGCGCTCTTCCCGCTGCAGGACCGGCGGCGTGCGACGGCGTGACGAGTCGGACCCTCGACCCAGGAACCCGGCACCAGGAACCCGGCACCAGGAACCCGGAGCCAGAAGCCGCAAGCCCTGAGCCGACACCCGGACGTCCGGTGTCTAACTCCGTAACCAGGTAACCTGCGGCCTGGTTGTCGCATGGCGCGATTGAGCGTCCCCTACGTTTCAGCCCGACCACGGCGCCCGGGCTCCCCACGCCGTGATGTCCTGCAGGCCATCAGCATCGCCGGGCTGCTTCCCTCGTTCGCGCTTCCTGCGGTGAAACCGGGGGGGCTTCGCCCCGCCGGCCCCCCACCCCACCCCAGCGCGCGAAGAACGCGCGCCGGGCGCCCCGGCATCGCCGTCGCTCGCGGGCCCCGCGATCCCAGCTTCCGTCTTCGCGCCGCCCATCGCGCGTCTTTCATGGCTTCGCGGGTCCGGCGCGGGCGTGCTGGGCAACTGGAAGGCATGTTCTGGCTGCTCGTCCGAGAGAGGACTCATGACGCGTACTCGTTGCTCGCGATCCTCCGTCACCATCCTCCTGCTCGTGCTCGCGACCGTGGACTTGCGGACCGCTCCGCCGGCCGAGGCGCAGCCCAGCCAGGCTGCCGCGCTCTCCGTCGTGTCTGCCGGTCCCGCGGGCGAGGTGGCCAGTCTCGCCGAGGCCAACGAGATCCGGATCGTCTTCTCGGAGCCGATGGTCACCCTCGGGCGGATTCCGGCCGTGGTGAGCGCTCCTTACGTCCGGATCCTGCCCGCGATGCGTGGCACTTTCCGCTGGTCCGGCACGACGATCCTGATCTTCACGCCCGACCCGCGCAGTCCCCTGCCGTTCGCGACGAAGTACGAGGTGACCGTGGAGACGACGGCCGTCGGGGTGAGCGGCCGGCGGATGGCGGAGCCGTATCGTTTCAGCTTCAGCACGCCCGCGACGCGTCTCCTCGAGACGCGGTGGTACCGCCGGGGCGGCCGGGCGGACGCAGCGGTTGTCGTACTGCTCCGGTTCAATCAGCGCGTGCGTCCGGCCGACGTCGAGGCCTCGCTGACCGCGGCGTTCGAGCCGCACGAGTGGAAGCCGCCCGCGTTCGGAGCGGCGGACGAATCCCGGCTCCGCTCGATTGACCCGACCGCGGTCGCGCGGTTTCAGGCCAGAGTGCGCGAGACCCTCTCGGTCGCCTCAGCCCGGTCGCCGGTTCGATTCGGCCTCACGAACGACTGGGACCGCAAGATGTTTCCGCCCTCTCCCGATCTCGTGGTGCTGGAGAGCGTCGACCGGGTGCCATCGGAGAGCTGGTTACGCCTGTCGCTGAGCGACCAGCTGCCGTCGCCCGCTGGCGTGGAGGTGCCGGGCACCGTCCAGTCGTACACCGTGAAGGTCGAGCCGGCGTTCTTCATCGACGGCTTCCGCTGCCGCACTAGCTGCGACCCGGACGACTGGAACCCGATCCAGATGCGCAACGACGTGAAGACGTCCGCCCTCGCGGCTGCGGTGCGCGTCGCCGACGTCACCGATCTCTCTGCGCCGAGGGACGTGTCGAAGGCGGCGGCGGCGAAGCCCCGTCGCAGCTACGCCCTCGACGAGAGCAGCCGGCTGACCCTCGAGGACGCCGGATTCGACGCGCAGCCGCCGGCGCGGACGTACGCCGTGACGGTGGATGCGAACCTGGCGGCCGCCGATGGCCAGCGGCTCGGCTACACGTGGGTCGGCACCGTGGAGAACTGGCACCAGCGGGCCTTCACGAGCTTCGGCGATGGGCACGGCGTGTGGGAGACGGGCGGGGGCACGCAGCTGCCGTTCTACGCCCGCAACTTCCTGAATGCGACCCAGTGGGCGGCACCCATCGGCGTGCGCGATCTGATGCCCACGCTCCGGCAGCTGATGCCGCGGTTCGACGTTGCGCCGGCGGAAGGCGGGGGGATCGAGAGGCGGCTGGGGGGCGCGCCCGACCGAATCCACTCGCACGGACTGGATCTCGCGACGGCGCTGGCCGGCCGGCCGACCGGCCTCGTCTGGGCGGCCGTGCGCGAAGGCGACCCGATCGATCGCGCGTCCCGTTACGGCGGCCACGGGCGCGTGCGGGCGTCCGTCGTCCAGGTGACCAACCTCGGCATCACGGTGAAGGACAGCCCGCAGAACACTCTCATCTTCGTCACGCGCCTCGATACCGGCGCACCGGTGCCAGGCGCCCGCGTCTCCATCGTCCGGCTCGACAACCGCATTCACTGGTCGGGCGTGACCGACGTGGACGGCGTCGCGATCGCTCCACAGACACCCCTGCGCGATCACGAGGACTGGTGGCGCTTCGCGTTCCTCGTCACCGCCGAGAAGGACGGTGACGTCGCTTACGCCGGCAGCGACTGGAACGAGGGGGTGATGCCCTGGGACTTCGGGATGCCGTACAACATCCAGGAGGCCGCGCCGCTGCTGCGTGGATCGGTCTTCAGCGATCGCGGCGTGTACCGGCTCGGCGAGGAAGTCCACCTGAAGGCCATCCTGCGCCACAACACGGCTGCCGGCATCCGGATGCTCGCCGAAGGCACGCCGCTGTACGCCGTGCTCCGGGACGGACAGGGACGCGAGGTGGACAGCCGCACCGTGAAGACAAACACGTGGAGCAGCGCCGAATGGACGGTCACGATTCCGGCCGACGGCGCGCTCGGCAGCTACTGGCTTCAGGTGATGCTGGAGAGCGATCGTCCGAAGCCCCGTGCACCCGAGGACCTCGACCCGGGCGAAGTCCCGGGGCCCGGGACCGACCAGGCGGTGTCGTATCTGCGCGTGGTCAGCGGCTCGTTTCTCGTGGCCGCCTATCGGCGTCCGGATTTCCGGGTCGACGTCACGCTGACGGGCGCTTCGCTCATGGCCGGAGACGAGCTGACCGGGGTCGTCGGCGCACGTTACCTGTTCGGCGCTCCGATGGGGCCCCGGCCGCTGACGTGGTCGTTCAGCAAGCAGCCCGTGGGCTCGGCACCGGCTGCCGTGCGCGAGAACTTCCCGGAGGATCGCTGGCTCTTCGTCGGGTGGTCGGAACGGGGGCCGGAGTCCGGAGAGATCGGCCGCCAGTCCGGGCAGCTCACTGAGGCCGGTACGCGCGAGCTGAAGCTGAACACGAAGCGGGACGCCGGCGTGCCGTACTCCTACGTTCTGGAAGGAGACGTCGAGGACGTGTCGCGGCAGCACATCGCCAACCGGGCGAGCGTGGTCGTCCACCCGGCTCCGTGGTACGTCGGCGTCAAGCGTCCCCCTTACTTCCTCGATCAACGGACCGGTCTGCAGACCGAGGTCGTGACGGTATCCCCGTCCGGGCAGGCCATGGGGGGCGTACCCGTCACGCTCACGTTGACGCAGGTCCAGTGGATCAGCACCAGGCGAGCGGAGGGCAACGGGTTCTACACGTGGGACAGCGAGCGCCGCGAAATCCCCGCGGGCACGTGGACCGTCACGACCGCATCGGATCCCGTTTCTGTCGCGATTCCCGTCCCGAACGGCGGCTACTTCCTGCTCGACGCCACCGCGCGGGACGGAGACGGACGCCACGCCACGACACGGACGTCGTTCTACGCCCTCGGGGACGGCTACACGGCCTGGGCGCGCTTCGATCACAACCGCATCGAGCTGGTGCCGGAGCGCAAGACGTACAAACCTGGCGAGACCGCCCGCGTCATGATCCAGTCGCCGTGGGAGCAGGCCACCGCCCTCGTGACGACCGAGCGCGAGGGCATTCGATCCCACAGGCGGTTCACTCTCACCTCGACCCAGGAGTCGATCCCGATTCCAATCGCGGACGCCGACATTCCGAACCTCTTCGTGTCGGTGCTGCTGGTGAAGGGACGAACGACTGCGCCCGTGGCTGCGGAGGCCGGGCCGAGCGGAGGCCCGCACGTCATCGAGGATCCGGGCGATCCCGGCAAGCCGTCGTTCCGTCTGGGCTACGTGGAGCTCCAGGTCGAGGACGCGTCGAAACGCCTGACGCTGGCGGTCAAGGCGAACAAGGACGAGTACAGGCCCGCCAACACGGCCAGACTCAGTGTCGACGTGAAGGACTCGCGCGGGCGCGGCGCCCGCAGCGAGGTCACTCTGTGGGCAGTTGACTACGGCGTGCTCTCGCTCACCGCGTACCGCACGCCCGATGTGCTGAAGTCGGTCTACGTGCAGAAGGCCCTGCAGGTCATGACCGTCGACACACGGCAGCGGATCGTGAGCCGCCGGGTGCTCACGCCCAAGGGGGAGACGGAGGGCGGCGGCGGTGGCGCGGACGCGGGTGCGGGCACGCTCCGGAAGGACTTCCGTGTGCTCGCCTTCTGGGTCGGCTCGGTCGTCACGAACGCCGACGGCCACGCCGACGTCGAGGTGAAGCTGCCCGAGTCGCTGACCACCTACCGCATCATGGCCGTCGCGGCGGATCGGAGCTCGCGCTTCGGATCGGGCGACACCGAGGTTCGAATCAACAAGCCGCTCACGCTGAAGCCGACGTTCCCGCGGTTCCTGGCGGTCGGCGACACGGCGCGCTTCGGCGCCGTCGTCACGAGCCAGCTCGCCGTGCCGGGCAAGGCGGCGGTATCGATCAAGAGTCTGGATCCCGAAGTGCTGGCGTTCACGGCGGAGACGACCCGGACGGTGGAGGTAGGCGCCGACGGCTCGGTCGAGGTCCGCTTCGACGCCGCGGGGCGGCGGATCGGCCGCGCCCGCGTGCAGATGATGGTGTCGATCGGCGCCGAGCGCGACTCTTTCGAGGACGTCATCCCGGTGGAGGTGCTCGCCTCGCCGGAAACAGTTGCGGGGTACGGCGAAGCCGGCAGCTCGACGCCGACGGCGACCGAAACCCTCACGATTCCCGCCGACGTGGTCGCCGGTTTCGGAGGGCTCCACGTCGAGCTGGCGTCGACCGCGCTCGTAGGGCTGGGCGAGGGTGCTCGCTACCTCGTCGAGTATCCGTACGGCTGCGCCGAGCAGCGCAGCTCCCGCACGCTGGCGATGCTCCTGGCTGCCGATCTCGGAGATGCGTTCATCCTGCCGGGGCTCGACACGGTGAAAATCCGGCCGGCCGTGCAGCAGAGCCTCAGGGAGCTGGAACGCTTCCAGTGCCCGGGCGGCGGGTTCGCCTTCTGGCCGGGCGCGTGCTACTCGGTGTCGCCCTACCTCACGTCCTACGTGCTGCACGTGTTCAAGACGGGCGTGGACCTCGGCTACAAGGTCGATCCGGCCGTCCGAGACCGCGCCTACAGCTATCTCGAACGGGAGCTGGCCGCACCGCCTCCGACCAACGAAGGCTGGTGGCCGGCTTATACGGCGTGGCAGGCGTTCGCGGTAAAGGTGCTGGTCGAAGGCGGCCGGAACCAGGACTCGAACATCACGCGCCTCTACGGCTACCGCGATCGAATGCCGGTCTTCGCACTCGCCTACCTGCACGACGCGATTCGCAGCCGGCCGCAGGACGCCACGTCGAGCGGACGGCTGGCAGATCTGCAGCGGCGGATCGCGAACGCGATACTGCCGGAGGCGGGCAGCGCCCACGTCGAGGAGCTCAGCGATCCCTACCTGCTCTGGTTCTGGAATTCCAACATCCGGTCGACGGCCATCGTCCTGAACACGCTCGTCCGCGGCGACCTTCCGGATGCGCCGGTCCGTCAGCTCGTACGCTGGATGATGGCCGCCCGGAAGGACGGCCGCTGGGGGAACACGCAGGAGAACGCGCACGCGATGGAGGCGCTGGTCGCCTATTACCGGAAGTTCGAGCCTGAGGCCCCCGACTTCCGCGCGGTCGTGACGCTCGGCGCCTCGGAGCTGGCCCGGACGGAATTCAGGGGTCGATCCACGGCGTCCACGATGAAGACCGTACCCATGGCCCAGCTGATCGCGGCGGGGCAGCCTGGAAGCTCGCGGCCGCTCACGTTCAGCCGTGAGGGCGCCGGGACCCTGTTCTACACGACCCGGCTGCGCTACGCGGCCGACACCCTGTTCCACGAGGGGCTCGACGCCGGCTTTCGAATCGAGCGGACCTACTCACCGTTCCTCGAGAAGGGCAGCGCGGCGGCCGTGACGACGTACGACGCCGGGGATCTCGTCCGGATCACCCTGACGTTCGATCTCACCAAGGAACGACGGTTCGTCGCGGTGACGGATCCGCTGCCGGCCGGCTTCGAGCCCGTTGAGTCGTGGTTCGCTACCACCACGGCGTCGCTCGCCGCGAGGCAGGACGACCAGGGAGAGGTGGACCAGAGCTGGTTCGCATGGTGGCAGCGCGGCGGGTTCGATCACGTCGAGCGCCACGACGACCGCGTGCAGCTCTTCGCGACGCGGCTGAGCGAGGGCCGCCACGAATTCAGCTACGTCGTCCGTGCGACGACCGCCGGTACCTTCCGGACGGCTCCCGCGCGCGCCGAGGAGATGTACGAGCCGGAGGTCTTCGGGCGGACGGCGACGGCGGTGATTACTGTCAGGCCGTAATAAGAGGTTTCACCGTTTCAGGGTTCCAGGTTCAAGGTTCGGGGGTTCAGGGTTCATGGGTTCATGGGTTCCTCGTTTCGGCGTTCCCCGGTTCAAGGTTCCGGGGTTCACCATCCGCCGGGTGGTTGCGGCGGGGGTGTGTCTCGCCGTAGCGGCGGCGTGGCTCCGGCTGGGCCCGATCGACCCGATACTGCTGAATCTCAGTGAGGCGACGTCGACGGTGGTGATCGATCGGCGCGGCGTGCCGCTCTACGAGGCGTTGTCCGGCGACGGCACGCGCAACGTGAGGCTCGAGGCCGCGGCGCTTCCGGCGATGCTGGTCGCGGCGACGGTTGCCGCCGAGGATCGACGGTTCCGGGCCCATCCTGGACTCGATCCCCTGGCCATGCTGCGCGCCGTGCGCCACAACGTGATCGAGGGCCGCATCGTAGAGGGGGGATCGACTATCACGCAGCAGGTCGCGAAGCTCCTCATCAGTCGCAGGGAACCGCGCCGTTCCCGCGGCTGGTCCGCCAAGCTGCGCGAGGCGGTGCTGGCCCTGCGCCTGGAACACCGCTTCGACAAGCACGAGATCCTCGCGATGTACCTGAACCTGGCGGCCTACGGCAACCAGATCGTCGGGGCGGTGCGGGCGAGCCGCGCATACTTCGGCGTCGAGCCCCGGATGCTCACGCCGGCGCAGGCGGCGTTCCTGGCCGGCCTGCCGCAGCGGCCCTCGAGCTTCAACCCGTACCGCAACCGGGACCTGGCGATCTCGCGGCAGCGCGTCGTGCTGCGGCGCATGGAAGCGGCGGGTGCGCTCGCCCCGGAGCATGCCCGCGAGGCCCTGCATGAAACGCTCACGTTCACGTCCGCAGGGCCGCCGTTCCTCGCGCCGCATTTCGTCGAGATGGTGCTCTCGGCGGCCGGTCCGGATCGGCCGGCCCGGATCGAAACGACGATTGATGCGCGTCTGCAGGACGATATCGCGGGCATCATCCGTTCGCACCGGCCGGTGCTCGACCGCCACGGCGCGGCCAACGTGGCGGTCGTCGTGCTCGACAACCTCCGTGGCGAGTGGCTGGCCTGGGAGGGATCGGGCGACTACTTGGGCGCCCGCGGCGGCACCATCAACGGCCCGCTCGTGCCGCGCCAGCCGGGCTCCGCGCTGAAGCCCTTCACCTACGCCCTCGCGTTCGAGGAGGGGCGCTCGCCGGCCACGGCGCTGCCCGACATCGCGTCGCACTTCCCGACAGCGGAGCCGGGCGTGCTCTACAGCCCGCGGAACTACGACGGCCGCTACCGCGGTCCGCTGCTGGCCCGGCGTGCGCTCGCCGGCTCCGAGAATGTGCCCGCGGTCGCGCTGGCCTCCGAGCTGGGCGTGCCGCGGCTGCAGCGGTTCCTCGCTCGCGCGGGCCTCACGACGCTGGAACGGACTGCCGCGCACTACGGGCTGGGCCTGACCCTCGGGAACGCCGAGGTACGCCTCGACGAGCTCGTCGCCGCCTATGCGGCGCTGGCCCGAGGGGGTGAATGGATCCGGCCCACCTGGCGGCGCGCAGCCGGGAACGACCACGCCGGCCCCCGCGACGTCAGGCGCCTCGTCTCGCCCCTCGCGGCCTACTGGGTGTCGGACATCCTCGCGGACCCCGAGGCGCGCGAGTACGTCTTCGGCCGCGGCGGCAGCCTCGAGCTGCCGTTCACAGCCGCCGTGAAGACCGGCACCTCGCAGGCGTACCACGACAACTGGACCGTGGGATACACCCGCGATCTGACCGTCGGCGTCTGGGTCGGCAACTTCGACCGGCGGCCGCTCCGGAGCTCCACGGGCGTGACGGGTGCGGGCCCGATATTCCATGCCGTGATGCTCGCGGCGGCCAGACGTACGCGTGCGAGCGAACAGGCGCCGGACGACCGGCCGATCGTGGCCAGACCCGATGGGCTGCGCTCACACGAGATCTGCGCGCTGTCAGGCATGCAGGCCAACGAGTGGTGCCCCTCCCGCAGGCGCGAGTGGCTGCCGGGTGGCGACGATCCGCCCTGCAGCTGGCATCATCTGTCCGATGACGGCGTGCTGGTGATCTGGCCGGCGGAGTACCGGGAGTGGGCGCGGCAGCACCGGCTGCTGCGGGAGGGCTCGGTCTCCCTGGCCGCCGACAGTTCGGGCGCCAGTTTGACGCCGGTGTCGTCCGCCTCCGTCCGAAGCGGTCCGGGCGGCAGATACGGCTCGGGCTCCTCGGCAAAAAGCGCCGGCGCCACCGCCGCGGGCCCCTGGCTTCCGCCTTCAGACCGACGAACGACCCCGGCGCTCCAGATCGCGAGTCCACCCAACGGCGCGACGTTCCTGATCGACCCGACGCTCCGGCGCGAATTCCAGGCGCTTCCCCTGCGTGTCACCACCGCCAGTCCCGGCCCCATCGAGTGGCTCGTGAACGGCCACGCGCTCGGCTCAGCGTCCTCCGAGTCGCCGATTGCGTGGCCGCTCGAACCGGGCACGCACACCATCACCGCGCGCGATCGCCACGGCCGCACCGCCGACTCCCGAATCGTCGTCCGCTGAGCTTGCCCGGACGCGGCGAACCCGGACAGAGCGGTGGCGACGCGGATTTCCGGTTACACGGGACGCGGATGGACGCGGGTGAACGCGGATTCCCCGGGACACGGGTCACCGACGGACGCGGATGACGCCGAGTCCCCGAACTCCGGTCGCGGATGAAGCGAATGGAAGCGGATTCTCCGGTTCACCGGTCGCCGGTGAGCGCGGGAAAATACCCGCCGTCTCTTCACGCCGGCAATTCTCAGCCGTCCGACAGTCCGTGCGCTCGGGTCCAGACATCAGGACTTAACAACCCCGCACGTTGTATCATCCGTGTCCGTCCGTGTTCGTCCGTGGCCAATCCTTCCGTGTTCGTCCGTGGCGGAGTAGACGCATGATCAAACTGAGACTCTTCGGCCTCGCCGCAGTGGCCGCGATCGCGGCCGGGGCCAATCCGTACGGGCAGGGTGCATCGACGACGGCGTTCGTCGGCGTGAACGTCATTCCGATGACGATGGAGACGGTGCTGACCGGCCAGACCGTCATCGTCCGCGACGGCCGAGTCGTTGCGGTCGGACCGGCGGCTTCCACGCAGGTGCCGGCGGATGCGACGCGCGTCGACGGCAGCGGCAAGTACCTGATGCCGGCCATCGCGGAGATGCATGCGCACATTCCGGGCGCCCCGCCGGCGTCCCCGTTCCCGGCGGCGCTCGCCGAGCGCACACTCCTCCTGTATGCCGCGCGCGGAATCGGGACGATCCGGGGCATGCTGGGCCACCCGGAGCACCTGAAGTACCGCGAGCGCGTGGAGAAGGGGGAGCTGATCAGCCCACGGATCTACACGTCGGGCCCCTCGTTCAACGGGAACAGCGTGCCGACGGTGGCGGCGGCGGTGAAGGCCGTCGAGATGCAGAAGGAGGCCGGCTACGACCTCCTCAAGATCCATCCGGGGGTCAAGCGCGACGTGTTCGATGCCCTGGCTGCGAAGGCGCACGAGCTGAAGATTCCCTTCGCCGGACATGTGCCGCTCGACGTCGGGCTGCATCGCGCGCTCGAAGCACGGTATCGCTGCATCGACCACGTGGACGGCTACATCGAGGCGCTGTCGGACAAGCCGATGACTTCCGAGTTCTTCGGGATCAACCTGGTGAACAGCCTGGACGAGTCGAAGATCCCGGAGCTCGTGAAGGCGACGAAGGCCGCCGGCACGTGGATCGTCGCCACGCAGGTGCTGTTCGACAACCTGGTGGGGCCCGATTCGCCAGAGGAAATGGCCAAATGGCCAGAGATGCAGTACGCGGAGCCTGCGGGCGTCGTGCAGAAGTGGATCGCGCAGAAGCAGAACATGGCGAAGTACCCGGCGGCCGATCGCCAGAAGTTCCTGGCAGTTCGTCGCCGGATCATCAAGGCGCTCCACGACGGCGGCGTGCCGTTCGCGCTCGGATCGGATGCGCCGCAGTGGTGGAACGTGCCCGGCTTCTCGACGCATCGCGAGCTGCAATCGATGGTCAAGGCCGGTCTCACGCCGTATCAGGCGCTGCGCAGCGGGACCGTGAACATCGGCACGTATTTCGGCACGCCGGACGTCGGCGCCGTGGCCGCCGGACAGCGCGCCGACCTGGTGCTGCTCGACGCGAACCCGCTCCAGGAGGTCGCCAACTCGCTCCGCATCGCGGGAGTGATGCTGAACGGACGCTGGCTGCCCGCCGCGGAGCTCGAGAAGCGGCTCCGACAGGGCAGCTAGCCAGACTTCGGTGTTCTTCCGTGTTCTTCCGTGGCGATGATAGAGCTGGCGACCACCGACTCGCCGATAGGACCGCTGACGCTGGCGGCGCGCGCCGGGCGGCTGTGCCTGCTGCACTTCGGTCCTGAAGACGACCACGTGCGCCGATGGATTCGGCGCTGGTATCCGGCCATGCGCGTCGTGCACTCCCCGGATCCGGCGGGTGCCGTGAGCACGCTGGGTCGGTACTTCGGCGGGGCGCTCGACGTGCTGGACGACATGGCCGTCGAGTTGAACGGGACGCCGTTCCAGACACGCGTGTGGCAGCGGCTGCGTGAGGTGAGGGCCGGCTCGACCGCCTCCTACGCGGAGCTGGCGCGCCTCGCCGGTGCCGCCAAGGCCGTCCGCGCCGTCGGCGCGGCGAACGGCGCGAACCCGGTGGCGGTCGTCGTGCCCTGCCACCGGATCATCGGCACGAACGGCAGCCTCACGGGCTACGGCGGCGGGCTCGAGCGGAAGCAGTGGCTGCTGCGGCACGAGGGTGCTGTCGTCGCCGCCGCCCTCTTCTGAGACGGCTCAGGTCCGGGCTTCGGGCCAGCCCCGCCCTTCTCGCGCAACGACGCCCGCCCCCCTCGCTGTCCGGCGCACCAGATCGACCCGTGACTTACCTCGTTCGTCCGACGGAGGCCGACCTTCACGGATCACGAACAACCCTGGGTACCCGGTCGAACCGCAGTCCGCGGACGCCACTACTGTGGAGGGCGGCGGCGATGACCGATCCGTTCGCGTCGCGCAGGAATGTCAACGTGTCGAAGACGCCACCCGTGAAGGTGTCCGGAACAACCGCGTCCAGCACCGCATCTGCCCGTCCCGGCATTTGCACGACCAGCCTGGAGTCACGCACGACCACTCGATATGTGACGTCCAGGTCAGAACTGCGATAGTCGCCGGCAAGTGCCCGAAGGTCCTCAATCGAGGGTGAGAACTCGAGCACCTTTCGCAGCACGGCAGGTTTGGAACCTTGTCCGCTGATGTGGACCTCGACGGCCTCTCCACTCCGGCCTGGAGCGAAGTCGAAGACAAACGGCGTCCCCGGAATGATGAACCGATTCGCAGCCACCGCGCTCAGCTCGACGCTATCGGCTTCGCCTTTGCCGGCGCCTTCGGCAGCCCGCAGCTTCCCGTCGCGCAGGAAAATTCGTCCAAATGAGCCGCTCGCGACGTCCCGATATAGGCCGGCCTTGCCCGCGAGCTGCTCCGCAGGCAACGTGACCAGCGCCGGCGCAGCGCTCGTCACAGCGGCGGAAGGCGCCGTCCTGTTCTCCCCGAGGAAAACACGCGCTACGCGGCGTGTGAGCTCACCGACACGTGTACCGACATCTTCCAGGTTGCAGAGGACCGCCACCGAGAGTCCACGATCGGGATAGCGACGCACGTGCGCCGCGTATCCAGGGTCGCCGCCTCCATGTCCGATCGTGCGCAGATCGTCGTCAGGTTCGATCCAAAGGCCGAACCCATAGGGCGCTGCCGTACCGTCGGCGAGCACCATCGGCATCTGCATTGCGGCGAGGAGTGCCGGCTCGCCGACGCGCACATCGGCGAAGTTCTGCTGCCATCGCAACATATCGCGCACCGTCGTCAAGACACCCGTGGTGCCTACGAGCCGTCCGAGGTCTGCGTGCGCGATGCGGCTCAGGCCGTCTGCGCCGTGCCGGTATCCGACGGCGCGATTCGGCACCCCGATCGCAGGATCGTCATGCACATGTGTCTGCGCCATACCGAGCGGCTTGAAGATGTTCGCCTCCGCGAACGCGCGCAAGGACTGGCCGCTTACCCGATTGACGATGTTCGCCAGCAGCACATACCCGCTGTTGCTGTATTGGAACTCCGTACCGGGCGCGAAGTTCAGTCCTCGCTGACGGGCAACGATGCGGACGATCGCCTGATTCACATCGGCCTTCTCGTCGCCTGGCGGGATCAACTGGAGCAGCAGGAAGCCATCGCGCAGCCCGCCCGTGTGGCTGAGCAGATGTCGGATCTTGAGGTGGTTGCCCTGATCCGCCCAATCAGGGATGTGCTTGCGCACCTCGTCATCGAGCGCTAGGCGCCCGCGCTGTGCGAGGAGCAGGATGCTCATCGCTGTGAACTGCTTCGAAATCGACGCGACGTGAAACACCGTGGCCGGCGTGATGGCGACCTTCGACTCCACGTTCGCCATTCCGTAGCCCCGCTCGAACGCCAACTCGCCATTGCGGCTCACGCCGACTCCGCAGCCCGCCGAGTCGAGTCGATTCCATTCCACAAACATGGCATCGATGCGAACGGCCGCCGCGTCCTGCTGTTGACGTGTTTCGGCCGCTGCCACGCCAGAGATCGTTGCGACGCAGGCGAGGACGAATCGAATCACGATCACACCTCCGTGGGAGGGGTTTGCTGGCGAGTGTGCCGCGAGGATCGGACCCGTATCTTGACGAGTGGAGCGCGGCCAATCTGCCGTACGCGCCGACGTCGGTCGCCACTGCTGTGGTTACCGCGAGTTGTCGCCCCCGATCAGTCGGTGAGGCCGCCGGAGTCGGGTCCCTCGGTTTGTTGCTCTCATGCCACCACCTTCATCCGCACAACCATGATGGGCGGTACGTCCGGCATGTCCGTCCAGCGCACACCCGGTTTCGGGGTTGCCGCCGCAAAGCCCGGCTCTTCAATGCCGTCAACCACGAAGCCGGCGTCGAACCCGCATCGAAAGAGGGCGCTGATTGGGCGATGGAAGAACCACTGGGGTTCGGGCTGGCCGACGATGCCCTCGGTCTTCCTCGCAGACGGAGAGAGATAGGACGACACCTTCACGCCTGAGCGGATGATGTGGCGCCCGGCGTCCTCCTCACAGATCTCAGCGAAGCGCTGGACCGCCGCGGAGTGAAAGCATGGGTGAGTGACAGAGAACACGAACACTCCGCCCGGTATGAGCATTCGCGAAAGCGCCCCGAACAGCGGCCGGATCTCCGGCATATCCATGATTGCCATCGTGCAAAGGGCCTTGTTGAATCGCTTCAAGCCGAGGGACAGTATGGCCTGCACGTTCGCGGCGTCCAGGACGTGGTACTCGATCGCCGCATCGCTGGACGTGCGTTCGCGGGCGCGCGCGATGAACTCGCCACTGTAATCGAACGCGACCACACGTGCCCCCAGTTCCGCCAGCCTCCTGGTGAATCGCCCTGCGCCGCATGCCGCGTCCAGGATCGTGTCCCCCGCGTGGATATCCAGGAGGCGTTCGGTGGCAGGCTCGATGAGCAGCGCCTGGAAATCGTTGCCGTCACCGATCCGGTCGTCCCACCAGCGGGCGTTGAGGTCCCATATCCGGCGATTCTCCTCGGCGTGTTCGGGGAACTCGCCGTTCTGACGCTCGCTTGTCATGGGCTCGAGGCCGCTGCTGTGAAGAAAATCGCGCCATTGTATGGCCAGCGCGCGCTTGGTCCGTACGAAATCCTGACTCCGATCGGCACGGGCGGGGGCAGCCCTGATAAGCTTGCGCTCACAGTTCTCCATGCGAGGGACTTATTGAGCATGACGCGGCCTCTCGCCCACGCCGTCTTCGGCTTCGCCGCGGCGATGGGCATCCTGAGCAGTGCGGCGTCAGTCCTGCCTTGGCGGCCTGAGGCAATTGCAGCCGTGCCTGGCGCACAGGATCAGGAGCCGGCCGTTCTGGTCGGCGCCGGCGACATCGCCAACTGTGACATCAGCGGCGGCCTGGGCGCCGTGGCAACCGCAGCACTGCTCGACAGGATTCCTGGAACGGTGTTCACAGTCGGCGATCACGCGTATCCGTCAGGAACGACGAAGGAGTTTCAGGACTGCTACGATAAGACCTGGGGTCGTCACAAGGCGCGGACACGTCCTGCACCTGGCAACCATGATTATCTCACCGCCAACGCGACGGGGTACTACGACTATTTCGGCGACAGCGCGGGCCCAGATCGCCGCGGCTATTACAGCTACAACCTCGGTGCCTGGCACGTCGTCTCGCTCAACAGCTTCATTGCCGCCGATCGCCGTTCACCACAGATCGAGTGGCTGCGGCAGGATCTGAAGGACAACCCCGCGACGTGTACGCTTGCCTACTGGCACATTCCGGTATTCAGCTCAGGCCCTCATGGTAGCGACCCACGAACATCGGCGCACATGCTGGAGGCCTGGCGGGTGCTCTACGAGTTTCGCGCGGATGTGGTGATTAACGGGCACGACCACAATTACGAACGGTTCGCGCCACAGGATCCGAAAGGCAAAGCCGATCCAGAGCGGGGCATCAGGCAATTCGTCGTCGGCACGGGTGGAGCGGGTATCTACCAGTTCAGGCAGGTTCGACCGAACAGCGAGGCGCGCAGCAGTCGGTCGTACGGGGTCCTGAAGTTGACGTTGGGCGCCATGAATTACACGTGGGATTTCGTGTCCGGCGGCGGTGAGCCGTTTCACGACAGCGGGACCTCGGCGTGCATGCGGTAACTTCACCCGACGTTGGCCGGGATGATCTTCTCACCGGGTTCTTCGCGTCTCGGCTTCGATGAACTCCTTCGCCCGCCGCAGCTCCTCGAGCGGGTCCGTCTTCGATTGGCGCCAGACGTAGTTCTCGATGATGAGCGGTCCTTCGAACGTCGATTCCCGCAGAATGCGGAGGCACTCCCGCACATCGGCGCGCCCCTCTCCCAGCCGGGTCTCGCGTCCGAGCGAGCGGTCGTCGGCGGGCGGCAGCCCGTCCTTGATGTGAAGAGACGTGACCCGCGCCAGCAGGCGCTCCAGCGCGGCTGGCGGCGCATCCATGCCGTAGAGGACGAGGTTGGCCGTGTCGAAATTCACGCCCACACGCGCGGACGTGATCCGGTCGAGGAAGTCTTCGAGTTCCGCAGCCGTCTCCTGCCCGGTTTCGAGCGAAATCGTGATGCCTTTGCCGGCGGCGTACCGCGCGAGATCGTCCGTCGCCTCGAGCATCGATCGATAGTCCGGGTCCTTCGAATCCTTCGGCAGGAAGCCGACGTGAAACGTCACGACCGACGTGCCGATGCCGGCCGCGAAGTCGACCACCCGCCGCGCGTAGGCCAGGCGCGCCGGGATGAGCGCGATTGGACGGAAGCCGACGGTCTTTTCGACGGCCTCGCGATCCTTGTAGCTCTCGCCGTCGAACACGATCACCACCGACGCCGCGCGGATGCCGATGCGCTTCATCATGCCGGCGAACTCGCGTGCGCCGTCCGATGTGTAGAAGCGGTCCGGCAGTCTGCCGACCTGAATGAGCTCGACGCCGAGCGACTTGACGGCGTCCAGCGCTTTCGCGGGATCCTCGTGACCCGTGGACCGGAGAAAGATGCCGATCGGGAGGCGCTCGGCGCTGGAGGCCGGGCGTTCCGCACAAAGGGTGAGGACCGGAACCCAGATCAGCATCACGATGGCCGCGCGCACCGAGCAGAAGGGCTTCATTCCAGACGCGGCCTGCGGCCGACTCTTCACCGGGCTCGGCTCCACGAGTTCTTCACGCGCACGGAGACGGGGAGACCTCGAGGCTCTGTCGTACACCTCGCGGCACCGCTTCAGCGGTCTCACCGCTGCCCGCCGTTCGGCGACGCCGTCGTCAGGCTCGGCCGCGCCGGCGCCGTCGTGCGTACCTTCGGCTCGAGATCCCACCAGTACTGGCGCGGCAGCTTCTTCTGCTGCGGCCAGATCTGGTCGAGCGTGTCGGTCTCGTACAGCTCCCCGTTCTTCATCACGTAGCGGACCGAGTTCGTGTTCCGGATGTTCTCGAGCGGGTTGCGATCGAGCACGATCAGGTCGGCCAGCTTCCCCTTCTCGAGGGATCCGAGATCCTTCCCCATCCCGATGGCCTCGGCGCCGTAGATCGTCCCGACCTTCAGCACCTCGTGCGCCGGCATCCCGCCCGAGGCAATCGCCCACAGCTCCCAGTGACACTGAATCCCCTGCCGCTGGCCGTGGCCGCCGAGGCCGACCCGGCCGCCTGCAGCGACGATGTCGGCGAGCACCCGGGCGGCGAGCGGGAACGAGTACTCCTGCTCGTGGAACCACGGGCGGCGGAGCACGCTCTCGTCCAGATCCCGGTGCGGCGTGAACCGCCGCATCTTCTGGTCGCCGTGGACGTCGGTCGACTCGTAGAAGTAGTTCTCCGCCCAGGGTCCGCCATACTGCACGAGGAGCGTGGGCGTATACACGATCCCTGACTGCGCCACGAGCTGCACGACGTCCTTGTAGAGCGGCATGATCGGGAGCGTGTGCTCGAGGCCCGGGTAGCCGTCGAGGATCTGCGTGAGGTTGAGCTTCAGATCGAGGCCGCCCTCGAGCGTGGGCATCAGCTTCTGCTCGCGCGCCGCCATGATGATCCATTGCCGCTGCTGCCGGTTTCCGGCCATGTACTGCTTGATCGTCTTCGTATCCCAGTACTGGCTGTAGCGCTTCAGCACGTCCCGCGCGTCCTCCAGGCTCTGGACGTTGTCCTGGAGGAACACACCCGGCCCCGTTCCGAACACGCGTGGGCCGATCATCTGCCCAGTCTCGACCATGTCGCGGTAGGAGAGGACGTCCGTGGTCGCCGTCTGCGGGTCGCGCGTCGTGGTCACGCCGTAGGCGAGGTTCGCCAGGTACTCCCAGACCTGCGTCTTGTGGATGTTCCACGCCGGCCAGATATGCGCGTGCACGTCCACGAGCCCCGGCATGATGGTCTTGCCCGTGACGTCGATCGTCCGCGTGCCGTTCGGAACTGTCACCTGGCCTCGCCGGCCGATGGCCTCGATCCGATTGTTCCTGATCAGGATGTCGCCGTTCTCGATCATGCCCACGGCCTCGGCGGCTCCCGGGCCAGCCGTGCTGCTGCCGCGCGAGTCGCCGGCCTGCGTCCCCGCTTCTGCCTGCATCGTGATGATCCGCGCGCCCCGGAGCAGGACCGTGCCCGAGGGCCTCGGGCGCTGCGCCTCGACGATCACTTCGGTGGCCACGGCCTCGTAGGCCGGCTTCTTTCTCGGCGGCGGCTCCCCCTCCTTCCGCTCGGGTTGAACGGCGCCCTCCTTCTGGTTCTTCAGCCTCTCCGCCGCCTCGGCCGCGTTGCCGGCGCTCATGTCGTACCTGAACAGCGTGCGTCCGAGCGCGAACGTGACCGCCCGTCCCTCCTCCGCCCACGCCAGGAACTCTCCCCCGACCGTCGTCAGCCTCCTCACGGGGACGGATGCGCCATCCGGGTTCGCCAGCGCGACGGTCGGCGGCTCTCCCCCCTTCTGGGGAACGGTGAGCAGGTAGAGGTGCCGATTGGCCTCGGCAATGGCCTGCTCGCCGTCAGGGCCCATGACGACCTCCGTCGCCGGTCCCGCCTCTTCGGCATTGGGGTTCTTGAAGCCGGTCACCTTCACGTGCGTCTTGCGGTCGGTGCCGTCCCAGCGGAACGAGACGAGGCCGCGCGTGCCTTCCCACGCATAGATGCGCCCGGGGTCCCTGGCAAAGTGGGGGCGGCCCTGACCTCTGAAAGGCGAGATGAGCGTCGTCTCTCCACCCCCTGCCGGCACCCACACCAGTTCCATAGCCTGCCCGCCCCGACCCTGCGGCGAGAAGTCCTCCTGCCGCTCCCCGCGCGGGCCGCGCACGATGACGATGCGCTGGCCGTCGGGCGAATACACGGGATCCGAGTAGAACGACGACGTCTGCGTGAGTCGCTGGGGAATGCCTCCCTCGACGGCGACGCGATAGACATGCCCGCCCTCGGTATCGGACCAGGTCACGAACGCGACGTAACGGCCATCAGGAGACCAGACTGGGTGATGCTCGCCCGTTTCGAATGCGCTGACCCGCCGCGGCTTTCCGTCCGGGTAATCCATCACCCAGAGCCGATCGAGGGCGGTGAACGCCAGGCGCCTGCCGTCGGGCGACAGGCGCGGATGGCGAATCTGCTGCGCCCGGACCGGACCCTCGTCCACCGGATACTCGAACTGCACCTTCGGGCCGAGCTTCTGCTCGACGCGCGCCGTGAACGGGATGGCTGTGGCTTCGCCCGACGGCACAGCCACGCGCCAGATCCGGCCGTCGAAGGACGTGATGAGCGCCGTGGAGTCGGGCGTGAAGGACGAGCCGGGCATGAGGTCGCGCGTGCTGAGCGACTCCTGGTCGTCGCGCGTGACGGGGTAGATGAGCCACGAGTCGTCACCGCTCCGCAGGTCGCGAACGCGCAGCCCGGTCTGGGCATCCCATCGCGTGGCGTAGACGAGCCAGCGGCCATCCGGCGAGAGCACCGGCCGCATCGCGCTCCCGAGCTCGTCGCTCATGCGGAAGTGCTCGCCGGTCTCGCGGTCGTACATGCCCAGCTGCCAGCGGAAGTTCATCTGGTTGTACACGCTGCCCGCCGCCGTCCGCTCGGTGTAGTACACGAACCGATCGTCCTTGCCGAAGGCCGGGCCGAGAGGGTTGAGCTGGCGCCGTTCCTCGCTCCCGGTCAGGTTGACGCCGCTGCCGCCGTCGACGTGGTAGAGCCAGAGCTGCGTGCCCTGCGGCGGCGTTCCGGAGCGCGACACGATGATGTACTTGCCGTCCGGCGTCCACTCGGGAGACCAGTAGCGGGTGTTCTTGCCCTTCGTGATCGACCGGGGGTTCGTCCCGTCCCGATCGGCAATCCAGATGTTCTCGTCGCCGCCGCGGTCCGAGAGGAACACGATCTTTGCGCCGTCCGGCGAGAATCGGGGCTGGCTGTCGAACATCATCCCGCCCAGGACGCGGGTGGCGGTGCCCCCCTCGATCGGGAGTGAGTACAGGTCTCCGATCAGCTCGAAGAGGATGGTCCGGCCGTCGGGGGAGACGTCGAGCGAGATCCACGAACCTTCGGAGGTCTCGAAATCCACGGTGCGCTCGGGCTCGAGGGGGAGCTCTTTCTCTTTCTTGTCATCCTTTTTCTCGGCCTCCTCACTCTTCTCCTGAGCGACGAACGGCTCCTGAGCGACGAACGGCGCCGTGAACACGGACGCGAGGCCGCCGCAGAGCAGCGGGATCAGAACCCACCGGGCGGCGCGGGGACGGCGGTCAGCACTCATTCGGTCCTCCGGGGCTGCAGGAGCGACAGCGTAGCCACTCCGGGGCGGCCGGGACAAGCGAAAAGGGACCAGCTGGGTGCCCCAAGTCCAGGAAAATCCGCGCGATCGCGTGCACGGATCGGCAAACGATCAGCTTGCATGGGGCCAGGCAGTAGCGCATACTCGCCTCGCACCCTGCAGATCCAGATCTCCGGAGCTGATGGACGACAAGAACACGCTTGGCCCCTATTTGCGGCGGGAACGCGAGCGCCGGGGCCTGACACTCAGAACCATCTCGGAAAGCACCAAGGTGTCGATGGCCCTGCTCGAGGGGCTCGAGGCCGACGATGTCTCGCGCTGGCCCGGGGGGATCTTCCGGCGGGCCTTCGTCCGTTCGTATGCGCAGTGCGTGGGGCTCGATGCCGACGAGGTGGTCAGGCGGTTCGAGCAGCAGCATCAGCCTCCTGAGCCCGAGTTCGCGCTTCCGCGCAGCGTGAACCCGCAGGGGTCGGCGTCCGCGGGCCTATCGCGCGAGGATGGGTCCCGGCTGCCTCCCGCTGCCTCAGCAGGCGCGTCGAAGCGTGCCCGCGTGCAGGGCACCATCGCCGACCTCATGGTCGCGCTGGTTCTGGGCTTTGCGAGCGCCGCAGCCGGATCCAGGCTCCTCTGGCCGGTCGTCCTCATCGCCGCCTACTACTCCATCGGGATTCTGCTCACCGGCACGAGCCCCATGGTGGCGCTCCTCGGCGATCACTCGTCTCCCGCACCGGCGCCCCAGCGACCGGCGGACGAGCAGCCCGGGGAACCGCCCGCGTCCGCCGCCCGACCCGCCGCCGAGCGACGCCGGTCACGTCGCCTGGAGCGCGCCCGTCACCGACGCGATCTCCACGCGCGCGCCAACTGAAGTATTCTGAGTCCGGCGCCGCAGGACCGCGAGCCACGGCTCTGGTCGCGGCCTTGCATTCTTCCTCGCCACTGGAGGGCGTATGGGAATTCTGGCGTGGATTCTGTTCGGGCTCGTGGTCGGGATCATCGCGAAGCTGCTGATGCCAGGTCGTGACCCGGGTGGGTTCATCGTCACCATCCTGCTGGGCATTGCCGGTGCGCTGCTCGGCGGTTTCATGGGGCGTGCGATGGGGTTCTATGGCCCGGATGAAGCCGCGGGCTGGCTCATGTCCATCCTCGGTGCGGTGCTCCTGCTCGCGCTGTACCGGATGGTGGCTCGCCGCCGCGTCTGAACCGTCACTCTTGCTGAGCCGGGTCCGCCGTTGTGGCGGCACCCGGCTCATCCTTTCCTGTGCGTCTCCGCCCTCGCGTACGAAAAGCCATCACCGGGGCGCTAAGATTGTTGTCAGACGGCATCCGGACGCCGGAGGAGCCCCATGTTTCCCAACGTTGTCGCCATTCTCCTCGTGCCTGTCGCTCTGTCGGCGCTGGCGGGCATGGGTTCCCCTGCGCGGCAAACCGCGGATGAGATTGTCGCGCGCAACCTGGCCGCGAAGGGTGGGGTGGAGCGGCTGAAGGCGCTCACGACCGCCCGGATCACGGCATCGATCTCGGGGAAGGGCAGGGACGTCCGGTTGACGGTCTGGTCGAAGCGTCCGAACCTGATGCGGCGCGAAGTGGTCGACGGGAACCAGAAGATCATCAACGGCTTCGACGGGTCCGCACTCTGGGTGGAGGATCCGAGGCTTGGAGGACAACCGCAGCGGATCACGGGTCCGCAGGCGGAGCTGGCCAGCCAGGAGGCCGAGTTCGACAACGTCTTCGTGGACTACCGGCAGAAGGGGCACACCGTCGAGCTCGTCGGCACCGAGACGCTCGACAGCCGCAGCGTGCACCACTTGAAGCTCACCCGGCGCAACGGCCGCGTACAGCACCACTACATCGATGCCGAGACGGCGCTGGAAGTCCGCGTCGTCACCAGCCTCGATCAGGGCGGGATGAAGGCGGAGTTCGCGACCGACTTCTCGGACCACCGGGACGTCGAGGGACTGAAAGTGCCGTTCACGATGGTTCAGTCCGTGAACGGCACTCCCGGGCAGCGCGTCACGCTGGAGCGCGTCGAGTTCAACGTGCCGGTCGACGACGCGATGTTCCAGGTGCCGCGGTCATAGCCGGCCGCCCAGAGCCTGAAGCCGGGAGCCCAGAGCCTGAAGCCGGGAGCCCAGAGCCTGAAACCGGCCGCCCAGAGCCTGAAGCCGGCGAGAGCCTGAAGCCAAGAGCCCTGAGCCCTCTTTTCACAGATTCCGGCCGAGCCGTTCCTGCAGCTTCTCGCGATAGCCCCTGCTGAGCGTCAGCCGCGTGCCGGTCCGCAGCACGACCGCATACTCGCCGTTCAGCCAGGGCTGCATCTCCTGGATGCGCTCCATGTTGACGATCCGGGAGCGGTGAATCCGGAAGAACTTTTCGGGGTCGAGCCGTCCCTCGATCGCGTTCATGGTCTCGCGCAGCAGGTGCGAGGTGTTGCCGACGTGCAGTCGCACGTAGTTCCCGGCGGCCTCGATCCAGTCGATCTCGTCCATGCGGAGGAAGAAGAGCCTGCCGCCCGACTTCACGACGAGGCGATCCGATCGCGGCTGATCGCGGCGCAGGTCCTTGACCAGCGCGAGCAGGCGCCGGCCGAGATCCCCGGTTTCCTCGCGCTCGATCTGGCGGCGCGCGCGGGTCAGGGCCTCGGTGAACCGCTCGCGGTCGAACGGTTTCAGGATGTAGTCGAGCGCCCGGACCTGGAATGCCCTGAGCGCGTGCTGATCGAACGCCGTCACGAAGATGACGAGCGGCATGCGCTCGGTGCCTACGGCTTCGATGACGTCGAAGCCGTTCATCTGCGGCATCTGCACGTCCAGGAAGACCAGATCGGGAGAGTGATCCTGGATGGCGGCGACGGCCTCCTCGCCGTCGCGGCACTGGGCGACGACTTCCATGTCGCTCTCGCCCGCGAGCAGCGTCGCGAGCCGCTCCCGCGCGAGCGGCTCGTCGTCGACGATGATCGTCCGAATCTGTCTGGCGGTCGTACGCTTCTGCTCCGGCTTGCCGTGAGACGTCGTATCCTGGGCGATCGTTGACATCGGCTTCTCCTGCCTGAAACCTCGTGTCCCCCCGCTCCTCCCCGAGGCTCCCGGTGGCTACGAGTGCTGCCTGGCCATGGTGGTGACGCGCCCGACGGCGCGCATGTTCCCGGCGGCCTGCCGCGGGCCGGTGCTCTCCGGCGCGGGAACGAGCTCCGGTGTCGGCTCCCCGCCCGGCCGCCATGGCAGGGCGACCAGCACCGACAGCCCGGTCGGCTGGCGGTGGAACTCGAACCGGTAGTCGGCGCCGAACAGGTGCTGCAGGCGGGCTCGGGTCGTCGAGACGCCGATGCCCTTCTGCAGGGCGGTCAGGGCGTCTTCGGACAACCCCACGCCATCGTCGCGGACCTCCATCACGAGCTTGTCGCCGTCCCGGCGGGCGGAGATGTCGACGCGGCCAGGTCCTGCCTTGCGGGCGACGCCGTGCTTGATCGCGTTCTCGACGAGCGGCTGGAGGATCAGGTTGGGAACGAGGCCGTCGAGCGCCTCCGGCGCCACGTCGAACCGGACGACCAGGCGATCGGCAAACCGGGTCTGCTCGATCTGAAGGTACCTGGTGAGGAAGTCGAGCTCGGCCTTCAACGTGATCTCCTGCTGGCCGGTGTGCTCCAGTGAGACCCGGAGAAGGTCGCTCAGGCGCATCAGCGTCCGGTCGGCCGCCTCGACATCCTTGTGCATCAGCGCCGAGATTGCGTGGAGCGTGTTGAAGAGGAAGTGCGGATGCAGCTGCTGCTGCAGGGCCTTCAGCCGGGCCTCGACGAGCTGCGCTTCGAGTCTGGCCGCGCACACCGCGCGGTCGCGCGACTCGCGGTAGTACAGGACGGCGTGGCTCAGCCCGACAATCGCCCAGTAAGTCATCATCTCCCAGTCGAAGTACTGCAGCGCTGCGCGCTGTACTTCCGTCCAGTACTGGAATTGACGCCCGTGGGCGGTCGCGAGCCACCACTGCACCCCACCCATTGCAGCGATGTGACCCAGCGAGAAGACGGCCACCGAGGGAAGATGCACGGCCACCGCGCGCACGATGCCCTGGCGTTCGAACCGGAAGTGCTGCGAAAGCCAGACGATGAGCGGCGTGAAGAGCGCCCAGGCAAACCAGTACGCGCCGTTGAGGGCGACGATGGTGCCCCACGGCGCCGCGTCCTTACCGAGCGATGCCGAGAGCTGCCACGCGAGCGTCGACGAAATCACGCTCAGGACCACGGCCGCGGCGAAGGCGACGGACCAGCGGAGGCCATAGCGCCTGGGCGGACAGGTCACCGGCTGGTCCGTGCCCGCTCCGTGGAAGTCCAGACGGCGGTCGGCAGGTGGCTTCATCGTTCCGCTATCGATCGACAGACGACGGACGGCAACGCTGTGTTCGCTGACTTAGACGCATCAAAGCGGTCTTTCGTCGTGCGCGTTCGCCAGGTTATCCGTCCCTGCACGAGACGGGACAGGCCCCGTTCGGCCGCCGATCCCTCCGCGATCCGGCTTCCGTCAACACCCGTGGACCGTTCGTCACAGTCAGGAGACCTTTCGTCCCCGGCTGGCGGAATCGGCAGCTCCCGCGGACTGACCGGCTGCGAACACGACCATTCCTCTTCCGGACAGCCGACGGAAATGGAAAATCGCGGAGGACAGATGCTGGCGGGACGGGATCGAAGTCGGAATCCGGAATCGGGATGCTGATCGGAATCGAGACCGGGGTGCGTGGGGAGCGCCCGAGCCGCGGCTGCGATCCAGCGCGGCGACTTACTCGCCGCGCCTGAAGTCGAGCGTCAGGTTATCGCGATCGCCGGGCGGATCAGGCAACCGATCGTCGCTCTGTTCCCCGACGGTGCAGCAAATTCTGATCCGAACCTCCAATTCGGCGGATCGGATCCGAAACAACGTGTGTATCATGGGGCGCGTGAGCACTCCGACGACGCGCAGTCACCGTAACTGGCAGATGGGTGACGTCTTTACCGCCACGGATGCCGCCGAGCTCTACGAGGTCGCGCGCTGGGGCAAGGGCTACTTCTCCGTCTCCGCTGAGGGACACCTGCTGGTCCATCCCACGAAGGACCCGGCGAAGGCGATCGACCTCAAGCAGCTGACCGATCACCTGCTGCTCCGCGGGATCCAGCTCCCGGTGCTCATCCGGTTTCGCGACATCCTGCGTCACCGCGTCGGCGACATCCACAACGCCTTCCGGTCGGCCATCTCCCAGCACCAGTACCAGGGCCGCTATCTCTGCGTCTACCCGATCAAGGTGAACCAGCAGCGGCAGGTCGTCGAGGAAGTGCTGGATTTCGGGCGGGAATACGGATTCGGGCTCGAGGCGGGGTCCAAACCGGAGCTCCTGGCGGTCGCGGCCCAGGCCTACAACGACACGCCCATCATCTGCAATGGCTTCAAGGATGCCGAGTTCATCGAGATGGCGATGCTGGCCCAGAAGATCGGCCGCACGGTCATCCCGGTGGTGGAGAAGTACACGGAGCTGGGCCTGATCCTCAAGTACGCCGAAAAGGTGGGGGTCCGTCCGCAGATCGGTATGCGCGTGAAGCTGGCCGCCCGGGGCGGGGGGCGATGGCAGGGCTCCGGCGGCTATCGTTCGAAGTTCGGGCTCACGGTCGCCGAAGTCCTGCGGGGGCTCGAGGAGCTGCGCCTGCTCGGGATGCAGGACTGCTTCAAGCTCCTGCACTTCCATCTTGGCAGCCAGATTCCGAACATCCGGATCGTCAAGGGGGCCCTCACCGAGTCGGCCCGCATCTACACGGAGCTGGTCAAGGCCGGCGCCGGGCTCGAGTACCTCGACGTCGGCGGCGGCCTCGGCGTCGACTACGACGGCTCGCAGACCAACTTCGAGTCGAGCATGAATTACACGCTGCAGGAATACGCCAACGACGTCGTCTACCACATCCAGACGGTGTGCGACGAAGCGGGCATTCCGCACCCGACCATCATCTCGGAAAGCGGCCGCGCCGTGGTCGCGTACCACAGCGTGCTGATCTTCAACGCGCTCGGCGTCTCCTCCTTTGGTGAGGAGAAGATCCCCGACACCATCGAGCCCGAGGACGCCGAGCAGCCGCTCATCGACCTGCTCGAGACCTATCAGAACCTGACGCCGCGGAACGCGCTCGAGAGCTACCACGACGCGCAGCAGGCGCTCGACATGGCGCTCAACCTGTTCAACGGCGGCTACCTGCCGCTCGAGCAGCGGTGCCAGGCCGAAACGCTGTTCTGGTCGATCTTGCCGTCGGAGTCGCACGTGATGTCGCCGATCACCG
>DASPFV010000297.1:0-10674 GCA_035620975.1 Vicinamibacterales bacterium
CCACAGATAGGATGAAGCGGCTGGCCTCCTTCGTGAGGTGGTAGCTTTCGCTCCACATTGCGAAGACGCGCTCTCAGGCGCAAGAGAGGAGACCAGCCATGGAGTATGGTGCCATTGATCTCCACAAGAAAGAAAGTCAAGTGCGAATCGTGACGGAGAACGGGGAGATCGTCGATCGCCGCATTGCCACGACGCGGGACCGGTTCAGCGCCGTGTTTGGCGGTCGGGCGCGCATGCGCATTCTCGTCGAAGCCTCGACGGAAAGTGAATGGGTCGCGCAGCATCTCGAGGAGCTCGGTCATGAGGTGATCGTGGCGGATCCAAATTACGCGCCGATGTACGGGCAGCGGAGCCGGCGCGTGAAAACGGACCGCCGGGATGTCGCGGCCCTGACGGAGGCCTGCCGGCTCGAGATCTATCGACCGGCTCATCGCCGATCTGCGGCGCAGACGGTCATGCAGTGGCACCTCGGTGTCCGCGATCAGATCGTGCGAACCCGGACACGATCGATCACCTTGATGCGGACCGCCGCCCGGATGGAGGGCGTTCATGTACGAACCGGAGCCGCCGAAACCTTTCTCCTCCGTCTTGACCAGGCCGCGCTTACCCCTGCGGTTCAGGACGCAATCGCGCCGCTGCACGATGTGCTGGAGATGCTGAACACGCAACTGGAGGGCGCCGACCGGTACTTGGCCGACTTTGCCAAGGCGGACTCGACAGCGCGCCGGTTGATGACGCTGCCGGGGATCGGTCCCATCACCGCGCTCGCCTTTGCGGCGGCGCTCGATGACGTGACGCGCTTTCGTGGCCCCGGTCAGGTGACGAGCTATTTGGGTTTGGTCCCCCGGGAATACAGCTCGGGGGAGCAGCAACGCCGAGGCGCCGTCATGCGGGCGGCGCATCCGAGAGTGCAGGGATTACTGGTGCAAGCGGCGTGGCGCGTCTGGCGATCGACGAACCCGCAAACAAGAGCGCTCCGGGAATGGGCGCGCGCGGTTGCTCGACGCCGGGGGACCTTCGTAGCGGTCGTCGCCTTGGCGCGGCGACTGGCGCGACTGCTGTTTGCGATGTGGCGCGACGAGACCGATTTCGACCCGAGCCGGATCCGCGCGACTCATGCCACGAAGGCTGCCGTGGCGACACCTGTCGGCGCCACGGCGTAGGCCACTGATTTCAGCCGGGTCGTCAAGTGTGGAGGAGTGAGCGCGACAAGTGACCATGGCCGCACGTGAGAGCCGTCCCACAGAGGGCGCCCTCCTCCCATCGGATCGTATTGTGCGCCGGCGACGATGGTCGCCCTGTGTCGAGCGCGTATAGAAGGTTGAGCCACCTCGCTGATCCCGGGGTGAGCAGAACGTGGCGACGCGGCGGAGTTGTCAGGGGTCGGAACAGATCCCGTTCGCGCGCGCACCCCCTTAGCTGGTTGAGGGGGCTGCGCGCGCTCACTGGAGGTGCGTCCACAAAAGATGAGTGCTGCTTCGAGAGGAAGGGGGGACTTGACAAGCCGCTTCATAGAAGGAGCTTGGAAATCTCGCTGGAGAACGCGAGATTCCCACATTTCCACAAGCCGATCCCTCTCTTTTGGGTGAGGAGAACGTAAAATGGACCGCCCTCAGACTGGATCACTTTCCGAGCGGCGTACTGGTCTACTTTCCGAGCGGCGCCTCCAGGCTCCTTTCCGCATTCTGACCACCTGCCGGTAGCCCTACCGGCTCAGAGATCGTCGGGAATTCGGCTTTCGACGAGGGAAAGGATGATCGACATGCTCAAACGCCACGAGATTCAGGTGCTGCGTCGCGCGGATCACACGTGGCCCGAGAACTCGCGCACGTGCTGTCGACGTACACGCATCCGGCCGTGCTGGTCGTCGACGAAGTCGGCCATCTCACAAACGCCACCGACGCCGCCAATATGCTCTTCCATGTCGTCAACGAGCGCCATCGGCGGCATCGCCCGATGATCTTCACCACCAACAAGTCGCTGAAAACATGGGGTCGTGTCCTCAGACGCCGATGAGAGCCGTCGTTGGCGATGCCGGCAACCGCGCCGGCGAAGCGTCTCGTTCGGCGAATCCGGCATTGATGCCCAAAATCAACCCAGATTCCACTCGACCCGGTCCTCAAGACGATGGCCACTGCAGGGCTCCCCACCGACGTACCCGAGCCGTGCCCCGAACGGGCGCCCCCGCTCCGCCTTGACGGGGTCCACGATCAGTCGCCGGACACCCCGCATTCGACGCCACCTGGTGCGCTTCCCCTGCCGCATCGCCTATTTTCCCGACGAGCGAGCCTGCCTTACCGAGCGACCTTTCTCGCCAGGCGCGACATCACCGCGGCGCCCGTGGCCTCGTCGACCGTGCACGGGGGCGTGCATGCGCGGGTCGCGAAGCTCCTAAGGTTCGCGGACGCGCGATCGAGCGCAGGAAGAGCGGTTATGCCGGCGAGCAGAGGTCGACTTCGGTCGGGCCCTGCCTTACGAACTCGGCGCGCCGGTGGTGGCTCGTGCGGCCGCGGCACTCGCTGCGGAAGATCAGGAAATGGCGCCGGCGGTCGATTGGAATCGGGCACTGGCGCGTCAGGCGTGGATCGATGACGCGGAGCAGAAAGGCTGAACGACCGACTGAGAGTCGTTATGCTCGACGGTTGACGGTGGAAATCTCCACCTGTCGAGATTGCCGACACGTCCCGATGTTCAGGGGATTGTGTATGGGCGGCATGGAAGCTGGTCGCGAGCCGCGCCGGGCGCCACGGCCGACAACGCCGGGAAGCCGAGCCGCATGCCGTTGATCGCGACCCCGGTCTAACCGTGGGCGCTCCGCCTTCAGGGGCGAGAACGACTTTTCGAGCGTCGATTGGCATAGCGCGGTGTAGCTGCGCAGAAGCCCCACTTGGCGGCTAGCCTGCTAGTGTATTAGCATCGTGGCAACCCATTCGCGGGACATGGGGTCAGAAGGCATGCCGAAAGCGCTCGCCAACCTGGGCCGCCGTGAGCGGCAGATCATGGATATCGTCCTGCGACGCCCGCGGTCGAGCGTCGCCGACGTGCTCGCCGAGCTTCCCGATCCGCCGTCGTACTCGGCAGTGCGCGGCATGCTGCGACTGCTCGAGGACAAGGGCTACGTCCGGCACGAATGGGACGGACCCCGCTTCGTGTATGTCGCCACGGCCGATCCGATCCGACTGCGCGAAGACGCGCTCGCGCATCTCGTCGAGACCTTTTTCGACAACTCCGTCGAGTCGACCATGGTCGCCTTGCTCGACCACAAGGAGCGCCAGCTCACGCGCGACGAGCTCGATCGGCTGGGCAAGCTGATCGAGAAGGCCAAGAAGTCGGGAGGTCGCCGATGATCCGCGCCGTCATTGCCTCTACCATCGCGCTCGGTCTCGCGGGACTCGCGGCGACGCTCGCCCATCGCGCGTCGGCCTCGGCCCGGCATGCGATCTGGTTCGTCGGACTCGTGACCGCGCTGGGCGTTGGTGCGCTGTCGGCCGCCGGCCCACTCATCGAGATCGAGTCTTCGTTTGTGCAATCGCCAGGCGTAATCGATTTACCGGCCGACTTCAGGGAATCGTTCCGCGGAACGGCGACCCACACGCAGACGATTGCGAATCAGGCTCCCCGCGCGATTGCGCGGTCATCGGCGGCTCGCATTCGCACGGATTCCCTGCTGATCGCCCTGTGGGCGATGGGCGTGGCGTTCATCATCGGCCGCGCGCTGGTCGCGCACGTTGCCATCGCCCGGCTGATCTCCCGCTCGCGCCACATGGACGTCGACCTCCGCCTCGACGTCGATGCGTCGATCGACGTGCGCCTTTCACACGACGTCGACGGTCCGTTCACGCTCGGCGCGTTGCGGCCCGTGATTCTGCTTCCGGTCGACGCAGAGTATTGGACCTCGGAGCGGCTGCGCATCGTGCTCGTCCATGAAGCTGCGCACGTCGCTCGTCTCGATTACATCGCCCAGCTCGTCGCGACCGTCGCCTGCGCGATTTACTGGTTCAACCCGATCACCTGGCTCGCCGCCTCTCGTTTGCGCGCCGAGGCGGAGCATGCGGCCGACGACCGCGTGCTCGCAGCCGGCGTCGACGGGGTGACATACGCCTCACACCTCCTCGCGCTGGCGCAGCTTGGCCGCGCCCCGCTGTCGACGGCGATCGCCGTCCGTATGGCTCGAGGCGCCACACGACTCGAAAAGAGGTTCACTGCCATGCTGGACTCCCAACGCTCGCGCGGCATCGTGCCGCTTCGCCTGCAGGCTGCCATGGGCTCGGCGGCAATGCTCGTCGCCGTGCCCTTCACGTCGATGCGGCTGATTCCCGTCGAGCCCAAGGCCCCGCCGATCGCGCTGTCGGAGCCCGCGCCGATCGCGGTCGTCGCTCCGGTGGTCATGACGACGGGTAAACCCGTCGTGCCGAAACTTCGGCAAGCCAAGCCCACCCAGTCCACCGGGTCATTCCAGCAAGCCGACACGATCGTCGAGCGCACGGTCGCCGCGTCGCCAGGCGAGACGATTTCCATCCGTCTCCGCAGCGTCGGCGGGGTCACGATCCGCTCGTGGAATCAGTCTCAGGTCCGGGTGCGCGCCATTCTCAGCGGGACGCTGGCGCGACAGACGGAAGTCCTGATTGCGCGCGTGCGCGGCGGAGTCGAGTTCCGCACCATCACGCCCGAGTACCGCGGCGACTGGATCGACCCGAACAGCTTCGAAATCCGGGTACCGACGCGATTCAACGTCGACATTTCGTCCCCCGGGGGTGGGATCAGCATCAGCGGCGTCGAGGGCCGCTTCAGCGGCAGCATCGCCGGCGGCAAGATCACGCTCGACAACGTCTCCGGGCGCGCCGACCTGTCCACGGGCGGTGGCGAAGTGAGCGTCACGAATTCGAAGCTCGACGGTAGTGTTTCAACTGGCGGCGGCCGAGCCGTCGTGAACAACACTTCCGGCCGAGTCTCGGTGACCTCCGGAACCGGCCCGGTCATCCGAAATGGTGGCTCCGTGCCACGGGAATACGGCGTCGGTGGGCTCGATCGGGTTACCGGCATCTCCGGTCAGCCGGCCATCACACAGGATGGACGGGCGCTTGCCAGCGACAGCGGCCCGCCCTCGCTGACAATGACCGGGGGCGCCATTCGTTTCGACAACCTTCCGAACGGCGGAAGTTTCACCACATACGGTGGCGAAATCGACATCGGGGCCGTCGGCGGCAAGGCGAGCTTCACCACAGGCGGAGGTAACGTCCGCATCATGAATGCCTCCGACGACCTCACCGTCGCCACCGGCGTCGGCTCGGTCGAGATCAGCGTGATCGGTGCTGGCGCCCGAAACATCTCCGTCGCTACCGCTTTGGGCCGCGCCGTGATCGAGCTGCCGGCGAACCTCGATGCGCGGCTCGACATCGAGAGCGGCTACACCGGCGACCATGGCAAGCCCGTCTTCGGAGAAGTCCCGAGCATCGAGTCCGACTTCCCCGTGAATCTCTCCGAGCGCGAGGGTCGGAACGGCAACGGCACGCCCCGATGGTACGTCACCGCGTCGGGCACCCTCGGCTCGGGGCGCGGCCTGATCAAGATCCGGACGAATCACGGCGACGTGGTGATTAGGCGTCGATAGGTCGCAAGAAGCCGCATCCGGAGGACCGCATATGTCATGGCCGCAGGACGTCCGTTACGCCGCGCGATCGCTGCGCAAGAGCCCGGGATTCACCTTCGTGGCGGCGATCACGCTGGCCCTCGGCGTCGGCGCCAACACCGCGATCTTCAGCGTCGTCAATGCGGTGATGCTGCGGCCGTTGCCGTTCTCGAATCCTGGCCAGCTGGTGAGGATCTGGGAGAGCAACGTCGAGCGCGGCTGGCCGACGTTCGGGGTCTCTAATCCCAACTTCCTCGACTGGCGGGCGCAGGCGAAGAGCTTCCAGGCGATGGCCGCCGTGGCCAACATCGGGCTCACCTGGACGTCGGACGGAGACGCGGAGGTGCTCCAGGGGAGGCGCGTCACCGCCACGTTCCTGCCCACGCTCCAGATGGCGCCGATCCTCGGACGCAACTTCCTCGAGGAGGAAGATCGCCCCGGCGGTAACACGCGCGTGGCGATCGTCGGTCATGGCCTCTGGCAGCGCGCGTTCGGCGGCGATCCGGCCGCGGTCGGCAAGACGATGACGCTGAACGCGCAGCCCTTCACCATCATCGGCGTGTTGCCCGCGTCGTTCCGCTGGGGCGACAACACCGACCTGCTGGTACCGCTCGTCCCGGATCCGGCGCGCAACCGCGCGGATCGCCGGCTGGCGGTGATCGGCCGGCTGGCCGAGGGCGTGTCGCTGCAGCAGGCCACCAGCGAGCTCGAGGCGATGGCGGCGCGCATGGGCGTGCAGTATCCCGAATCGAACAAGGGCTGGGGCGTGCGCCTCCTCAGCTTCTATGACTGGCTCGTGCCCGATTCGACGCGGCGCTCGCTGCTCGTGCTGCTCGGCACCGTTGCCCTCGTGCTCCTGATCGCCTGCGGCAACGTGGTGAACCTCCTGCTGGCGCGCGGGACGGAACGGCAGCGCGAGCTGTCGATTCGCGCGGCCATGGGCGCAACCCGCACCCGCATCGCCCGTCAGCTGCTGTTCGAGTCGTGCCTGATCGCGGTGCTGGCGGCGGGGATCGGCGTCGCGCTTTCAATCGTTGCGGTGCGCCTGCTGGTCGCGCTCGGGCCAGCTTCAGTACCGCGCATCGAGGAGCTGTCGATCGACGGCACGGTGCTGGCTTTCGCGCTCGGGGTGGCGCTGACGACGATGATCGCGTTCGGGCTGGCGCCCGCGATCCAGGCGGCCCGTCAGGATCCGCAGGACGCCTTGCGTGGTGACTCGCGCGGCTCCACCTCAGGCACCGGAAGCCGGCGGCTGCGCGCGGCGCTCACGATCGCCGAGGTGGCGCTCTCGGTCGCCCTGTTGATCGGCGCCGGGCTGCTGATTCGGAGCTTCGCGCGGTTGCAGCAGGTGAGTCCCGGCTTCCAATCATCGGGCCTGATGACCGCCCGCATCGGCCTGCCGAACACCGCGTACTCCGGCGGGCCGCCCAAGCGCGCCTTTTTCGAGCGCCTTCTCGCCGATCTGCGCGGCCGGCCCGGCATCGAGGCTGCCGCAATCGCCAGTGGGCCGCCGCTGTCGGGCGACTTCACCGGGGGCGACGTCAAGCTGCCGACACAATCGAACGAAGAGGCCGGCTCGTCGGCGTGGCGGCTCGTCGGACCCGGGTACTTCGCCGCCATGGGCATTCCACTGCGGGGACGCGAGTTCACCTCTCGAGACGTGACCGACGCTCCGCCCGTGGCCATCATCAGCGCGACCCTGGCGGAGCGGTACTTCCCGAACCAGGATCCGATCGGCCGCACGCTGATCCTGGGGAGCTTCGGCGAAACGCCGCACACCATCGTTGGCGTGGCCGGCGATGTGAAGACCTTCGGGCTCGAGGCCGAGGCGGGGTTCGTGTTCTATGGCGCGGCCACGCAGTACCCGGCGTGGAACCCGATGATGCTGGTGTGGCGATCGAGAGCGCCGTCCGTGGACACCGTGCGCGCATCGCTCCGGTCGATCGATCCGAACGTACCGCTGTCGGCGGTGGAGTCGATGGACACGCTGTTCGAGCAGTCCATGGGCCCACGCCGATTCAACCTCTACCTGCTGACCGCCTTTGCGGGCGTGGCGCTGACGCTGGCGGCCATCGGCCTGTTCGGCGTGATGGCGTATCTCGTCTCGCAGCGCACCCGTGAGATCGGCGTGCGGCTGGCCCTGGGCGCGACCCGCGGCGAAGTGTTCCGGCAGATCCTCGGTCGCGGCCTGACGCTCGCCGGCCTCGGCGCCGCGATCGGCGTCGGCGCTGCCATGGGACTGTCGCAGGTGATGGAGACACTGCTCTTCTCGGTATCGCGCCGGGACCCGGTCACCTTCATCGCGGTGCCGGTGGCCCTCGTGATCGTCGCAGCACTTGCCTGTTATCTGCCGGCCCGGCGCGCGATGCGCGTGGATCCCGTCGTCGCGTTGCGCGTCGACTGACATCTCCGTGGCACGCTTGACCCGTGTCACCGTGTAAACCTGGCACGTTCACAGGCGGCGCGTCGCACGTCGCAGTCCCGCTGAGCCGGTCTAACCGTCTGCGTCCTATCGTCGCCCGTGATCTTCGGACGATCTGCGCGCACGCGATGGGCACTTCTGGTGCGTGGATCCCCACTCGACAAGTTCTTGAGCGCAGTCCCAGATGCAGCCGTCCAGGTCGTTCCTTTGCCAGAAAGCTGATCTCGCCCACCGCTCGCGAGGTGCAGCCCTCCGACGCTTTCCCCCCTGACTGACAAGAAGACTGGGACGTTCGGCAACGGTTCAGAGAACCGGTGCATGTTCTTGAAGGCTTGCGCAGCGACGTCAGGCGTCGGCGGGCTCCTGAGGGCCGGTTCTGGGCGCTCTCAGGGACAATTTCAGGGACAGTCCCTACGCCGGTTGATCAGGCCTCCGGAGTCGTGGGATCATCAAATTCGATGCAGATTTGATGAGGGCACGATGCTGAATCTGGCCAAGGACATTCGGTCGCTCAGCGACTTCAAGCGCAATACGGTTGACCTGTTGGACCGCCTGCGAAAAACCGGACACCCTCTTGTGCTGACGATCAATGGCAAGGCGGAATTGGTCGTGCAGGACGCCGAAGCCTACCAGGCTCTACTCGACCGCGTGGAGGCAATCGAAGGCATCCAGCGGGGATTGGCGGACGTGAAGGCGGGCCACACGAAGCCAGCGCGTCAGGTATTCTCGCGGCTTCGTCGGAAGCATGGCATACCGCGTTGAGATTGCGCGGAACGCTGAGGCTGATCTCGAAGAGTTGTACCCGTGGGTGGTTGCGCGGGCGCCTCAACAGGGTGCGAAGTGGTTCACCGGTCTTGAGCGCGCAGTCCTCTCTCTCGAGCAACATCCGAAACGCTGTCCCGTTGCGCCAGAGAGCATCGACCCCCACACCCCCGTTCGGGTCCTGAGCTATGGGCGGAAGCCTCGCGTGTACCGTATCTTTTCACCGTTAACGATGCGACGAATGTCGTGCGTGCGTATTCCGGCCCATCCTGAACGCCGATTCCGGTCGAAGCTGAACACCGATTCCGACCGATGCTGAACTAGCCAGAAATGCCGCGCGCTCTGCTGGCGGCCGGTCCAGCGCTTCGTGAAACAAGGCGCGGACACGACCCTATTGAGCACTCGTCGTCATGGCCTGCCTGCCTGTAGTTCCCGGAACAACCACGCTCGCGCGAGCGCCCAATCGCGTTTGACCGTGATGGGCGCCACATCGAGAGCGGCGGCAGTCTCCCCGACTGTCAGCCCGGCGAAGAACCTGAGCTCCACGAGCCGGTTCTGCCTCTCGTCGATGCGAGCCAGCTTTTCCATCGCGAGATCCAGCGCGAGCACGTCCACGTCTACGCCCGCGGCGGCGACGTCCACATCCAGTAGCACTGTGGCCGGCGCGCCGCGTCTGGCAGCCCCGCGCGAGCGGGCATGGTCGACCAGGATCCGCCGCATGATGCGAGCCGCAATGGCAAAGAACTGGGCGCGATTCTGCCACTTCGTGTGGCGCTGATCGATGAGCTTCAAATACGCCTCATGGACCAGCGCGGTCGGCGCCAGCGAGTGATTCTCCCGCTCTCGGCGCAGATGTCCGCGGGCCAGGCGTCTCAACTCGTCGTACACGGCATCGATCAACCGGCTGCGCTCGATGTCGTCTCCGTCGCTCCACCCCAGCAGTAAGGACGTGACCTTGGTCCGGTCGGCCATGCCCCGCCGTTATACCGCACCTCGGGCACGCGCGCACCGATGGAGGGCCGCCATCCGCAACGACTGTGCCCAGAACTGTGCCCGGTTGATCGCTGGAAACACGGCGATTTCCTGAGCATTTCGTTGAAGCGGGTTCGGCAAAACCCGTCGCCTTCAGAAAGCTCGAATCGCGATCGCGCAAGTACCGTCTTCACGTATACTTACAGTCTGCGGTGAGGTGGCCGAGAGGCTGAAGGCGGCGGTTTGCTAAGGTCGCCCGAGATTCCAGAACGGGCCTGAGATTCACGATTTCAGGCCCGTTTTTTATTGGTTCGTTGGTTGGCGTTGGCTGCCGAAGGATGGTCCTTGGACCGAGTTTGGGCACACTGGCGGGCACACAGGAGCCGATGCCAGTGTGTGCCTGGGAGGCACACGTTGCGCTACGCTGAGAGGAAGATGTCCCGCAGCGATCGGCTTCGGCTTGCATCCACCTCGTCCTCCTCGGACGTGCGTGTGCGCGCGATGTCCGTCGACGCAAGCGAGAGACGCCTACCGGGGGATCTCCCGACCCCGCCGGTCGGGGTTAAGATGGAACATCATGCGGGTCACGATTCAATTGCCCGACGACATCTCCGCCGCCCTCGAGGAGCACTGGGATGACGTACCCCGCCGCTCACTCGAGGCAATCGCCGTCGAGGGCTATCGCACCGGTGCACTGAGCGAGTCCCAGGTCCGCCGGTTCCTGGAACTGGACACACGCTTCCAGGTGCACGCCCTGCTCAAGGAGCACCAGGTGGCGCTTCAGTACTCGGCGGAGGACCTCGAGGACGACCTGCGCGCGCAACGAGAACTCGGGATCCTGCCGAGCTGATGATCGTCGCAGCCGACAGTGGGCCTCTCCACTACCTGA
>DASPFV010000298.1:0-25364 GCA_035620975.1 Vicinamibacterales bacterium
CGAACGGGTCGTCGACCTGGAGATTGGCGTGACGCGCCCGAAGCGCGCGTTCCTCAAGCCGGGCGGGCTCTGCGAGTCCTTTGCGTGGAAGCCGCTGCGGCCCGGCCGGTACAGCGGCTACTGGGAGAGCTACAAGTCGGAGATCGCCGCGTACGAGCTCGACAAGCTCCTCGGTCTGAACATGGTCCCCCCAACCGTGGAACGGGACGTGAGTCGGGAGAGCGGCGCCGCGATCCTGTGGCTGCAGGACGTTCGCAGCTGGGAGTCGGTACTCCCCCTTCCCAAGCCAGCCAGCTGGAATTTCCAGATCGCGCGGATGAAGATGTTCGATGATCTGATCGGCAACAGCGACCGCAACAAGGGCAATCTCCTCGTGGACGGCCGTTGGAACCTCTATCTGATCGATCACTCACGCGCGTTCGCCACCGACAACCGTCTGCCCCAGGTTCTCGAGAACATCGATCGCCGCCTCTGGGAGCGCATGGTGTCGCTCGACGAAGCGGGTCTGACGGAGAGTGTCGGCAAGTGGCTCGACCGGGCCAGAATCCGTGCGCTGCTGCGCCGGCGCGATCGCATGAAGCAGGAGATCGACGCGCTCGTGGCCAAGCACGGCCAGAAGATCTTTTTCTAGCCACGGACACACACGGAAGAACACGCGCCACGGACGAACACGCGCCACGGAAAAACACGCGCCACGGAAAAACACGGAAGAACACGGAACTGCTTAAGTGGGGCGGCGCGGTTGACGCGCGGCGCCCTTCGCGTCGCCTCTGCGCCTTCACCCCTTTTTCCCCCCTTCCTTAACCCTGGAGGCCCCAACGGCCCTCTACCTCTTCCCGCTGTAGATGAGCAGCACGACGCCCCCCGCGAGCGCGAGGCCGCCCAGCACCGGCGGAAGGGGGATCGTCTCCCGCTTCTCCGCGGTCGCCTCGATCGGTCCGATGTCGAGCACCTTCTCTTCCCGCGTGTAGCTGATGCCGCCGTACGCCAGGGCAATCACGCCCAGCACGATCAGTGCGATCCCGATGAGCTTCACGTCCCACCTCCTGAGCTCAGCTGAGCTCCGCGGGAGTTCCTCATCATTTATCGTGCCAGCGCCGAGTTAGCGAAGCGCCGGCAGCGCCTGGAAGCTGAACGACCCTGATCGTCACTACAATCTCCACCATGGCTGGCCCGACCGTTCTCGCGCTCGACATCGGTACCTCGTCCGTGAGGGCGTCGATCTACGACCGCAGGCCGAACGCGCTTTCCACCACTCAACTTCGGTACAAGCTGGACGAGCACCAGGACGGACGCGTCGAGATCGATCCGCTGGCGCTCGAGCGCGTGACCATGCAGGCCATCGACCGGGTGCTGGCGAGCCGTCCGGGCCCGGTCCAGGCCGTCGCCACGGCCGCGTTCTGGCACAGCCTGATGGGGGTCGACGCCGGCAACATCCCGGTGACGCCGCTGCTCCCCTGGAGCGACTTGCGCGCTCACGGAGAAGTCGCACGCCTGCGCACCCTCGCCGACGAGCGCCGCGCACACGCCCGGACGGGATGCCGCTTTCACGCGAGCTACTGGCCGGCGCGCTGGCTCTGGTACCGGCGGCGGGACGCGCGTACGCTCCGGCGCGTCGCGCGCTGGGTCGGCTTCACCGACTGGCTCGAGCGGCGCTGGCTCGGCCGGGACGGCGTCAGCATCTCCCAGGCGTCGGGGACCGGGGTCCTGGATCAGGACGCGTGCGCCTGGGATCGCCGGCTCCTGGAGATCTGTGGCGTGGATCCCGCGTCGGTTGCACCCCTCGTCGACACCGATTGCGAAGAGGGCGAACTCCGGCCGCAGCTGGCGCGCCGCTGGCCGGCACTGGCACGGGCCCGCTGGGTGCCGGCCGTGGGCGACGGGGCGCTCAACAACCTGGGCGCGGGGTGCGTCCGCCGCGGACGGGCAGCCCTCATGATTGGCACGAGCGGCGCGGTGCGCGTCCTGTGGCAACCCGCGCCGGACGAGCGCGTCGTCACGGGCTTCGGGCTCTGGCGCTACCGCCTCGATCGGCGCCGCGTGGTCGTTGGAGGGGCGCTGAGCAACGGTGGCAACGCGCGGGAATGGGTACTTCGGATCTGCCGCGCCCCCGCCGGCATCGAGAGGGCGGCCGCCGGCATGCCCCCCGATTCGCACGGCCTCACGATGATTCCCTACTTCGCCGGAACCCGGAGTCCGGACTACCTGCCCTACGCCCGCGCGGCGCTGGCGGGGCTGTCGCTGGCCACCACGCCGGCACAGCTGCTGCGCGCCACGATGGAGGCCATCGCCTATCGGTTCGCGCTCGTCGTACGCGAACTCGAGCAGGTCGCTGCGGTGCGCGAAGTGGTCGCCGCGGGGGGAGCATTGGAACGGTCGCCCGCATGGGTGCAGATCATCGCCGACGTGCTGGGCCGGCGAATCCAGATGTGCCGGCCGCGCGAGCTCACCAGCGGCGGCGCCGCGGCGCTGGCGCTCGATCGTCTGGGCGAGGCCGACCTCTCCCGCCTGCGGCCCGTCGTGGACAGGACGATCGTGCCGGATCAGGCGAACCGGCGCACGTACGACCGCGCGCTCGAGCGCCACGTTCGGTTTGCTGCGGACGTGGCGGGCTTCTGACCCGCTATCGGAAGATGCCCCGAATCCGGCGGCCGAGGCCGGACAGCAGCCCTTCGACCGCACGCCGGACGCGCTGCTTGACGGAGCCCTCGTGAATGGGGCAGAGCCGGCCGGGAGTGCGGTCGTCCGGCTTGAAGTACTCGATATAAGTAGGACAGCCCTCGACGGGCCGCTCGTACGACACGCGGCAGAGGATCTCGTCCTTGAGGCCATCGGCCGGCTCGAACGCCTCGGGCGGCCGGATCCTGGTGGTCCGCCGCATGAAGTCGCTCCAGATCGGCAGGGCGAGCCGTGAGCCATAGCCGTCCTTCGCGATCGTCCGCGGCTGATCGAACCCCACCCAGACGCCGACGACGACCGACGAGGAGAAGCCGACGAACCAGGCGTCCTTGAAATCGTCCGTCGTTCCCGTCTTGCCGCCGACCGGGAAGCTCACGCCGAGACGCCGCGCTCCGGATGCGGTGCCGCGTTCGACCACGTCGGCGAGCATCGAGACCATCTGGAAGGCGGACTGCGGCGAGAGCACGCGCTCGGTTCGGATCGGGCTGTCGAAAGCGACGCCGCCGTCGGCATCGAGCACGCGCACGATGCCCCTGGGGCGAACGCTCTGGCCGCCGTTCGGAAAGATGGCGAACGCGGCCGTCAGCTCGAGCGGGCTCACGAGACCCGTGCCCAGCGCCAGCGAGGGCACGTCGGGGAGATCGTCGATCCCGACGTTCGAGGCGAGCCGCAGGACGGCGCGCGTGCCCACGGCCTGCAGCAGCGCGGCGGCGGCCCGGTTGTCGGACTCGATAAGCGCCGCCCGGAGCGTGAGCGCGTCGGGATCGACGCCGCCGGCGTTTCGCGGCGCCCACTCCTCGGGACCCTGCGGCGGGATCCCGGACAGCCGCTCGAGGCGCGATACCGGCGTATATCCGCGCTCGAGCGCGGCCGCGTACAGCAGCGGCTTGAACGCCGATCCCGGCTGCCGACGGCTCCGGGTGGCCCGGTTGTACTGCGACGCCTTGAAGTCCCGCCCGCCCACGAGCGCCAGGATGTCTCCGATGCGGGGATCGAGCGCCACCAGCGCTGCCTGCAGCTCCGGTTCGCGCAGGCGCCTCAAACCATCCGCCACCGCACGCTCGGCCGCCAGCTGCAGCTCCGGCACGAACGTCGTCCGAACGCTCCAGTCCGGCGGGTGATCGCCCCCGAACCGTTCCCGGAACGCCTGGCGCAGGAACTCCTTGGCGTAGCCGCCGCGGGGATCCACCGCCCCGGGGTACGGCCGGATTCGGATGCTCGTGCGTCTGGCCTCGCGCGCCTGCGCCTCGGTGATGAACCCTTCCTCCTGCATCCGCGTGAGAACGACGTGGCTGCGCTCGCGGGCGCGGTCGAAGTTGGACCAGGGCGACAGGGCCGCCGGCGCGCGTGCGAGCCCCGCCACGAGCGCACATTCGGCAAGGTTCAGCGTGTTCGCCGGGCGGCCGAACAGGTGCCTCGACATGGTCTCGACGCCGTAGACGCCGGCGCTGAGATAGATGCGGTTGAGATAGAGCTCCAGCACCTGGTCCTTCGACAGCTGCGCATCGATCATCAGCGCGAGGACCGCCTCGCGAATCTTCCGGCCGTACGTCTTCCGGTTCGACAGGAAGAGCGTGCGCGCGAGCTGCTGCGTCAGCGTGCTGCCCCCCTCGACCGTACCGGGAGATCGGAGATTCCGCACCATGGCACGGCCGAGCGCGAGGGGATCGACGCCAGGGTGATGGTAGAAACGGTGATCCTCGATCGCGATGAAAGCGTGCTGCAGGTGCTCGGGGATCTCGCTGAGCGGCACGTCGCGCCGGTGTTCGTCGAGGCGGAACCACTGGCGGCCATCGGCCGACAGGAACCAGGTGTCGCCGACGCCCCGTGTGAGCCGGTGCACGGCATAGCCCTGCCGCAGGAGCCAGGTCAGGCTGACGGCGGTCAGCACGACCAGGGCCCCGAAGATGACCGCGGCCACCCGGTCCCGCACCGAGCGGTTCCAGGCGATCACGTCGGCGAGGCTCCCGACAGCCGCGGGCGGCGCGCGTGCAGCACGAGCGAGAGCACGGTGTAGTAAGCGGGAAAGAAGAGCGACGCGGTGAGGAGCAGCCGAGGCACGTCGGGCAGCAGCACGATCACAGCAATCATCATCATGGCCCACAGCGCTCCGAGCGCCACCGTGAGCGCCCGGAGCGTCGGCGTCCGCGACGGATATACGAACCCGATGCGGACGAACACGAGCGTGCTCAGCACGAGCAGGACCCCGGCGTTGAGCCAGGGCGGGCTCCCGAAGGCGTGCATGTACAGCGCCACGATGTTCCAGTAGGAGGGAAATCCCGTGAAGAAATGGTCCGTCGTCTTGGCATCGACCGAGGCGAAGCCGTAGGCGCTGCTCAGCAGGACGAGCAGCGCGATCGGCGCGCCCCAGCCGTCCGGCAGCGCGTGGGAGTGGTACAGCAGGACCACGGGCAGAAACGTGAACGTCAGATAGTCGACGATGTCGTCGAGCCGGGCCCCGTCGAAGCCGGGCAGCACCTCCTTGACCCGGGCGAGCCGGGCCAAGATTCCGTCGGTCGAGTCGAGGAACGTTGCAGCGGCCATCCAGAGAAACGCGTCGCGGTACCGGGCCTCGAAGACGGCGACCGTGCCGAAGAAGGCCGCAGCGGCGCCGGCCGCCGTATAGAGGTGGACGGACCACGCGGCCAGAACGTTCAGCGACCTGGATGCGTCGCTGAACGGTTGAGGTGACTGCATGTGGACGCAGATCCTGTTTACAGCGGCGGCGTGGGGCTGTTAGAATCTGTACACACTTCCTTCCCCAGCGAAGTGTCTTTTTCCAGATTCACTACATCTGCCGCCCGCGCGGCGGGTCATGGCCGTCTTCTGTGCCGATCCGTGCACGGGGAGGAGTCAGGCGCCGTCCTGTGCCCGAGGCTGGTGGACGCTTCGCGAAATGGACTGACCTCGTGGCCCTACCGCGCTCTCGTCGAACACGCGTTCTGCTGATCCTCGCTGTCGTGCTCGCGCTCTCGGGCGTCTCCGGGGGCGTCTACTATGCACGCCGACCGGTTGCGCCGCAGACGCTCGCGTTCTCGGAGTTCCTGCAGCTGCTGCAGACCGGCACCGTCACGCAGGTGACGCTCGGCCGCGACGTCATCGACCTCCTCCTGGCCGATGGCCAGACCCGGCAGACGGTCGTGCCGCCGGACTTTCTCTCGGCGAACTCCACGTTCATCGCAGACCTCGTCGCACGGAACGTCCGGGTCGAGGTGACGCCGGCGCCCGAGCCCGGCAGCCTGAGCTGGAGCGCACTCGCCACCGTCGGGGCGTTCCTCGCCCTGCTCGGCTTCACGGTCTACCGCACGACGGCGGGTCGCATTCCCTCCATCTCGGGACGGCCCCGCACGGCCGACCCCGGCGAGCAGGTCATCACGTTCCAGGATGTCGCGGGAGTGGACGAGGCCAAGGACGAGGTGAAGGAGATCGTCGATTTCCTTCGCGAGCCCGGCCGGTTCTCGGCTGTCGGCGGGCGGATCCCCCGCGGCGTGCTCCTCGTCGGACCGCCCGGCACGGGCAAGACGCTCCTCGCGCGATCGATCGCGGGCGAAGCGGGCGTGCCGTTCCTCTTCGCCAGCGGATCGGACTTCGTCGAGATGTATGCCGGCGTCGGCGCCTCCCGCGTGCGGCGGCTGTTCCGTGAAGCCCGCCGGCACAGCGCCTGCATCGTCTTCATCGACGAGCTCGACGCCGTCGGCCGCAGCCGCGGCGGCAGCTCCCTCAGCCACGAAGAACGGGAGCAGACGCTCAATCAGCTCCTCGTGGAGATGGACGGCTTCGAGGCCCACCACAGCGTCGTCGTGATCGCCGCGACCAACCGGCAGGACATCCTCGATCCGGCGCTGCTGCGCCCGGGCCGCTTCGATCGCCAGGTCGTGGTGGGCAACCCGGATCTGAAGGGGCGGGAAGCCATCCTGCGGGTGCACACGCGGAAGATAGCCGTGGAGCCCGGCGTGGATCTGCGGGCCATTGCGCGCGGGACGCCGGGCTTCTCCGGCGCCGATCTCGCGAACCTCGTGAACGAGGCGGCCCTTTTCGCGGCGCGCGCCGGCCGGGCGGCCGTCGGCGACCGGGATCTGCAGGAGGCGCGCGACAAGGTGCTCATGGGTGTCGAGCGCCGGTCCATTGCCCTCAGCGATCGCGACCGCGTCACCTGCGCGTATCACGAGGCCGGCCACGCCCTCGTCGCCGCCCTGCTGCCCGCTGCCGACCCGCTGCACAAGGTCACCATCGTGCCCCGCGGCCGCGCCATGGGCGTGACGATGCAGCTGCCCGAGGCGGACCGGCACACGTACACCAGGGCTTATCTGGAGACGCAGATTGCCGTGCTCATGGGCGGCCGCGTGGCTGAGGAGCTCTTCATCGACGACATGACGAGCGGCGCATCGAACGACATCGAGCGCGCGACGGATATCGCCCAGCGGATGGTCTGCGAATGGGGAATGTCGGAGCTGGGCCCCCTCGCCTACCGGAAGCCCGGCAATGCCTACGAACCGGACCGCGCCCACACCGTGAGCGAGGCCACTGCGCGGCGCGTGGACGAGGAGATCCGCAAGTTCGTGATGGCGGGCTACGATCGGGCCCGCGACCTCATCGCGGGGAACCGCGCCGCCATGATCTCGATGGCGGAAGCGTTGCTCGAGCGCGAGTCGCTCGAGGCGCACGAGATCCGCGCCATACTGGCCGCCGCCACCGATACACCCGGACCGGCGGCCCCGGTGGAGTAGGCGCCGCCCCGGGCCACGGAGCGACACGAAACCCGGGCCACGGAAAAACACGGACGAACACGGACACAGGAAAAAGTTGACGGGCCGGTCCCGACCGGATACCAGGTGTCGGTGGCCTGCCGTGCTCTCGATGGAAGAGGCCCTGCGCCAGGCCACGCCACGGAGCGACACGAAAAATCCCGCCACGGAAAACACGGACGAACACGGACACAGGAAAACGTTGACGGGCCGGGTCCCGACCGGATCCCAGGTGTCAGTGGCCTGCCGTGCTCTCGATGGAAGAGGCCCTGCCCCAGGCCACGGAGCGACACGAATAACCCCGCCACGGAAAAACACGGAGGAACACGGACACAGGAAAAAGTTGACGGGCCGGGTCCCGACCGGATCCCAGGTGTCGGTGGCCTGCCGTGCTCTCGATGGAAGAGCCCTGCGCCAGGCCACGGAGCGACACGAATAACCCCGCCACGGAAAAACACGGACGAACACGGACACGGAACCCTTGACGGGCTGAGTACGGAACTGATCCAGTTTTTCCGTATCCTTCCGTTTTTTCCGTGGCATCCCTTTCAGTCCGTGTCCTTCCGTGTTTTTCCGTGACAGCCCTTCAGTACGTGTCCTTCCGTGTTTTTCCGTGGCAACCCTTTCAAGTCCGTGTCCCTCCGTGTTTTTCCGTGGCGGTCCTTTCAGTCCGTGTTTTTCGGTGGCATAGAATGGCCACGTGGCACTGGTGGCCGGCCGTGAGCGTCTCGAGCGGCTTCCGCTCCACGCCTGGGCCGTCATCGCCATCGTCCTCCTCTCGCTCCTCTACACAGCGGTCCAGGTCGCGCTGGTCCGTCCCTACCTGTGGCCCGCGGGCGCGGGAATCCTCCTGGAGGGGGATCCGGCAGCGCGGCTGCCGCTGCTCGCCCGACCGCCGGAGATCGAGTCGGCTCTGGCCGGTCCGCCGCGCGTTGTGATGGTGTCGGAAGCGAGTCCGGCCTTCACGGCCGGGGTCCGTGACGGGGACGCTGTCACCGCCATCCGGAGACGTGACGGCACACGTCAGGTCACGTTCGCGGAAGCGGCCGGAGCGGGGGATCGCGTCGACGCCTGGCGGGAGCTGTACTGGGTTGGCGTCAGCGACACCGTCGCAGTCACGCTGGGGCGCGAAGGCGCTATGCGGACTCTGGAGCTGCCGAGGCCCACGGCTCGCGGGAGTGCGGCGACGGGGTGGGCGCGGCGGCATCTGGGCGTGCTCGTGCAGACGGCGGTGTTCACGGGCGCCGCGCTCGTCCTGCTGCTGCTCCGCAGCCACGATTTGACCGCCGGGCTCTGTGTCCTCGCGCTCGCCCTGAGCGGGGTGGCCGCGGGCGGGCCGCTGCTCGGCGGCGAGGCCTCGATCCCGCTGGGGCGCGTGCTCACGGTCTTCGCCTGGATCGCGAGTCCCCTCGCGTTCCCCGTCATCGCGCTCGCCATTTTCTACTTCCCGGCCCGTTCGCCCCTGCTCGTACGGCATCCCTGGATCCACGTGGTGCCGCCCCTCGCCGCCGCGGCCATGATCCTGCCCGCACTGTTCACCGGGCTGTATCTCTCAGGGGCGGACCGCTTCCGGTCGGCCGCGGTCTGGGATGCCTCTCACCCGGAGGTGTACTTCGCGTCGTTTGCCATCGCGCTGGGCATCAACGTGCTGGCCGTGCTCGAAGGGATCTACCGCTACCGGTTCAATCACGACGCCAACGAGCGGCGGCGGATTCGGATGGCCGTCTACACCACGGTCCCCGGCGTGTTCGCGTATGCGGTCCGCGATGGCACGCCGGTCGTGGCGGGGCTGTTCGGCGCCCCCGCACCGGTGTTTCCCGCTCCCGTAGCGCTCGTGCTCGGCGCGCTCGTGCTGATGCCGGCGTTCGGGCTCGTTTACGCGGTGGGCGTCGCGCGCGTGCTGGGGCCACGGGTCGTGCTGCGCCGCAGCCTTCAGTATGCGCTGGCCAGCCGCACGCTGAGCGTCGTGGCGATGCTGCCAGCTGCCGCCCTGGCGGTCGCACTCGTACAGGATCGGCACCGGACCATCGGCGAGATCGCCTCGGGCCGCGCGGTTGTCTACGGCGCGCTGCTGCTGGCGATGGCGGGAGCCTGGCGCTACCGTGAGCGCGCGCGCCAGTGGCTGGACCAGCGCTTCTTCCGCGCGGAGTACGACGCGCGCAAAATCCTGCTGTCGCTGGTGAGCCGTGTCCGGTTCGAGACCGATCCCGCGGACCTGGCGTCGATGGTCCTCAACCAGCTGGACGAGGCGCTCCACCCGCAGATGCTGGCGATTCTGGTAAGCGGGGTGGACGAGGGGCGCCTGACGCCCGTCGCCGTCCTGCACGGCAGCGCCGAATCCCTGCCGCTCGAGGGAGGGATCGTGTCGATGCTCCGCTGGTCCGACGAGCCGCTCGAGATCTTCCTGCACGACCCGCGGTCGGCGGCGGTGCGGCTGCCGGTCGACGAGCGGGAGTGGCTCGAGTGCACGGGCGCCTCACTGCTGGTTCCGGTGGCCGGCGACGATCGCACGCTGATTGCGGTCATCGTGCTGGGCGAACGCCGATCGGAAGACGCCTACACCGCCGAGGATCGGCAGCTGCTCGCGAGCATCGCGGCCCAGATGGCCCTGGGATTCGACGTCGCCCGATTACGACGACGGCTTGGGAGCCGCGCAGAGAGAGATCCCGACGCAACGCACCTCTCGACAGGCGTCGTCCGCCCGATGGCCGAGTGCCCCCGCTGCGGCCGATGCGAGGAGCCGGGCGTGTCCGTCTGTCCCTCGGACGGCTCGGCGATGCGCCCGGTGCCGGGCGTGCCCCGGACCGTCGACAACAAATACCGGCTCGAGCAGCTGCTCGGACGAGGCGGGATGGGCGCGGTCTACCGCGCGCGGGACATGCGGCTGGACCGGCTCGTCGCGGTCAAGGTCGTCCGCGCGGAGCTCCTGGGCGATCACGAGGCCCGCCGGCGGTTCCGGCGCGAGGCCCAGATCGTCGCCCGGCTCCAGCACCCGTCGATCGTGTCGGTGTACGACTACGGCACTTTCCCGGATGGCGGCGCATACCTCGTGATGGAGCTCGTGCGGGGCGAGGATCTGCGCTGCGTCCTGCAGCGCGAGGGGCGGATCGAGCCGGCGCGCGCGCTGCGCATCCTCGTGGCGGTCTGCGATGCCATCGAGGCCGCGCACCGGGAGGGCGTGCTGCACCGCGATTTGAAGCCCGAGAACATCCTGCTCCCCGGCGGGTCCGTGGACGTGAAGGTGCTCGACTTCGGGGTGGCGAAGGTGATTGCCGACGACCGGCGCGACGCGCAGATCCCCCATCCCGATGGGCCGACGGTGCTGACGGCGGCCGGCGTGATCATCGGCACGCCCGCCTACATGGCGCCGGAGCAGTTCCGCGGGGCGGAGCCCGGCGCGCGGACGGACGTCTTCAGCCTCGGCGTGATTGCCTACGAGATGCTGTCGGGGAATCTGCCCTTCGGCCGCGGGTCCCTGGCCGACGTCGTGCTCGCGCAGACGCGCGGCGTGCCGCCCATGGCTGGCGCGGGGATCAGTCCTGCGGCCGAGCGCGCGATCCGCACCGCGCTCGATCCCGATCCCGATCGCCGTCCCGCCTCGGCGGAGGCCTTCGCCCACCTGCTGTCGGCGACGATGGGCCTGGACTGAGCGAGCGGATCAGGAAGCGGTCAGCCGCTTGTCGATCTCGGCGATCGCCGCCGTGATCTGCTGCTTGCGCACCGGGTGGCTCGTGGCCCCGGCCTGGCGCTCGAGCTCGGCCCGCGCCAGGCGCAGGGACTCGAGCTGCCTCACACGTTCGGGGTCGATGGCCGGCTGCCCCGCGGTTCGGCGGCGCCGATCGGCTTCGCGTTCCTCGATCTGCTCCTGGATGCGCGCATCCGCGTCAACCAGTCCTTCTCCGGAATCACCCATAATCGATGTCGGCTGCTGCGGTTACCTGGCTGAGCTCCTGGACGAAGTTCCCATTCTACAGAGATCCGCGTCGCGGCCACAAGCAGCGGCAGCCGCATCCTACAATGATCGGATGCGCGGCGGCGACGTCCTCGGGCTGTTCCATCCAGCGGTGGCGGAGTGGTTCCACGCCTCCTTCGACGCGCCGACACCGCCGCAGATCCAGGGCTGGCCGCCCATCGCGCGAGGTGAATCCACGCTCATCCTCGCGCCAACCGGGAGCGGCAAGACGCTCACGGCGTTTCTCTGGTGCGTCAACCGGCTCATGTTCGCGCCGCCGCCCGACCGCGCCCGGCGCTGCCGGGTCCTGTACGTCTCGCCCCTGAAGGCTCTCGCTGTCGACATCGAGCGCAACCTGCGCGCGCCGCTGGCGGGCATTGCCCGTCGCGCGGCCGCGCGGCAGGACGACCACGTCGAGCCGCAGGTTGCCATCCGCACCGGCGACACCCCGCCGGCCGACCGGGCGCGGTTCCAGCGGGAGCCGTCGGATATCCTGATCACGACCCCCGAGTCGCTGTATCTGCTGCTCACGTCCAACGCGCGGACGGCGCTCGCGTCCATCGACACGGTCATCCTCGACGAGATCCACGCGCTCGTACCGACCAAGCGTGGCGCGCACCTCGCCCTCTCGCTCGAGCGCCTCGAGGCGCTGCGCCACGACCCTGCAGTGGCACTCCAGCGCATCGGGCTCTCGGCCACGCAGCGGCCGCTCGACGAGGTCGCCAGGTACCTGGGCGGACTGACGGCCGGCCCGCGATCCGCACGGCCCTCCCGGCCCGCACCGAAGGGCGCCCGGCGTGCGACGACGTTTCCCGCGCCCGATGCGGCAATCCACGACGAGTTCGCAGCGTCCGCCACGGCGGATCCGCGCGCCCGCCCCGTCACCATCGTCGACACGTCGAAGAAGAAGGCGCTCGAGCTGAGGATCGAAGTGCCCGTCGAGGACATGGCACGGCTCGGCCAGGCCGCGCAGAGTCCGGGCGGCCCCGCGCGGCAGGGATCTGCTCGCGCCTCCATCTGGAGCGCCATCCACCCCCGCCTGGTCGAGCTGATCCGGGCCCACCGCTCGACGCTGATCTTCGTGAACAGCCGTCGGATAGCCGAGCGGCTGGCGTCTGCGCTGAACGATCTCGCCGGCGACACGCTGGTGCGATCGCACCACGGCTCCCTCGCCCGCCCGCAGCGGATGGAGGTGGAGGACCGGCTCAAGGCCGGGCTCATTCGCGGGCTCGTGGCCACCTCGTCGCTGGAGCTGGGTATCGACATGGGCGCCATCGAGCTGGTCGTGCAGATCGAAGCGCCCCCTTCGGTGGCGAGCGGCCTGCAGCGCATCGGGCGGGCGGGACACACGATCGATCAGGCGAGCCGGGGCGTCATCGTCCCGAAGTTCCGGGGCGATCTGGTGGCGTGCGCGGCCGTCACCCGGTCGATGCACGACGGCCGGGTGGAATCGATTCGTTACCCGAGGAATCCACTCGACGTGCTCGCGCAGCAGATCGTCGCGATGGTGGCGATGGACGCGTGGGACGTGGACGCGCTGTTCGAGGCCGTCCGCCGGGCCGCGCCGTTCGCCGGCTTGAGCCGCGCCGTGTTCGAGGGCGTGCTCGACATGCTCTCCGGCCGCTACCCGTCCGACGACTTCGCCGAGCTGCGTCCCCGCCTGACCTGGGACCGGCTGAACGGGCGGCTGACCGACAGGGAAGGCGCGCGACGGGTTGCCGTCATCAACGGTGGCACGATTCCGGACCGCGGCTTGTACGGCGTGTTCCTGATCGGCGAGCGTGGCCCGGGCGCACGTGTCGGCGAGCTGGACGAGGAGATGGTTTTCGAGAGCCGCGTGGGCGAGATCTTCCTGCTCGGGGCGTCGAGCTGGCGGATCGAGGAGATCACCCACGACCGTGTCCTGGTGTCGCCGGCGCCGGGCGAGCCGGGGAAGATGCCGTTCTGGAAGGCGGACGCGATCGGCCGCCCCTTCGAACTGGGCCGCCAGATCGGTGAGCTGGTGCGCACGCTCCGGCAGCTCACCCCCGCCGCTGCCATCGACCGGCTGATTCGCCACCACGATCTCGATCATCAGGCCGCGGGAAACCTCGTGCGGTACCTCGCCGAGCAGGCGGCTGCTGCAGGCGCCGTTCCCGACGATCGCACCATTTTGATCGAGCGCTGCCGCGACGAGCTGGGCGACTGGCGCGTCTGCGTGCTCTCCCCGTTCGGCGGCCGCGTCCACGCGCCCTGGGCCATGGCCGTGGTCGAGCGCGCGCGCGCCGAAAAGGGGCTCGACGTCGAAACCATGTGGACGGACGACGGCTTCGTGGTGCGCTTTCCCGAAACCGACGAGCCGCCCGACGTCGGCGTGATGGTGCCATCGTCCGACGAGGTCGAAGCGCTGGTGCTGCGGCAGCTCGGGGGCACGGCGCTCTTCGCGGCGAAGTTCCGGGAGGCCGCCGCGCGCGCGCTCCTCCTGCCGAGGCGCCGGCCCGGCGGCCGGACCCCGCTCTGGCAGCAGCGGAAGCGGGCCGCCGACCTGCTCGGGGTTGCCGCACGCTACGGCTCCTTCCCCATGGTGCTCGAGGCGTATCGCGAATGCCTGCGCGATGTGTTCGACATGCCGGCGCTCGTGGACACCCTGCGACAGATCGAGCGTCGCGACCTCCGGACGACAGCGGTGGACTCGCCGAAGCCTTCGCCGTTTGCCGCCGCTCTCCTGTTCGGCTACGTGGCCAACTACCTCTATGACGGAGATGCGCCGCTGGCCGAGCGCAAGGCGCAGGCCCTCTCGATCGATCACGCGCAGTTGCGGCAGCTGCTGGGCGAGGTCCGCCTTCGCGAGCTGCTCGATCCGGATGCCATCGCCGAAGTCGAGCGCCAGCTGCAGCAGCCGGGCACTTCGCTGGTTCGGAGCACTGACGGGCTGCACGATCTGCTCCTCCGCTTCGGCGACCTGACGCGCGGCGAGATCGAACCCTTCGTGGAAGGACCTGCGGAGGAGCTGCTCGCGGCGATCCTCCACTCGCGGCGAGCCATACAGATACAGGTCGGGGGCGAGGCCCGGATCGTCCCGGTCGAGTACGCTGCGCGTTATCGCGACGCGCTGGGAGTGTCTCTGCCGCAGGGGTTGCCCGAGTCTCTCCTGACGGCGGTTCCGGACTCCGAGCTGGATCTCGCCCGCCGGTTCGCGCGCACGCACGTGCCGTTCACGACCCAGGAGTTCGCGGGGCGGTATGCGCTGCAACCTGGCGTCGCGGCCAGCATCCTCCGCGAGCTGCTGCGCCGCGGCCGGCTCCTCGAAGGGGAGTTCGTGCCCGACGGCAGCGGCCTCGAATGGGCCGATCCCGACGTGCTCCAGTCCATCCGCCGCCGGTCGCTCGCAAAACTGCGGCGGGAGGTGGAACCCGTCGACCCGCCGGTCCTGGGCCGGCTCACGACGACGTGGCAGGGAGTCGTCCGGCCACGTGCCGGCCTCGACGCGCTGCTCGATGCCATCGAGAACCTGCAGGGAGCGCCGCTGGCCGCGTCGATCTTCGAGTCCGCCGTGCTGTCGGCACGCGTGCTCGGCTACAACCCGGCCGATCTCGATGCGCTGACCGCGGCAGGCGAGGTGACCTGGTGCGGGCTCGAGCCGCTCGGAGAACGCGACGGCCGGGTCGCGCTGTATCTCACCGACCACGCTGCCCGGCTGCACCGGCCAGCATCGCTCGCGGGATTGAACGAGCGGGAGGCGGCCATCGTCGCACACCTCGAGGCGCACGGAGCGTCGTTCTTCGCGGCCATTCACCAGGCCCTCGGGGGCGGCTATCCCGGTGAAACGGTCGAGAGCCTCTGGGACCTGGTCTGGAAAGGCGTGCTGACGAACGACACGTTTCACGCGCTGCGTGCGTTCACGCGGCCGCCCGAGCGGCTGCCCAGGAAGGCGGCGGCGAGAAGTGGGTTCAGGAGCCGACGCCTCGTGCCCCCGTCGGCGGAGGGGCGCTGGGCACTCGTCAGCCAGAGGACGGCCGCGCGGATCTCGGCCACGGAATGGTCGACGGCCACGGCGCAGCAGTTGCTGACACGCCACGGCATCCTCACGCGCGAGGTCGCAGCCGCCGAGGGCCTCCCGGGCGGATTCAGCGCCGTGTACGACGTGCTGAAGGCGCTCGAGGATGCCGGTCGGATTCGGCGGGGCTACTTCGTCGCCGGTGTCGGCGCGAACCAGTTCGCGCTCCCGGCGGCGCTCGATCTGCTCCGCTCGCTGAGGGAGGCGCCGCCCCAACCGGAGGTGGTCGTGCTCGCGGCCACGGACCCGGCGAATCCATACGGCACGATCCTGCCCTGGCCATCAGCGGGCGCCCCGGCTGCGAAGGAGGCCGGACGTGCGCCGACCCGAACCGTCGGAGCGGTCGTGATCCTGGTCAACGGCGCGCTGTCCGCGTACTTGAGCCGGGGCGCGCGTCAGGTCACGGTGTTCCTGCCGGAGGACGAGCCCGCCCGTTCGGGCGTCGCCCGGGCACTGGCTGAGCGTCTGGCCGCGCTTGCGCGTGAGCCGGAGGCCGGTCTTCCGCTCCTGATTGGTGAGATCAATGGCCACGCGTCGGCCGATCACCCCCTGGCGCCATTCCTGATCCAGGCTGGCTTCACCCCGTCGGCCATGGGCTACCAGATGCGGCGGCGGGCCTGACGGCGTCTGGAACCAAGAACCATGACCTGGAACCAACCTGGAACCATGAACCTGGAACCTGGAAACAAAGCCCATGCTCCTGATCGTCTGGCTTTCGCTCTTCGGCGGGCTCGCCGCCTCGATTGCGGCGCTCTACGGCTACTACCGCGTGCTGCCGGGGTGGCTGACCGGACCGGAGATCTGCCGGCTCGAAGCGGGCGGCTGCGCCGTTCTCTTCCGGAGCCCGCGGGCAGCGCTGCTCGGGGTGCCGAACGCGTCGCTGGGCATCGTCCTGTACGGGTTGCTGGCCGCAGGGCTGCTGCTCGGATGGCCGACCCGGCTCCTGTTCCTGATGACGGTGCCGGCCGTGGCCATGAGCGCCTTTCTCGGCTGGAGCCTGATCGTCAATCGCCGCCAGTGCCGCATCTGCTGGGCGGGGCACGTCTCGAATGCCATGCTGTGTGCGGCGCTGGGGACGAGGGCGGTTGGCCTGTGAGGGCGGACGGCAGTTCGCCGTACTTGCGGTGTGACCGCTTCGCACGCATTCCGATCGCGCGAGCACCGTTAGTGGCCTCTCTCCGTTGAATCAGTAACAATCGCCGGAGCGCGGCGCCCGGATCGCAAGCCCGCGAGGAGCGAGCATACTGGGCATATGTGAGCCACGAGCAACGCCGCGAGGCGGGATACCCTGCCCGGCAGGCTGCTGATTCAACCGCGAAGGGGGATTAATCGCGAATGCGCTCCGGGTGCGTGTAGACGTTGAATCCGCCGTCTCGCACGAAGCCCAGCAGCGTGATGCCGGCGCGGTCGGCCAGTTCCACGGCCAGGCTCGTCGGCGCCGAAACAGCACAGACGAGCCCGATTCCCCCCATCCACGTCTTCTGGATGATCTCGAACGAGGTGCGGCCGCTCACGACCAGGGTATGACCGGCGAGCGGCAGTCGATCGTTCAACAGCATCGCGCCGATGACCTTGTCGACGGCATTGTGCCTTCCGACGTCCTCCGCGGCGTGCTCGCACGCACCATCCGTCGCGAAGAGGCCCGCCGCGTGGAGCCCGCCGGTCTCGGCGAAAATCGCCTGCTGCGCGCGGAGACGCTCCGGCAGTCCCGCCACGAGGTCCCGCGCGACCGACCACGTCACCGGAAGGGCCGCGGCACGCGTCGTGAGCGACTCGATCGAGACCCGCCCGCACATGCCGCAGGACGCATGCGCGACGACATGCCGGCGCTCGGCGAGGCGTGCGTCGAGCGACTTCCTCGCGCGCCCGAGCAGGAACACATCGACCACGTTGTGCTGCTCGGGATGATCCGGGTGGCGGCAGTGCTCGACGGCGCCGAGATCGCCGGCGCTCTCGATCACCCCCTCGGAAAGGAGGAACCCCGACGCCAGCGCGCGATCGTCACCAGGCGTCCGCATGATGACCGCAAACGGGCGGCCGTGCAGCCGCACTTCCAGCGGCTCCTCGACGGCAGCCAGATCGGTCCGCCTCCCCTCGCCAGATCGCCCGATCCGTGTGACGCCCACCTCGCGAAGACGCTCCGTCACCGGCGCCATCGACGTCTGGTGTGGTGCATCCCTCCGTCCCGCCTGCATCAGTTCAGCTCCTGGGACTCCCCACCTCACGCCGCCACTCGCGATCTCCGTCCATCCTTTTCGATTCCCGCACCCTCATCCCGATCCTGATCCGCGTTCGCGATTCCTGATCAGACATGATTCCGCAGCATCAGCTCGCGGGGGTGCGGCTCGAGGAAGGTCTGGCCCGCCAGATACGCCACGTCCTGAACCCTGACGTGATGGCGCAGCAGCGTGAGCGGCACGAGGATCGGCACGAGCCCCCGCCGGAAGTCGTCGATGGCGCCCTGCAGCTCAGCCCTGGAGCCCTCGTCCAGCCGGCGCTTGAGATGACCGGCCATGTGCGCGAGGACGTTCGCCTGCCGCTTGCGCGTCGCGACCAGCGCCAGCGTGCCCATGAACCCGCGCTCGTACTCGTCGCGCAGGGCCTGTCTCGACCGTGAACGCCCCGTCGCCACCAGCCGCCCCAGCTCGTTGTACCGCGTGGTGGAGTGCGCGAGCAGCGCCATCTTGTGGGCAGTGTGGAACCGCACGAGCGCCCCGTAGGACCACCGGCCCGTGAAGAGATCCTTGAGCCGGCGGCACGCGAACACGCGCTCGATGAAGTTCTCGCGCAGGCGCGGATCGGAGAGGCGCCCTTCCTCTTCCACCGGCAACGAAGGGAGCCGCGCGATGAGGGCCTCAGCGAAGAGCCCCCGCCCGCTGCGTTCGGGGACGCCGCCCTCGGGATAGACCTTGACCCGCTCCATCCCACAGCTCGGCGAGTCCTTCTTGAGCACGTACCCGCACAGGTCCTCGCGCTCGAGCGCCTGGGCACGACGGCTGGCCCACCGGTTCATCGCGTCCGTGTGGTCGATCCCCGATCGCGTGGTGACCATCCGAAGCCTGCCGTCGCTCCGGGCGAGCCGGAGCGTCTCGCGCGGCGTGCCGAGCCCCATCTCCACCTCCGGACACACCGGCACCCATTCGACGTGCGGCCCCAGTACCGTCGTGAGGAACGCATCCCGCTTGTGCCCGCCGTCGAACCTGACTTCCTCGCCCAGCAGGCAGGCCGAGATGCCGATGCGGATTCGCGAAACCCTGGACATGGCGGCGCGCGCGACGCGCCAATTCTACGCCACGGACTAACACGGACAAACATGGTCTCTACGCCACGGAATAACACGGACAAACACGGATGGATTGGTTTTCGATTGGACCCGTTCTCACGGAACCAGCATCGATCCCGTGCCTTCGTCGTGCGTGCCGTTGTGGCGTGCCCTGGCGTGGTTGTCCGACCGCCGTTGCGCATCCTTCAGTGTTATTCCGTGTTCTTCCGTGGCCGTTCTTCCGTGGCCGTTCTTCCGTGGCCGTTCTTCCGTGTTCTTCCGTGGCTGGCGCTACAATGGTGGCCGTTCCCCGCGGAGGTCCCATGAACGGTTCGAGGAAGATCCTGCTCTTCTGCTCGCTCGTGCTGCCGCTGCTGGTGGCACCGGCGGCCCCGGCCGCGGCCGACGTGAAGACGCGCGAGAAGAGCCAGGTCAAGTTCGAAGGCATGCTCGGCACGATGGCGAACATGTTCGGCGGGAAGGCCGCCCGCGAAGGTGTCGTCTTCACCAACGCGGTCAAGGGCAATCGGAAGGCCGTGCTGAACGACACGACCGGCCGGATCGTGGACCTTGGCGAGGAGAAGGTGTACGAGCTCGACATGAAGCGGAAGACCTTCGAGGTGATCACCTTCGAGGAGCTCCGCCGCCGGATGCGCGAAGCGCAGCAGAAGGCGCAGGAGAACGCGAAGCGGCAGCCCGACGCGCAGGAGCCCGGGCAGAAGGAACCCGGGCGTGAGGTCGAGATCGACTTCGACGTGAAAGAGACCGGCCAGAAGAGGACCATTGCCGGCTACGACGCTCGACAGGTCATCATGACCATTGCGGTGCGGGAGAAGGGGCGGACGCTCGAGGAGGGCGGTGGCCTTGTGGTCACGTCCGACAGCTGGCTCGGCCCGCAGATTCCCGGGATGCAGGAGATGGCCGAGTTCGAGATGAAGTACTGGAAGGCCATCGCGCCCGAAGCCTCGGGCATCTCGGCCGAGCAGATGGCGGCCGTCTACGCCCTCTACCCGATGATCAGGCAGGCCATGGATCGGCTCAGCCGGGAGAGCACCAGGCTCGAAGGAACTCCCCTTGCGACGACGCTCACGTTCGAGGGCGTCAAGAGCAAGGAGCAGCTCTCGCAGCAGCAGAACCAGGGGGGCGGGGGTCTCAGCGGCATGCTCGCCCGCCGGATTGCGAAGCGCGACGACAAGCCGCGCGCGACGATCTTCACGAGCACGAACGAGACGCTCGAGATTGCGACGACTGTTCCCCAGGCCGACCTCGAGATCCCGGCTGGCTTCAAGGAGAAGAAGTAGGTGCGTCGCGGCCGCCGGCGCTTCCTTACAGCCGTACCGGCCGCGCTGGCTGGAGGCCTGGCTGCCCCCGCGCTCACGAGCAAGGCGCAGGATCCCCCGCCCCGGATCGGAACGGACGTCCTCGACTGCGGCGAGAAGATCTTCGGCATCGACTTCACGGATGCCGAGGAGGAACGGGCGCTGAACGGGGTCAACCAGAACCTCGAGCATTTCGAGCGGCTGCGCCAGATCGACGTGCCGCTCGACACGGAACCAGCGGTCACCTTCAGGCCATATCTGCCGGGACGGAAGCCGAAGCCGGGCGCCACTCCTGGCGCACGCATCAGGGTGGCCCTCCGGGCGCCCGGGCCGCGACCGTCCTCCATCGAAGAGCTGGCGTTCCTTCCAATCACGGCGCTCGCCCCGCTCATCCAGCGGCGGGATGTCTCCTCGACGGACCTCACGCGGATGTACCTCGGCCGCCTCGAGCGGTTCAATCCGATCCTCCATTGTGTCGTGACGCTGACGCGCGAGCTCGCGCTCGAGCAGGCGGCGGAGGCCGATCGCGAGATCCGCGCCGGCCGTTATCGCGGTCCCCTGCACGGAATTCCGTGGGGCGCCAAGGATCTCTTCGCCACGAAGGGCATCCCGACCACGTGGGGCGCCGCACCCTTCGAGAAGCAGGTCTTCGACTACGACGCCACCCTCGTCGAGCGGCTGCGCGCGGCAGGCGCGGTGCTGGTCGCGAAGCTCTCGATGGGGGCGCTCGCCCAGGGCGATCAGTGGTTCCGCGGCCGCACGCGCAGCCCGTGGAACCCGGAGGCGGGATCGAGCGGCTCGTCGGCGGGTCCCGGTTCGGCGACCGCGGCAGGCCTCGTGGGCTTCTCGATCGGCACGGAGACGCGCGGCTCCATCATCTCCCCGTCAGCGGTGAACGGCGTGGTCGGGCTGCGGCCCACCTACGGGCGCGTGAGCCGCTACGGCGCCATGGCGCTCAGCTGGACGATGGACAAGATCGGCCCGATGTGCCGGACCGTCGAGGACTGCGCGCTGGTGTTCAACGCGATCTACGGGCCGGACGGACGCGACGAGACGGTCATCGATGCGCCGTTCGCGTGGGACCCGGACGTCCCGTTGAGCCGCCTGCGCCTGGGATACCTCAAGGAGGAATTCGAGCCGCCGGCGGCTGACGCCGCCGGCCGCGGCGAGGCCGGTGGCCGGGGCGTGGAAGGAAGGGGCCGCGGGCGCGGCGGGCTCTCACCCGAGGAGCAGCAGCGGCGTCGTGAGATCCTGAACCAGGCGCTGGACGTCTACCGCAAGGCTGGCGCCACGCTGCACCCGATCGAGCTGCCCGCCACGAACATCGCCAGCACGATTGGCTTCATCCTGGCCACCGAGGCCGCCGCGGCGTTCGACGACCTCACGCGCAGCGAGGGCATCCAGGATCCGTCGCTGAACACCTGGCCGAACACCTTCCGGGCCCACCGGTTCGTGCCCGCCGTCGAGTACATCCGCGCGCAGCGCGCCCGGACGATCCTGATTCGCGAGATGGACGCGCTGATGTCGAAGGTCGACGTGTTCCTCTCGCCTACGAACAGCGCGAGCCTGAGCCTGAGCAACCTCACCGGGCATCCGGCGGTCGCGTTGAGGGCGGGGTTTTCCGGGGACGTGCCCGTCGAACTGATGATCACGGGTCGGCTCTACGACGAGGCCACGTTGCTCCGGGTCGCGCTCGCATACGAGCGCGCCACGGAATGGCATACGAAGCATCCTGTTCTCTCCCAGGTGCACCCGTAACTACTGTTTCTCCCCCTTCACCAGTGCCGCGAGCGCGCGGCTCTGCTCGAACTCGCCCAGGTGCTCCGCGGCGCTGATATAGGCGTCCCGCGCAGCCCCGGTGAGCTGGTGCGTGCGCGCGACGGCCTGCAGGACTTGTGACCGTTCGAACGAGCTGTCGATTCCGCGGGCGGCGCTGAGCACCGCGAGCACGGTCTCGGACGACGAGTCAGGGCGGCCGGCGACGGCTTTCAGCACGCGTCCCCGCTCGAATGAAGAGTCGAGCCCCTCGACGGCCTTGAAGAACGGCGCGCGGAGGACGCCCTCGATGGGCTGCTGACCGGCGATCTCGAGCAGCAGGCTCGCCTGTTCGAAGTCCGAACCGATCGTCCCGGCAGACTCGAGCATGGCGGCGGTAGTCGCCTCGTCCGGCGTGCTGCGGGCGAGCGCGGTCAGCACCCGGCGGTGCTCGAAGTCGCTGTCAATCCCGGCGAGGGCCTTGAAGAACGACGGCCGCGTGCGGGCGTCGAGCGGCTGCGCCTTCACGACGTCCACCAGAAGTGAGGCCGCTTCGAAATCCGAGCCGATCGCCGTGCTGGTGTCCAGGAGGGTGGCGAGCAGATCCGGCGCGAGGGGTCCCCCTTTGAGTACCGATGAGCAGACGCGCCGCAGCTCGAAATCGGAGTCGATCGACCGGGCCACCTCGAAGTAGGCGCGCCGGCTCTGATCGTCGAGCAGCAAACGATTGGCGGACGAGATCAGGAACGACGCCAGCTCGAAGTCGGAATCGATCTCGCGGCCCGCTTGCGCGAGCACCTGAGTGGCCGTCTGCGGATCGGCGGGAGCGGCCTGCAGCAGCTCAGTCAGATACAGGCGCTTGCCCCAGCTCCCCTCGATGAGGGAGACCTCCGCCAGCACGCCCGGTACACCTTGCGAGCGCAGGATGCGTTCGACCCGGCCCCGTGCGCCGAGGCCGCTCTGGCGGATGATTCGGGGCAGCTTCCCGGCGAGCCACTGCCGGCCCTCGGGCTCGAAGGGCCGTTCGGTTCGACCTGTCCAGTAGCGGCGCGAAAGCGTCCCCGACGCGTCGGCCGTGAACTCGACGGTCCGGCCGGCAACCCACCCGCCTTCCCGGATCCGCAGCCACCCTCCCGGCGACAAACTCTTCACGTCGGCGTCATCGTCCGTGAACTCGACCGTCCCGTTGTACGAAACCTCGATCCGCGCCTTGCCATCGGACCAGGTGAAGTTGCCCGTAGCTTCTCCCTGCGGCGGGAGGCTCCCGGCCAGCTCCGCGAGGGCAGCGGATGCGGAGAGGGCGCCGCTCGCATCCATCGTCTCGAGGGCCCGGCCCGCCTCCTCGAGGGCGCTGGCGATTTGGTGTTCCAGCGGCATTGCCGCAACAGCCGCGGCGGCCTGCTCCATGGCGAGATGGTGGTCCCCCGTGGCGGCGTGTACGCCTGCCATCTGCATGGCCAGCTCGTGCGCGCGGGCTTGCGCCTCTCGAGCGAGTGCCTCCATGCGAGCCGTATCGAGAGCCTCGAGCGCTGGCTGCAGGCCCGCCAGCACCGGCTCGAGCGGCGCCAGGGCCGAATGGAACGCGGCAAGCGCGGGTTCGAGCGCCTCGAGCGCCGGTCGCAGGCTCGCGATGGCGGGCTCGAGACCCAGCAGGGCCGGTTCGATTCCCGCGAGCAACGGCTCGAGCGCCGCAACAACGGGGGCGACATCGATCGTCTCGAGTGGCACGAGCGGCGGCGGCGCGGGTGCCGACGGCGAGGTGGGAGCATGCGGCTGTGCAGACGGCGGCACCGGCGGCGGCTGGCGTTCGTCGGTCTGGCCGACGGCGCCCGCGGCCATGCCGGCCAGCAGGAGCGCGGCGGCCGTACCGGCGAGCCAGCCGGGGCATCGCCCTGCGTGCGACGGCGCACCGAGGAGGCGCCGGACCCGCTGGAGGAGCGAGCCGCCCGTCACCGCCACGGCGAAGCGGCCGGACGATTCCCGCAGCCCCTCCAGATCCGCAAGCGCCTGCGCGTAGGCGTAGGGATCGCCGCAGAGGTTCACTGCCAGATCGTCGCAGCAGTGCTCGCGCTCGACCCGGATCCGGTGCGACACCCACCACACCGCCGGGTGATAGAAGAGCAGCGTCTCGACCAGCGTCTGCAGCAGGTTGACCAGGTAATCGTGCCGGCGGATGTGTGCCAGCTCGTGCGCGAGAATGGCCTCGAGCTGCTGCGGCGTGAGACCGCACACCGCGCTCGTCGGCAGCAGGACGACCGGTCTGAGCCAGCCGATGACGGTCGGCACGTCGACGCGCGCGGTCTCGAGCAGCCGCACCGGACGACCCACGTGCAGCCTGCGCGACAGCCGCGCGGCCGCCCGCTGCCAGGCGTCCCTGGCGGGCTGGGAGCCATGGTTCTTCATGCGCTGCACCCACCACCAGCCGTTCACCAGACGCAGCGACAGCAGGAGCACGCCGCACGCCCACGCCATCAGCAGCGCGCCTGACAACCCGGTCATCGATGCGGTCCATCCGGCTCCGGGAGGAGTGACTGGAGGCGTCGGAAGGGCTCCGGACGCGGAGGACTCGCGGTGGGAGGACGGCGACGTCGCCCCGATCGCTGGTCCGTCGGCGGAGCGGCCTGCGCGGGGCACGCCGCGTTCGGCCGCTGGTTCCGTCCGGGCCTCGGCCGCCGGCGCCAGCACCCTCCATGTCTGCACGGCGGTGACCGTGGGCATGGTCAGCATCAGGGCCAGGCCGATCGAGGCCACGACGTACCGGATATCGGCGGCGCTGGCGCGGAGCGCGGCGAGCGCGAGCCACGTCACGGCGCCCACGAGCGCCCCCTGCCAGAGGAACTGCACGAGGGCCCAGGCGATCGCCTGTGCGACCGGTTGATGCAGCAGCGTGTCCGTTGCGCTCATCGCGAACCTCCAGACCCGGTGTCCGGATCCTTCTGCCTGTTCGAGCCACGGCGATCGAGCAGCCGCCGGATCTCCCCGAGCTCCTCGGGAGAGGCGCGGCGCGCGGCCAGGGCCTGCATGACGAGCTTCGATGCCGACCCGCCGAACGCCCGATCGAGCAGGTCGCGGACGAGCTGGCGCTGGGTGTGCCCCTCGCTCAGGCGGGGGTGGTACACGTGCGTGCGGTCGCGCTCGTCCCGGCGAACCAGCCCCTTCTCCGTCATGATCTGCAACAGCTTGAGGGCGGTGGTGTACGCCGTGGGGCGCTCGCGCGCGAGCACTTCGTGCACCTGGCGGACGGTGCTCGGGCCGCGTGCCCAGAGCACACGGAGGATGGCCAGCTCGGCGTCGGTCGGTCGGGGAATCGGGGGTTTCATGCGTCGGGGTCGTTCAGCCCGGAGCCCACGGCCCTGTACTACTACGAAGGCATTCGTAATGTCAACGAAGGTCTTCGTACATCTGTCCGGACCTCAGCCACGGCGAGCCGGGAAGAAGTGGACGGCCGGGCTGCTGGAGGAGGAGCGCCCGGTCCGGCATCCGATCCCGCTCTCGCCGTGGCAGCGCGGGAGTGCTTCAGGCCGTTAGACGAGAGTGCGCCGACTTTTGTTGGCTATAATTGCCACTCGGCCGCAATTGCACGCGCGCGTTGCTCAACCCGAGGAGTTTCATGGCC
>DASPFV010000299.1:0-24336 GCA_035620975.1 Vicinamibacterales bacterium
CCACGGGCGGTGCTGGGCGCCAACGACACCGTGCACGTCGCTTACTACGGCATGGACGGCAGGATCTGGTATCGGCGGCTCCTGCGCGACGGAACCCTCACCGGGAGGGAGCTGCTCGCGTCGGGCCTGGGCACCACGCGAGCCGAATACGGGGCGGTGCTGCCGCTCGTCTTCATGCCCCGGATCAACACGGTCGTCGTGATCTATCGGCAGGCCGACGGCAGGCTGTGGGAGCGGCGTGTCGTCGATGACGGGGCGCTGACGCCGCCGGTGCAGGTCACCGACCGCGTCGTCATCCAGGATGCCGTTGACTCGCAGCAGCCCGCGGCAGACGCGGTGCTGGATGGAGAAACGGTTCACGTGCTGTTCGTCGAGGAAGGGTCACGCAGCGTCTTCAGCAATCATGACAGCGGCGGCTGGCAACCCTCGGTCCTCCGCGTCGACGGGATTCGCGGCTCCTGGATCCGCGGCAACGTGTACACCCGTCCGGACGGGACGAAGGTCTACGGCTACATCTACGACGCCGGCTCGGACGGCGGGGCCGGCATGAATCGCTTCGACGAGATCGTACTGACCCCGCGGTGACGACGCGTGCGTCCGGCGGTGAACGCGGCCACGCCTGATGAGACCGTGCGGCTGCCGCGCACGGCGTGGAGGTCGAGTGAGTGTAGGCGGACGCCGGGCGCTCCCCTGTCCTGATGGCGACTTCGACGTCGTCACGTCATGCGTTCGGGGACCCGCCGTCCTGCCTGGCCTCTCACCCGCTGCGACCCTCGCCGCCCGTGGTCAACCAGGAAGCTGACTTTCGGGGCTGAGCCGACTGGAGACGCACACTCCGCGCGCCGAGAAGGGTGGCGGTACGGGAGGCCCCCCGCGGCTATCCGACCAGGCCGTGGCGGCGCATGCGGATGTAGAGCTGATGCCGTGTCAGGCCCAGGGCCCTGGCCGCCTTCGACTTGTTGAAGCGCGCGGTGGCCAGCGCCTCCTCGATCATCGCCCGCTCGACCGATGGCAGATCACCGGGCGCAGCGGCAGGCCGCAGTGCGGCGGCGGGCGTCTCCGGCGCCGGCGGCGCAAGCGGCGACGCGAGCGGCACTGCGGTTCGCGCCGGCGGCAGCGAGAGGTGGTCGCCGGTAATCAGGCCGCCATCGCAGAGGATCGCTGCCCGCTCGAGAATGTTGCGAAGCTCCCGGATGTTCCCCGGCCAATGGTACGCAAGCAGCATGTCCCTCGCCTCGCGGGAAATGCCCGCCGGCGGGTGGGCGAACGCGCGCCCGAACTCGGTCAGGAACGCCTGCGTCAGGGGCAGGACGTCGTCGCGCCGGTCGCGCAGCGGCGGCAGCCGGATCGCGAACACGTTCAGCCGGTAGAAGAGATCTTCGCGGAAGTGATGGTGGGCGATCGCGTGCTGCAGGTCGCGGTTCGTCGCCGCGACGATGCGGGCGTCGGTGCGCAGCACGCGGGTGCCGCCCAGCCGCTGGAACTCGCGCTCCTGCAGCACGCGCAGGAACTTGGCCTGCGCGGGCAGGCTCATCTCCCCGACTTCGTCGAGAAAGAGCGTGCCGCCGGACGCCTGCTCCAGCTGCCCGGGCTTGCTCTGCGTCGCCCCCGTGAACGCGCCGCGCTCGTAGCCGAACAGCTCGGCCTCGAGCAGCTGATCGGGAAGCGCCGCGCAGTTCAGCGCGATGAACGGTCCGCGGCTCCGCTTCGACGCGCGGTGGATGAACCGCGCGACGACCTCCTTGCCCGTCCCCGACTCTCCGAGCAGCAGCGCGGTCGTCTCGGTGGCGGCAACCTGGGTCGCCTGGGTCAGGACCTGCTTCCAGGATGCCGATTCGCCGATGACACGGCGATACCCCGTCCGCTCATCGAGCTCCTGCGTCAGCGCCTCGACGCGCGCTTCGAGCCGCGCCGCGCGCGCGCTCGCCTCGTCGGCGCGCCGCGAGGCCGCCACCTCGCGGTCGTGCGCCAGCCTGACGGCGAGGCGGTCCGCGACGCGACGCGCCACGAGGATGTCGGCCTGCTTGAACGCCGCAGGCGATCGTGACGCGATCATCAGGCCACCGGCAGACGCGCCCTCGAGCCGGATTGGCACGCGCAGGCGGGATCGAAATCCCAGCCCGACACCCGCCGCGACCTGCGGGCCAGCGGTGGTCAGGTCATCCTCGATGTCGTACTCCCAGGCGGGATCGAGCAGCTCCGGCGGGATCTCCATGACGTCCGGCATCGTTCCGGCGGGGAACCCGCTGCTCGCGTAGAGGCGGGCGCGACGGCCGCCTGGCAGGTGGACCATCAGCGCCGCGCCGGCGTGCGGCAGCACCTTCGCCGTGATGGCCGAAATCCGGTCGAGCATCTCGCGCAGATCGCCGGTGTCGATGACCGCTGTGAGCAACTCGTCGAGCAGTTCGAGATTGGTCGCGCGCGATTGCAGCTCCTGTGTCTGCCTGGCCTGCTCGGCCAGCCGCTCTGCCATCCGGAAATGCGAGATCGCCGACGCGACGAGCTCGGAGAGCCGCCGGCCGACAGGCACGTCGGCGTCGGAAAACGCGCGCGGCGTGAACGAGAGAAATGCGACGCCGCCGCAGACCCGATCGCCGAACCTGATCGGAAAGCGCAGCGAGGAGCGCACTCCGAGCTTCGTCGACGGCGTCTCGCGCTCCATCGGGTGCTTCGTGTGATCGTCGACGATGCTGAACGTCCACGCCTGGATGGTGGCGGCCGGATACGGGTTCGGCATCACCATGCCGATGCCCGTTCCCTTGTCGGATCGCGCGTAGACCGTCGCCGTCGAGAGGTCGTCGGAGAAGAGATTCAGGAACAGCCGATCGTGCGGCAACGCACGCGTGGCGGTCGCCGAAAGGCGGTCGATCACTTCGCGCACGTCGAGCACGTGCGCCAGGGCCGGTATCAGCGCCGCGGCCTGCTCCAGCCGCACCAGCCGCTGCAGGAGCGCTTCATGAGACGGCGACTCGCCGAACAGGGCGGCCGCTCGAGGAACGAGCTCATCCAGGCGCCGGCGCCGATCCGACGACAGGGGACCCTCGTCGCGGAGTCCCATCCAGAGCCGCGTCTCCGGGTCGACGCCCGGCAGCCTCATCGAAGCCAGGGCGTGAGTTCCCGTATCGAGCAGAAACGCCTCGACTGCGCGCGTCCGGCGGGCCTCGACCGCCGCGCGATCCATCACCGCGAAGGCGTCGCTGGAGGGAAGGAGCGCGTCCGGCAACAGATCGGGCGTGAGCACCCATTCGCCAAGGCCGAGGGGATAGGAGTAGAGCACTGACACCCGGCCATCGGTGCGCGCGCGCGCGAATCCGAGCGCAGACGTCGTGACGACCGCGTCGGCGGCGGCCGTCAGGGCATCGAGGCTGTCGCGGCGTGGAATCTCCAGCATCTCGGCGGGTGTGCGCTATTGTGGCGCAGATCGGCGCCGCGCGGCCGCCGGCCAGGTTGTCCCGATCGGAACAGTCTGCCGCGATCGCTCGGGTCCAGCCCCGCCGCCAGACCGTGTCCAATCTCAGGACTAACATCTTTGTTTTCAATAGCTTGAGCTTGGATTGCAGGCATGCCGTCCCGCCGGCGTGCCTCTTGCCCCGAGGCTCCGGCGAAGGAGCACCAATGGCACAGCGCATCGTCGAGACGCTGATCGGCCGGTTGATGACCGACGAGCAGTTCCGGGCCGCGTTTCTCGCCAATCCGGCGGGCACGCTGCTCGATCTGCGGAGTCGTGGCCTCGAGCTCACTGAGACGGAGGCAGCGGCGCTGATCGACACGGACCCGGCGCTGTGGACTCGCGCGGCCGAAGGGATCCACCCGCGCCTGCGCAAGGCCAGCCTCGTCAACGATCCCAGCTCAGAAAGCGAGAAGGAACACCATGTCTGATCGAACCCTCACCCGCAGGCCGTCGGCGCCGAAGCTGGCGACCCGCGCGCTGATCCAGCAGTTCGGCGTCCACCCGAAGGACAAGGACGCCGTGACGCTCGACCTGCGCGGCTCCAAAGCGCTCTGCATCGCCACCAACCACGGCGTGCTCGATATCGGCGTCCCGACCGGCGTCTTCGGCTCGGAGCTCACCGTGCCCTACTACGTGTTCCTCGACGCCGGCATGGTAGTGGACGTCGCGAGCGTGAGCGGCGGCGCAATTCCCGTCGATCCGCTGTCGATGAAGGAGCTGATCCGCACGCCAGACGACGACCGGATGCTTGGCGACGAGACGTTCCGCAGCCAGCTCACGAACTCGCGGGCGATCGGGAACCTCGACTTCACGGCCTACGACATCGTATATTTCGCGGGCGGCTGGGGCGCGGCGTTCGATCTCGGCCAGAGCGATCGGCTCGGCGAGCAGGTGAGCGCGGCGTGGACGGCCGGCAGGGTCATCGGCGGCATCTGCCACGGTCCGCTGGGCCTGTTGAAGGCGCGCGGCGCCGATGGCGAGCTGCTGGTGAAGGGGCGCCGTCTCACCGCCGTGACCGACAAGCAGATCCACGAGCTCGGCGTCGAGATCACGCCGTTGCACCCCGAGACGGCGCTCCGCCAGGCCGGCGCGCTCTACGAGTGCCGGCACCACCCGGCGCGCGACTTCTTCGCCAACCACTTCGTTGCCGACGGCGATCTGATCACGGGTCAGAACCAGAACGCAGGGCCGATGGTCGCGCGGCTGATGATGCAGCGCGTGCTCGCCAAGCGGACCGCCAGCGAACAGGTGGCATCATGAAGCTCACCGATCTGTCGAAGACGCCCAACGTCGTCATCATCATCACGGACCAGGAGCGGGAAGTGATGCACTGGCCGGAGGGCTGGGCCGAGGCGAACCTGCCGGCGCGCCGCCGCCTGCTCGCCAACGGCCTCCGCTTCACGCGGGCGCAGTGCAACACCGCGGCGTGCTCGTCCAGCCGCGCGACCTTTCTGACCGGCGTCTATCCTGCACAGCACGGGGTGAAGACGCTCGTCAACCTCAGCGCTCCGGACAACGCGGCGGCGCGCCGGACGGCATTCCTCTCGAGCAACCTGCCGAACCTCGCCACGGTGATGGCCGCAGCGGGTTATCACGTCGTGCTGAAGGGCAAGCTTCACCTGACGCGCCCGGTGGCCTACAACGCCAGGACGAAGCGGCGCGAGTGGTCGGAGGCCGACGTGAAGCACCTGGCCGATCGCTACGGGTTCCACGGCTGGAATCCGCCCGACGTCAGCGATCCGCTGAGCCTCTCGGATCTTGGCGGCGGCTCGGTCAACAACGACGGCCGCTACGTCGACGGCAGCGGCAGCGCCCTCGACACGGGGATGTCGGTCGACACGATGTTCCGACAGAGCGCCGTCAACTTCATCGAGACCTACGACGGCGACAAACCCTTCTGCCTCATCGTCGCGCTCGTCAACCCGCACGACGTGCAGGAGTACCCGGGACGCGGGGTGCGCGGCCTGAAGTGGAGCCCCACGTTCGTGCGCGGCGGCTACCGGTTGGAAGAGTTCCAGGATCTGCCGATCGGTCTGCCGCCGAACATGGACGATGACCTCTCGACGAAGCCGAGTGTCCACAGCTCGTTCCGCAAGGCGCTGGCCGCCGGTACGGGTCACCTGCTCACGCGCGAGCGGCAGCTGAACTACGCCCGCTTCTACGCCTATCTCAATCAGCAGGTCGACGCGCAGATCGGCAAGGTGCTCGACGCGCTCGACCGCAAAGGGCTCACCGGCGACACGCTGATCGTGCGCACGAGCGACCACGGCGAGCTCGGGCTGTCGCACGGGCGCCTGCGCCAGAAGTTCTACAACGTGTATCGCGAGACGCTCAACGTGCCGCTCATCGTGTCGAATCCGCGGCTGTATCCGGAGCCGCGCACGACGGACTCGTTCGCGGGCCTGATCGACATTGTCCCCACCCTGGCCGCCGCGGCCGGCACGCCCGACCCGGCGCAGTACGCCTTCAAGGGGAGAGACCTGACGCCGATCCTCGCGAATCCGTCGGCCTCGGTGCAGGACGTCCTGCACTTCACCTACGAAGACGACGTGTTCCCGGTGAGCGGCGCCAACTGCATCCGGGCGATCACCGAGCGAGACTGGAAGTACGCCGTCTACTACGACCCCTTCGGCAACGCGCCGATCGAGTACGAGATGTACGACCTCGCGCGCGATCCGCTGGAGCTGAACAACCTGGCGCACGCGGCGCACAGCACGCCCGCGTCGGAAGCCGAGCGCACGCGTCTCCATGAGCGGCTCACGAGCGTCATGGAGACCAACGGCACAATGCCGGACGAAATCGAGTGGCCCGACGCCAGTGGCTTTCGCCCGTCGACCATCGTCGCCGCCGCCGAGGAACCGGAACCAGAGCCGACGCTGTAATCAGCGTCAACGCGAATCACCGCAACGAGGTCAACAGCAATGAGACTGAAGCTGGCTACAGGTGTGGCCATTCTGGCGGAGATGCTCGTCGCCGCGCCGGCGTGGGCACAGTTGAACGGCGAGAACCTGCTCGGCGACATGGGCGTCCAGAGCGGAACGCAGCCGGCCCCCGGGTTCTACGCGTCGTTCATCTACTACCGTTACGCCGCGTCGTCGCTCAAAGGACCCGACGGCAGGTCGCGGGCGCTCGACCCGACCGGCACGGGCAGCCAGACGATCAATGCCGCCGTGCCGCTCTTCTACTACGTCAGGCCGGCGAAAGTGCTCGGCGCGAACTTCGGAATGATGGCGGTCGTGCCGACCGCGTCGGGCGCACTCGAAGCGCCGGGGTTTGGCCTGTCGGAGGAGGCGAGCTACGGCCTCAGCGATCTTTACGTGATGCCGGCACAGCTTGGTTGGCACTTCCGGCGCGCCGACGTCACGGCAGGGTTCGCGTTCTTCGCGCCGACCGGACGGTATGCCGCCGGTGCGAGCGACAATCTGGGCAAGGGCATGTGGAGCTACGAGCTGTCGGGCGGGGGCACGGTCTACTTCGATCGGGCGCGTTCGGTCAGCGTCTCGACCATGGCCTACTGGGAGACGCACACGGCGAAGGAGGGCCAGGTTCGGGCCGGCACCGTCACACTCGACGACGTGAAGGTCGGCGATCTGCTGACGCTCGAAGGCGGCATCGGCAAGTCGTTCCTCCACGGCGCGGCCAGCGTCGGCGCGGCCTACTACGCGCAATGGAAGGTGACCCCGGACGAACTGGGCGTCTCGGTTCCCGCGGTCGGGAGCGTGCCCGGGCACCGCGTGTGGGCAATCGGCCCCGATGTGACGATTCCAATCGCAACCAGGACGCGGCTGATGTCGCTGGTCAACGTGCGCTACCTGTTCGAGCAGGGCGCGCGCATGAAGACACAGGGCAACACGCTGCTCATCACCGGCACCATTCCGGTGGGCGGGATCAAGATCCCGGAAAAGCCGGGGTCAGGTCTTGCATTGACGTACGAAAAGCCCGTAAGTCATTGCGGCCTGCATCCGTACGCTGCTGCAAGACCTGACCCCAGCCGGGTCCCCAGCCGAGTCCTCCCTCAGGCGGTCGACACGATCCCTCGACAGTCGCAACAGTAGAGCTTCGCCGCGTGCTACGGACCTCTCGGATTGCTGGGAGACGCGCCACCGCCGAGCTGGATTTCCGAGATCGCGCCGCCGTTACGTCACCGGCACGGGTATCATCTGGGGTCCGGAGGGCTTCATGCTCCTGAATCCCGGCGACCACGTCTGCGCGATCTACTCGACCAGGGGCGAGCTGGCCGAAGCCGTCGGCGAGTTCCTTGCTGAAGGGCTCCGGAAATCGGAACGGTGCTGGTACGTGCCAGCAGCCGACGAACCACCGGCAATTCGTGCGGAGCTCGAGGAACGCGGCGTCAATACCACGCGCGCGATCGATCGTGGCGCGCTGAACATCCTCTCCTCCCAGACCGCGTACACCGTCCGCGGGGACTTCGATCCCGAAGAGACGTTGGCCGTCTTCAGCAGCGCCATCGAACAGGCGCTGTCGGACGGGTTCAGCGGTTTTCGCGCCGCGGCGAACATGTCGTGGGCACTTGATCTCGAGAACGGCGTCGAGCGGCTCGTCACCTACGAAGCGCTGCTGCGCTCGCTCTTCGCGAGCGCGCCGGCAACGGGTCTGTGTCTCTACGATCGAACCCGGATGCCCCTTGCCGTCGTCGACGGGGCACTCTCCACGCATCCAGTTGTCCGCAGCGACGGCATGTATCGCATGAATCCGTTCTACGACTCGTGCGTTCACTCGTTCCAGGAGGCGGACCCCATCGCGGTCACCTCGAAACTCGCACAGCTTGGCCTGTCGGGGCTCGATCGCCGCGAGGGGCGGCAGACTCGCCCGAAGCACGCGGGGCGCAGGAAGTGATCTCGCGCGTATCGTTCCGCTTCAGCCCACATCCTCCGGGCTCGTCCGGCCCGCCTGGGCCGCCCGGTGCTTCCCCGGGTTGACGAGGTCAGCGCCGGCTCCTGCTGCGCAGCGCGCGGACCGGCCCACCCGACGACGATCCGTCGCCCCCGGCACGGTTTGCGCGGCCGTCTCCCTCCTGTCTCGCCGTCTGCCGCAATCGGAGGGCGGCAGGCACGCCGGTCTCGTGTTTGCTTGGCCCCTGCGCGGCCGTTTGATGTTGGGGCCGGTGGCGACACCAGCGTCCTCCGTGCGAAGTACCATCACCGATCTTCCGGCCAAGGAGGATCGCATGACGCCCAACATCGAGAGGATTATCAAGGATCACGTGAAGCTCAGCGTGCGCTGCCTGGACCGCATCTACTTGCAGGGCTACATGCCCAGGCTGCAGACCTCGGGGGGGCCTCTGCTACTTTCTGCGAGATCTTCACACCGATGCTGTTGGTGGGCGCAGCGCTCGGAGCCGGCTGGTCCGGGATCGCGAGCTTTGATCCTGCGTCCGATGCGGGCAGCTACGCACTCGTCGGGATGACCGCAGCGACTGCTGCCCGCATCCACGCGCCGCTGACGGCATCGGTTATGGTGTTCGAGCTAGCCGGCGACTGCCTGATCGTGCTTCCGCTGATTCTCGCGACGGTGATAGCGACGGGTGTATCAAAGGCTCTCGGCGACGAGTCTGTGTACGAGACGGAGCTCAGAAAACGAGGGCTGGGCTGGGAGATGACACTCGAAGGCCGTCAACTGAACGACTCGAGCGCCGAGGCGTGAGGAACCCTGGTTGTCGGACGGAGCTGACCCACCGCAAGACGTCCGGGGCGTTACGCTCGCGCCTGAAGCACTGGTACCACCTCGGCGACGAGAACGCCCCTGGATGATGCTCATACCCCGAACACCTTGCGAATACCGCGCCGCTTACCTTCCCCTCCCGCTCCAGGCGGGGCGGCCGGATGCGTCCCGCAACGTCCACGTATTGTCGCCCTTCTTGATCTGCCTTGCGATCAGCACCGTCTCAGTGTCGATTGTCACGCGCGAGCCGAGAATCTCGAGCGTGTCGCCTTGGCAAGTGTGATCCCCCTCTCCGCGAGATAGGCTGTGGGGCCCACGTGGACCTCGACTGACTCCTTCTTTGTCTTCACGACGAGGTGAGTACCTCCTGGCGCCCGACCCCCTCGACCGCCTGTCCCAGTGATGTTCTCGAGGCTTTCGACGGTACCCGTGATCGTCGTCTCCGCCTTCACGTCGTAGTTCGGCGAACCCTGGCGGCCCGCCGGAGCCGATTGGGCGCCTGCCGACACGACTCCAGCGACGAACAGGGCCGCGGCGCCGAGCGTTGAGAGCCGTTTGAAAGCAGTCACTGACGTGCTCCTGAAGCCGGTTAATCGCGTCAGAACCTGCGGCTGGGGCGGTGCCGGGGTCAGGTCTTGCATTGACGTACGACAAGCCCGTAAGTCGTTGCAGTCTGGATCCGTACGCTGATGCAAGACCTGACCCCAGCTTCAGGATCGGGGCGACTGCGGCGGCGACCCGCTGCCGTCGCCTTCCGCGCAGTCGTTCGTCCGCGCCGACCGGCGCGGATGCGGCACCGCTCACGTGGGCACACCCAGGCGCGGGAGGACCCATGCCTGCAGCACGCTCCAGAGGGCAAGAACGCCGATGAAGATGAGCCAATCCACTAAGTCGATCCTCCGCGTCTCCCAGTATGAGCCTTCGGGAGGGAAATGGGTTCGGAGCGCCGGATGATTCTCCGGCATCGGCCGAAGGTCCATGGACCGGCGCCTGCGATTCTCACCCCGTCTTCGGCGCAAACGGCTGAGGATGCTGCGTTTTCGTCCAGTCTTCTCCGAGGCCTGAGGACGCGCGAGCGAATCCCGCCTGGCCGTGTGAGAATCTCTCAAATGGCTGCTGCGGATACTCCGACCGGAGACCGGGCAGGCTCAGCGACTGACGGTGAACTGCTGGCTGCAGCGCGGCAGGGCGACACAGCGGCGCTGGAGGCCTTGCTGCTGCGATATCAGCCGCATCTCTACCGATTTGGCCTTCGCATGTGCGGCAACGAGGAGGACGCCGGCGACGTCGCGCAGGAAAGCCTGATCTCGATGGCGCGCTCTCTGCGCGATTTCCGGGGCGATTCCTCGGTCTCCAGCTGGCTGTATATCATCGCCCGCAGGTTCTGCATCAAAAAGCGGCGGCGGAGCAAGTTCGCGCCCGCGCGCGAGGAGTCGCTCGACGGGCCGGGAATCGACGCAGCCCGCCACCTTGCCGATCCGGCGCCGGGCCCGGAGCAGGCTGCGACGAACCGCGAGCTCGAGCGTGCACTTGTTCGCGCGATCGATTTGCTCGAGCCGCCTCAGCGCGAGGTGCTCGTGCTCCGCGACGTCGAAGGCCTGTCAGCGCCGGAAGTGGCGAAGGTTCTCGGCGTCAGCGTCGACGCTGTGAAGAGTCGGCTGCACCGCGCGAGGGTGGCGGTTCGCCAGGAACTCGCCCCTGTTCTGGGCACTCCAGGCGACGAACCACGGCGAGACTCCATGTGCCCCGACGTCCTGATGCTGTTCTCACAACATCTCGAAGGCGAGATCGATCCGGGCGTGTGCGCGACCATGGAGGCGCATCTCGCCCGGTGCGGCCGCTGTCGTGGCACCTGCGAGTCGCTGAAGCGCACGCTCGCCGTGTGCCGTCAGCTGCCAACGCCGGAGGTGCCCGAGTCGATCTCGGCCTCCATCAGGGCGGCCATCCAGACGTTCCTCAAGCCGCGTTAGGGCACCCCGCGCACAATCCCGCAGGACCGCGGAATTTTTCGCGTCGGCGCTGCTCCAGTCGAGGCCCAATTCACCCGTCCTGGGGCGTCTTTCGGCCCACGTCCCTCGGCCCGTCGCCGGCCCGTGAGTTGCTCCAGAGATGCCTCGTGGGAGCGAACCCTTTCCGTGCGGGCTGGCTCTCACTCTCAGAGATCGTCGGTGGTGCAGGCCAACCGCCCGGACCGCCGTGTTGGAGGGGGCCATGCTCGTCCGACAGGTTGCTGATCCGAAGCTCGCGCAGTTTGCCTATCTCATCGGTTGCCCGCGAACCGGGGAGGCGCTCGTCATCGACCCTGAGCGCGATGTCGACCGCTACTTCGATCTGGCCGCCCGTCACGGGTTGCGCATCGTTGCCGCCGCGGACACCCATATCCACGCCGACTATCTGTCCGGCCTGCGGGAGATGGCCGCACGTGGCGTCCGCGTCTATGCGTCGAAGGAAGGTGGCCCTGAATGGCAGTACGAGTGGCTGCTCCACGGCGACTATCCGTATCGCCTGCTCGGTCATGGTGATGAGTTCTCCGTGGGCCGCATCGAAGTCCGGGCGGTTCACACGCCCGGGCACACGCCAGAGCACCTGAGTTACCTCGTTCGCGACGTCGGCGGGGGCGCGGCCGACTTCATCGCGCTGGCCAGCGGGGACTTCGTGTTCGTCGGCGACGTCGGCCGGCCCGACCTGCTGGAACGTGCGGCAGGAATGACTGGCGTGATGGAGCCGTCCGCGCGGGCTCAATTCGCGTCGATTCAGCGCGAATTCCGCCCGCTGCCCGAGTTCCTCCAGGTCTGGCCCGGCCACGGCGCCGGCAGCGCCTGCGGAAAGTCGCTCGGTGACGTCCCGACGTCGACCGTGGGCTACGAGCTGCGCACGAACCGCTCCATCAACGCGGCCGTCGACGAACGGACGTTCGTCGACTTCATTCTCGCGGGCCAGCCCGAGCCGCCACTCTATTTCGCCCGTATGAAGCGGGACAACCGCCGCGGCCCGCAGCTGCTGCCCGGGCTGCCTTCGCCGCTGCGCCTCGATCCCGCGGATCTGGCCGACCTGGAGAACCGCACGGACGTGGCCGTGCTCGATACGCGGGCGCGGAGCGCGTTCTTCGAAGGCCATCTCGCCGGATCGCTGCTCGCAGAGCTCGACTACCAGTTCTGCTCGATTGCCGGTTCGTACGTGGCCGAAGGGACACCGATCTACCTGTTGGTGGACAAGGGCCGATTGGACGAAGCCGTCCGCGCGCTGATTCGCGTGGGCCTCGACCGGATTGTCGGCTATTTCACTCCCGAGACTCTGGCGGAGTTCGGTCGATCGCGCGGCTCGCTCCGGCGTTTGACCACGATTGACTTCGCGGAGCTGGAAGCGCAGCGCACGGGCGGCGGCGTGCTGGTGCTGGACGTCCGTGGAGCCGTGGAGTTCGACGCCGGTCACGTTCCCGACGCGCTGCATGTCCCGCACACGCGAGTGGGAGTCAGCGCAGACAAGCTGCCGTTCGACAGGCCGGTCCTCGTCTATTGCAACAGCGGCGCACGCTCTGCCCATGCTGTCGCCATGCTCACGCGGCTCGGGTTCGACGCCATCGACGTGAACGACAACTTTGCCAGCTATCGGCGCGCGGAACGGCTCGCCGCGCACGCGTGAGGACGCCATGAGTATCCACACCGTCGTGACGGCCGACACCCCCCAGGCGAACCTGGACGACGCGGCCGTCAGGGCCACGCTGCAGAGGATCGAGGAACGCACGCGGGCCCTCGCCGAGGTGACGGAGTCGCTCCGGCCGCTGGTCACGCTCGCGCCACAGATCCCCGCGCTCGTCGCACTCCTGATGGACTCGTTCGACGATGCGATGCGGGTGGCTCACGAAAACGGCATCGATGTCGAGCGTGGCGTGCTGAATGGGGCCGAGGCGGCGTTGCGGTTCGGCGCGACAATGGACGCCGAGAAAGTGCGTGAGCTCGACGCGCTGCTCAGATCGGGTGTCCTCGCGCCAGACACCCTGCGTGTCGTGGGCGACCTCGGTCGCGCACTGACAGAGACGGCTGCTTCGCCTCCGACCACGCTGGGCCTGATGGGACTGCTGAAAGCGCTGGGGCAGCCGGATGTGCAGCGTGCGCTCGGATTCCTCATGACGTTCGCCGGGCGATTCGGGCGCCGGCTGCGCGAGTTGCCGGCCGTACAGGGCTGACCGCCGGAGGAGCTCCCATGGACATGCATCACGACATTCTGATCCTGGGTGGGGGAACCGCCGGCCTGACGGTCGCCTCCCAGCTTGCAGATCGCATCGGCGGCCGACACATTGGCATCGTCGAGCCTTCGTATACCCACTACTATCAGCCGCTCTGGACGCTCGTCGGCGGCGGTGTTTTTCCGCGCGAGGACTCAGCGCGCGATGAAGCCGACCTGATCCCGGACGATGTCACCTGGATCCGCGAGGCCGCCACCGCAGTCGATCCGGGGAAGCGCACCGTGACCACGTCGGCGGGCGGAACACTGACGTATGCCTTCCTGGTCGTTGCCCCTGGTGTCGTCCCGCAGTGGACGAAGATTCCCGGCCTGGCGGAATCCGTCGGCAGACCGGGAACGGGCGTGACCAGCAACTATTCGTACGAGACAGTCGCGGCGACGTGGGAGGCGATTCGATCGGTCCGAGGCGGGACGGCGCTCTTTACCGAGCCCATCACGCCGGTCAAGTGCGGTGGTGCGCCGCAGAAAATCATGTATCTGGCCGAGGAGGCCTTCCGGGCGAACGGCGTGCGGGACAAGAGCCGTGTTGTCTTCCTGAACGCGAAGCCGACGCTCTTTACGGCGCCGTACTACATCCCCGCCCTCGAGCGTGTGATCGCAAGCCGCGGCATGGAGGTGCAGCTTGGCCAGGAGCTGGTGGCGCTGCGACCTGACGCCCGTCAGGCCGTGTTCAGGAACGTCAAGACCGGCGGCGAGCAGGTACTGCCCTACGACCTGATTCACGTCACGCCACCGATGGGTCCGCCGGAGTTCGTGCGCACGGGGTCGCTGACGAACGCCGACGGCTGGGTTGAGGTCGACAGGTTCTCGCTGCAGCATGTGCGATATCCGGAAGTATTCGGCCTGGGCGACGCGAGCAATGTGCCGACGTCGAAGACCGGCGCAGCGGTCCGCAAACAGGCTCCGGTCGTCGTCGACAACCTGCTGGCGCTTCGCGCCGGCCGGCCGCTGGCCGCGAAGTATGACGGGTACACCTCGTGTCCAGTCGTGACTGGCCGGGGGAAGCTGATCATGGCGGAGTTCAACTACGCCAAGGAGCCGGTCGAGACGTTCCCGGTGGATCAGCGTGAGGAGCGCTTCAGCATGTACGCCTTGAAGGCCTACATGCTCCCGCGACTCTACTGGCACGGCATGCTGCGCGGCCGCGCGTAGCCCCGTCTGGGTGCGCACGTGCTTGCGGCAGCGATCGTCCCGGGCGTGCTGATTGGCGCAGCACTCGGTCTGCTGGGCGGCGGCGGCTCCGTCCTCACGGTGCCGATCTTCGTCTATGTGCTCGGCTTCAGTCCGAAGGAGGCCATCGCGATGAGCCTCGCCGTCGTCGCCGTCACGAGCGCGATTGGAGTCGCAAGCCACTGGCGCGCGGGCACCGTGAACATTCCGATCGCCATCGCGTTCGGCGCCGTGGCCATGCCGGGGACGCTCCTCGGAGTGCGACTGGCGCGTTTCGTCCCGGGGACGACTCAGCTGCTCATCTTCGCCGCGGTCATGCTGGCAGCAGCGGTGTTCATGCTCAGAGGACGGCCGTCTGGCGACGAGCCCACCAGCCAGCCCACCGTCGAGCGGCCTCTGGCATCCGCCCTGCGGGTGGCGCCGGCAGGCCTCCTCGTCGGCACGCTCACCGGCTTCGTCGGCGTCGGAGGGGGCTTTCTGATCGTTCCAGCGCTGGTGCTCATGCGGATGTCGATCCGCCAGGCGGTCGGCACATCGCTCCTCGTCATCACCGGCACCTGCATCGTCGGTTTTCTCGGATATCTCGGTCATGTGCAGCTGAACTGGACCGCGGTTGCGTTCGTGGCCACAGGCACGGTCCCGGGAATCATGCTGGGAGCCTATCTTCATCGATTCGTACCGCAAGCGGCGCTCAGGCGCGGCTTCGCGGCGTTCCTCGTTGTCGTGGCCGCGTTCATCTTTCTCGAGAATCTCGGACCGCTGTCGGCAGTGACGCGGCACTCCAGGTCGGTTCATTCAGGAATTCAACCGTGGTCAGCAGAGTAGCGCAGATGTCGAAGCAACTTGGATTCACCGTGGAATTGCCTCTCCCTTTCGACACCGTCACTGGCCGGGTGCGGGAGGCATTGAAGCAGGAGCGATTCGGGGTACTGACGGAGATCGATCTCCGCGCAGCCTTCAAGGAGAAGCTGGGGCACGAACCATGAATTCGCAGTGTTCCCGACCAGGCGCCGGGTCTCACCGGGCAAGTCGGTCCGCGTCGAGACGGCGTCCCCAATCGGAGTGAATATGCAGAAGTTTCCTCATCGATATCACGTCAGGAGTTCGGGGCGAGCGATCGGTGACGTCGAGTTGACCGCCGAACGACTGCCGATCGTCCGGTCGGCATCTCCGGCTGAATTCGACGGCCCTGGCGACCGATGGTCGCCGGAAACGCTGCTCGTCGGCGCCGTGGCAGACTGCTTCATTCTGACGTTCCGGGCGATTGCCAGGGCGTCGACGCTGTCGTGGACGTCGCTCGACTGCGATGTAACCGGTACACTCGATCGGGTGGACCATGCCACACAGTTCACTCGTTTCGATGTGACCGCGCACCTGGTCGTACCTGACGGAGAAGACGCCGAGCGGGCACGACATGCGCTCGAAAAGGCCGAACGGACCTGCTTGATCTCCAACTCGCTGAACGGCGCGAGGTGCCTGGCTGCGACGGTTTCGATCGACGAACCGGTGGAGCTGAAAGTGCCGGCGTCTTTATGAACCAGCAGGGCAGGGAACTGACGCCGACCGAGGTGGCGGCGTTCATCGAGCAAGGGTTCGTGCGGGTAGATGAGGCGTTTCCGAGGGACCTCGCGGATCAGGCACGCGCGATCCTCTGGCGGGACACCGGCTGCAGCCCGGACGATCCCTCCACGTGGACGAAGCCGGTCGTCCGGCTCGGCTTCTACTCGCAGGCGCCGTTTGTCGCCGCCGCGAACACGGCGACACTGCGGCGCGCCTGCGACCAGCTGGTGGGTCCGGGCCGGTGGGTGCCGAGAGGAAATCTCGGGACCTTCCCGATACGATTCCCGTCGCCCGAGGACCCGGGGGATGCCGGCTGGCACGTCGACGCGAGCTTTGGCACCGAGAACCCCGACTTCCTGTCCTGGCGCCTCAACGTCCACTCCAAGGGGCGCGCCCTGCTGATGCTGTTCCTGTTCTCGCATGTCGGAACGGACGATGCGCCGACTCGCATCCGGGTGGGATCACACCTCGCGCTTGCGCGAATCCTGGCGCCGGCTGGCGAGGAGGGTCGCTCGCTTGGCCAGCTTGCAGGTGATGGATTCGAGGAAACCGCACAGTGTCAGGAGGTGACGGCGACGGGTGACGCCGGCACGGTCTATCTTTGTCACCCGTTCCTCGTGCACGCGGCGCAACCCCATCGTGGGAGGCGGCCTCGCTTCATGGCCCAGCCGCCGTTGCTGCCGGCGTCAGGGCGGTTACACCTCACGCGTGAAGACGGCAACTACGCACCCGTCGAGATCGCCATTCGAACCGCGATTGGCCGCGTGTGACTGAGACCTCCAGCGCGCTCGGACAGGATTCCTCACCGGAAGATCGACGAGACGACGATATTCGACAGATGGATTTCGTGGCGCGGCGGAGCCGTCCTCGGTTCGCGTGTCCACGTCACCTCGTCGCCGGGCCTCTCCCCTCTTCCGCGAACGCCTCCCCGATCTCCAACGCCAGAGAAGCGGTATCCGCGTACGAGATGTTCGACGTCACGGCCACGACGAGGCCGCGTTCGGGAAAAGTCATGAGCGATGCCACCATCCCGCCCAGCACCTCGCCATCGTGGCCGGCCACGCGAGCCTGTTCACCCGCCAGCGGAACGGTCTCCAGGTCCCAGCCGAGACCGTACCCGGTCTCCTCGCCCGAGACCAGACGTTGGGGCTCCTGGAGCAACTGGACCGTGGCGGGTTGCAGCAGCCTGCCGCGGTCGATTGCCAGACCGAAGCGCACCAGGTCGGACGGAGTGGACAGGAAGACGCTGGCTCCTGCGTAGCACGAAAGGTCGATCTCGCGCATCAGGTGCAGACCGTAGCGGGGATCCGCCGCGAACCGCGGGAAGTAGAACGTCGTCCCACCCGTGTTCGATTTCATCGCAGAGTCGGCCCTCGTCTGCTCCATTTCGAGCGGATCGAAGATCTGCTCGCGCATGAACGTCTGGAACGGCTCGCCCGCGGCGGCCTCGACGGCCGCGCTCACCAGGATCCAGCCGTAGCTCGAATAGCGGTATCGGGTCCCCGGCTCGAACAGCAGCGACCGGTCCGCAAAGGCCTGCAGCGCCTCGACCGGCCGCTCGCAGCGTCGAGAGAACAGCGGCCCCTCATCGCCGCCGTCGGTCGTGACGCCAGCCACATGTGCCATCAGCTGGCGCAGTGACACGGGCCACGGTTTCTTCGGGAATTCAGGCACGTACGTCTGAATCTCGTCGTCAAGTCGCAGCCGGCCGTTCTCCAGCAGCAGGCCGACCGCGGCGGACGTCAGCACCGTTGAGGCGGTGCCGATCCTGAACCGCATTTGTGGTACGACGGGCACACGGTACTCGAGATCTGCCCAGCCAAAGGCTTCGGCCCACACGATGTCGTCACCGGCACCGACCGCCACGGAGAGTCCCGGCAGGTTCTGCGCGATCAGACCCGCGCGGATGCGCTGCCGTGCCTGCTCCACTGCGGCCGCCCACTCTGCCGATGGCGCCGAATGCGTCGCCGATGGCACGCTCTGCGGGTCCTGGTGCAGGGGCGTCGCCGTGGCGCTCATATACGCCCAGAGGCCGAGGATCGCTGCGAGCAGCAGACCGACAGCCAGGACGATCAGGGTGAGCCAGGTCTCCGTTCGGCTCTTCATCTCTCCGGCCACGGATGAACACGGATGGACACGGACGGACGATTCCGGTCAACGGGCCACGGATGAACACGGATGAACACGGATAGACGCTTCCGGTCAACGGGGCGCGGATGAACACGGATGAACACGGATACTCCGATGGGGCCCCGCATCCTCGCTTCAGCGCTCGCGACGAGCATGCGACTCACACCCTGCATCTATCCCCGGCACCAGCCCTCACGCTGCCCCGGGCTCACTCCGCAGCCGTGGACCGGGGCGTCACCTGTCGGACCACGAGCAATAACTTTACTATACAAAGTACAGAGGGTCATCCGGCTGAAACGGGCGCCCAGGGAACGAGAAGCGAATCCCGGGGTAGTCACGGGGGCAGTCGCTTGCGTTCGTCAACACATGCACGAGCCCGCGGCGATCTCGATGGAACGACGCGGACGTGACACGATGATGCCCTGAAGAAACCAACTGATCGAACCTTCTTACCGCGTGAGCATCGTGGCTGACCGTCGGTGCGTGCATGCTCGACCCGGTGAATCCCACGGTAAGACCGGAGGGACGCCGTCCAGCCTGCCGTGGACCGGTCGGGCTGGCGTCGCTACGCCGTGATCGCCAGATGCGCGACTGTATACGAGCGCGGCGGGAGCTTGAACGCCATCCGGCTGCCCGGCGCGGGCGGATCGAGCCGCTGCGGTGCGACCCGCTTCGGGTCAGCGAAGGTGTTGACGGCCTTCAAATCCGGGCCCGTCAGCGTCTCGCAGGCGAGCACGCGCGCCGGCACGAGATCCTGCCACTCGAGCACCACCTCCCGCTCGCCGTCGAGATCGCGATTGAGCAGCAGCACGGCGGCCTGCCCCGTACGATCATCGAACGTCGCCACGACATCGACGAACGGCACGCTGGCGTTGCGGGCGAAATCGGCCTGCAGTCCCTCTGCGTGGATCTGATACGTGTCGGACTCGACGCGGAGATCGAGCACGCGGCCGCGCCCGTGGCGGAGCGCCCAGCTGTACGGATAGTACGTGCTCTGGCGCAGCACGCCCGTCTCGTTCGTCACCAGCGGCGCGATCACGTTGACGAGCTGCGCGAGGCACGCGACGCGCACGCGATCCGAATTGCGGAGCAGGGTGTTGACGAAGCCGCCGACGAGGAGGGCATCCTCCAGGTTGTACACCTCCTCGAGCAGGCGCGGCGCGGCGGCCCCCTTCCCGTCCGTCGATTGCGCGTCACGCGCCCGGTACCAGACGTTCCACTCGTCGAACGACAGCCAGAGACGCTTGCTCGACCTCCGGAGCCCCTGGACATAGTCGCACACCGCGGCGACTTCGTGAATCTGCCGATCCATGTCCAGGTTCATTGCGAGGAAGCGCGCCGTGCTGTTCCCCGACCACTGCTTCGTGTTGCCGTAATAGGCATGGAGCGAGATGGCGTCCACCTGGTCGTAGCACTCCTCCAGGACCTCGCGATCCCACGCGAGGTACTGCGGCATGAACGTGCCGCTGGATCCGCACGCGATCAGCTGCAGGTCCGGATCGATCACCCGCATCTGCTTGGCGGCATCGCGCGCCTTGCGCCCGTACTCCCGCGCCTGCAGCTGACCGATCTGCCAGGGGCCGTCCATCTCGTTGCCGAGGCACCAGTACCGCACGCGGTGCGGCCGCTCGTAGCCGTGCGAGCGCCTCAGCTCGCTCCAGCGCGTTCCTCGCTCGAAATTGCAGTACTCGACCAGGGCCACCGCCATCTCGACCGTGCCGGTGCCGAAGTTCAACCCGAGGAGCGGCTCGGTACCCACCAGCCCGCACCATTCGATGAACTCGTTCGTGCCGAACTGATTCGTTTCGAGCGAGTTCCAGGCACGATCGAGCACCACGGGCCGCTGCGCCCTCGGGCCGACGCCGTCGAGCCAGTTGTAACCGGAGACGAAATTGCCCCCCGGGTAGCGGACGATGGGGACGCCGAGCTCCTTGACCTCGCTCGCCACGTCGGTCCGGAATCCCTTTGCATCGGCGAGCCGCGAACCCGGCTCGAACACGCCGGTGTAGACGGCCCGGCCCAGGTGTTCGAGGAAGGAACCGAGGACGCGCCGGTCGAGGTCCGCCCGGCCGGGCGAGCGGCGGAGAGAGACGCGCGCCGGGCCTCGTCCGGCCTGCGCGAAAACGCTCGGGGGCAGCCACGACCCGGCCACGACAAGCGCGCCGGCACGGCCCAGGCTGGTCAGGAACGCACGTCGATCAGATACCGTCATCGATACACCTCGTACATGGCCGCAGGCGTGTGCCCGGGCCGGCCACTGGGTCGGCCACACTTTGCCACAGCTGAGTCCTGCCTTCGTAATTCCGGTGACGCACCGGGGCGGGCGAGGCGCCGTCCCGCACGCCGCGAGGAGGAAGAATACCGCGGCCAGTCATGCGCCCGAGGCGTCGCCGATCCCGGGCGTTCTCGTCTGCACCACCCGATCTGGCCTCCCAGCGCGCACGCCACGCCAGAGCGCGCCCGCGAGCCCCGGCCTGGTCGGGGCGGGCCCGAGCGGCGCCGGGGGCGGAGCCCTCCGGCGGGATCGCCACGCCGGCAGTGCCGGTCACGCCGGGTCGAGGCGAATCGGCCCGGCACGGGCCGCGCCCGGAGAACTGCCCTCGAACACGTACGCGTCGCGCCCGGTCTCGCCGGCGTAGTCACGAGCAATGGCGCGGACTGCGTCGCCCGCCGAAGCGTCGGCCAGCAGCGCGACCGTCCCTCCACTTCCCCCGCCCGTGATCTTGGCGCCGTAGATGCCGCGCGTCACGCCCGCCGCGCGGGCCAGCGCGACGAGCCGGTCGGTTCCATCGGAGCCGAGGCCGCAAGCCGAGTAGCTGGCGTGCGACTCGTACATCAACGCGCCCAGGCGAGCGGCATCGGGGTGCGCAGGACCGGCAGAGGATGCCGGACTCAGGCCGCGCGCCCATTCGGTGACACGCTCGTGCTCGTAGACGGGGTGTGCGGCCGGTGTACGGACGGCGTAGCGGCGCGCCGGTTCGACTCGGGTCACGAGGTCGGTCGTCCCCTGGTACTGCCCGAGAAACGCCGCGCCGTCGAGCTCCTCCGGGATGTGCTGCGCGAACCTGCAGAACGCCTCACGGCCGACATTGGCCAGGTACCCGTGCCAGACAGGGTCGTCCACGCGCACGTGCCCCTCGCGGTCTCCCGGCAACACTCGCAGCCCGGCCAGGCCCGCGAGGATCCGGTATCCCATGAACGCGCCTACTCGCACCGCTCCATAGTCCGCGCCGGTCACGGCGTGGCGGATCCCCGAATCGATTCCCCACACGCGCAGTCCGTCGGGCAGGCGTACGCTGCCCTGGAGCTCCGCGGGCTGGCACAAGAGCGCCATGAGGCTGTCGGCCTCGCCGCAGATCGACGCCATCTGATCCATCACGCCGCAGGGCGCACCCACGATCAGGTTCTCGACCTGCTGGCAGCGCACCGCGCGCAGCCCGGGCTCGATCGCCAGGTTGGAGGCGGCCACGACCGCCTCCATCGTGGCGGCTTCGATGGCTGCCGACGAGCTGACGCCTTTGCCCTCGGGGACGTCGGACTCGACGAGGATCGCTGCTCCGGCCGGGAAACCCACGCCGTGCTCGCGCGCCAGCACGTGGAACACGCCGGCGACGTAGGCCGCCCAGTGGCGGGTCGGATCGGCCGCGAACCAGGCACGCACGGCGTCGTAGGGCAGATTCCGGTCGGCGACGAGGTCGAGCGGGACATCGCAGCGGCGATCGGGTCCGCCGCGTCCGATCGAGGTGATCGCGAGGCGCCGCTCGCTCCAGGGGCGAACGGCGACGCGCGTGGCCTCGCGAATCGGCCACTGGAGGACGAGGGCGCCCGAGTAGTCCGCGATGCCGCCCATCACGTCCAGCCGCCCGGGCGCCCGGGCCACGAACACCGGGCCGCCGGCCTCTCCGGCGCCCGCGTCCCGGCCCCAGGCGCCGGTGTTCACGCGGGCAGCCACGTCGGCGGCGAAGTGCGCGAGATCGGGGAGCCCGGCGGGAATGCGCGGCGCCGGACGAAGCTCGGCCGTCATGCAATCAATCCGCGGCGACGCAGCGCCCGCTGCAGGTGCGGCTCGACAAGTGCCCTCACCGCCTCGTTCGCATAACCGATCCAGGCCACATCCGACCTCACATCGAGGGGCGCGGCAAGCCGCCCGCCCCGCTCGTCGGTGACCGGGACGCCGAGCTCCCGCGCGATCAGTTCCGTGCAGAGATCGTACGGATGACAGCAGAGCGCGGCGCCTCCGGGGCGCCGCCGCTCGAAAAGCGGCCGCAGATCCGCGACGAGCCGATCGTGGCCGGCCATCAGCTCGTAGAGCTGGCCGCCGCTCGAGATGTACTGATCCTCGAACGCCTGCGCCTTGCCCGGTTGCGGAGGTCCGATCACCGCCTCGACGACCTCGTCGTCGATGGCCGCGAGCTCGGCGCGGTTGCCCGGGAAGAAGCGCGAGATCGTGGCAAAGCCGTGGGCGATGGTCGTGGCCGTCGACGCGTGCAGATCGAGAGGCCGACTCTCGCCGTTGACCCGGTTGAACCGGAGCGCCGACGCGCCCTGGCCTCGCGCCGCCCAGACCTCGTCGCACAGGTGCTGCTTCACGAGAGGAATCTCGGTCTGCACCGCCAGCTCGATGTCGGCCAGCGTGCGCGGGGCGGGACCGGCCGCCACGCCCGTGAGAATCCAGCCCGGGCGCTTCTGGTACATCAGCCCGCGCGTGCCGTCGATCGGATCCACGATGATCACCCAGCGCACGCGCCGGGGATCGGCGCCTGCGGGCACGACGGCCTCGCCGCCGGCCATACCTTCGGCCACGAGTAAGACCGGCGCCTGTGTCGTGGCGAGCGTCCGGCCGATCTGCTCCACCAGCAGATGCTCTGCGACGCGATCGATGGCGTAGATCGTGTCGCCGTCGTCCTCCCGCACCACGTCGGCCAGCGTGGCCATCGCAGCGCGCTCGCAGGCGTCGACGACGTCGCCGCGGATGCGGCGGTGGAGGGCCTGAATCGGCGCGAGCAGTGGATGAGCGGGCGTCACGCCGGCGCCCACCGGTAATGCGGCCCGCCCGCGGCCACGAGCTCGGCGGCCTTCTCTTCCGGAGACGTGTCGCTGAGGAAGTTGCCCCCGCCGATCTCCGGCCCGGCCAGGTACTTGAGCAGGTTGGGCCGGCGAAGCGGCGGGTGGAACTCGAGATGGAAGTGGAAGCCGGCGGCGTCCCCTCTCACGGGAGCCTGGTGGAGCGTCATCACATAGGGGAAGGGCATCTGCCAGAGGTTGTCGAAGCGGATCACCAGGTCGCGGAGCACCCCGGCGAGATCGCGCCGCTCGTCGTCCTCGAGCGCGGCGATGTCGGGCACGCTCCTCAGCGGCGCCACGTACGTCTCGTAGGCGTACCGCGCGAAGTAGGGAACGAACGCGATTGCGCTGCCGCTCCGGCTGACGATGCGACGGCCATCCTGCTGCTCGGCAGCCAGGACGTCGTGGAACAGCGTGCGGCCCGTGGCCTCGAGGTGGCGGCGGCCCGCCAGCAGCTCCGTCTCGATGTACTTGAAGGTGAAGTTGGTCGCGTAGATCTGGCAGTGCGGGTGCGGATTGCTGACGCCGGTGACCTCTCCCTTGTTCTCGAAGATCAGGACCGAGCTCACGTCGGGATGCGCGGCCAGCTCTCGCATCTGCTGCTGCCAGGTCTGCAGGAGCGCATCGACGGCGACGATGTCGAGCTCGGCGAGTGTCTCGTCGTGCCGCGGGCTGTAGCAGACAACCCGCGCCACACCCGTCGCCGGCCGGTTCCGGTACAGGCCCGGCGGGGGCGCCAGCTCACGCGGAGCGCTGGCGCCGACACACGGGTGGTCGTTGTCGAAGACGAACGTGCCCGTGTAGCACGGATTCACGGCGCCGCTGACTCGTGCGTTGCCAGGGCACAGGTAACACGTCGGGTCGAACGCCGGGACCCGCGCCGTCGGGTCGGCCACCTGTGCGCCCGACCACGGCCGCGACTGCCGGTGCGCCGCGACGATGACCCATTCCTCGCGCAGGGGATGCCACCGCTCTTCCCACATGCGGGAGATGTTATCAAGCGGCGCCTGCGTGCCGCCGGCACCCTTCCCGGG
>DASPFV010000300.1:0-3203 GCA_035620975.1 Vicinamibacterales bacterium
GGGGACAACATCTCGCCGAGCTGGTCGAGCTTCCCGGAGGTGAGGAGATCGATCCGCTGCTGCTCGACCTTCAGGATTCCGTCGGCGGAGGGCGTCTGCGCCAGCGCGGCATGCGCCATCAGGGCGGCGCCAGCGAGGAGGGCAAGAAGGGGTCGGTTCGTCATGATGGCGACATCGTAGCCCAACGGGGGTGCCCGGTCATTCGCCTCGGAGAAGGCGCGACTCTACCAGGGCTTCAGGCGGATGTTCCGGTACTCCACTTTCATCGGCGGTCCGACGTGCACCTGCATTCCCAGCAGCCCCTCGGGGGGACGGCTGGGCGCGTCGTCGTCGATGGTCACGCTCATCAGCTGTCCGTTGAGCTGATGGATCAGCGTGTTCCCACGGATGATCAGGTGGACGCTGTTCCAGCCGTCGGTCGCGACGGCCGCGAGCGCCGCCGGGTCGCCGATCGCCGAGAGCACGACGGGCGGCCGGCCGCCGACGATCCGGGTCACCTGGCCCCGGACGCCCACGAAGAGCCGCCCCTTCTCTTCGTAGTTGTTCCCGACGTAGCGCCTGCCGCCATCGATGTCGAACTGATATCCGCGCAGCGCATGAGCGTTCGCCGGCGTCACCGGATCGGGCACGCTGACGCTTCGATAGTTGATGCCGCTGTTGCCAGCCGCCGTGATGCGGTAGTCGAGCTTCAGCTCGAAGTCCCCGGGTTTGCCCCCGCGCCAGATGATGAAGGTATTGCTCTTGACGACTGTTTCGGGGGTGATCTCGCCGACGATTGCCCCCTCTTCGACCATCCAGTACTTCGGATCCCCGTCCCACCCGCTCAGCGATCTGCCGTCGAAGATCGGCTTGAAGCCCGGCTCGTCTCCGTCGACCGGCGTCGGCCGGTCGCTCTGACGGGGCACCCAGGGGACCTGGTCCTGCGTCCCCCGTGTGACCACCGGCAGGGCGAGCAGCACACACAGACCTGCGAGTGGAAACACCCGGCGGATCGATATTCGAACGGAACCCCGTCCTCGCTGAACCATGCCCGACAGTGTAGGGCAGAATTGGCCGCCGGCCTATTGCCGCAGCAGCGCCATGGGATCCGTCCGCGACGCGACGCGCGCCGGCCGGTAGCACGCGGCAATCGCGACGATCGTCAGGAAACCGGCGACCGTCAGCAGGGTCAGCGGATCGGTCGGGCTCACGCCGAAGAGGTGAACCGACAGCACGCGCGTGGCCACCAGCGTGCCGAGGCCGCCGAGGGCTACGCCCGCGCCCGTGAGCTTGAGCGCCGACCCCAGCACCAGGCGGACGATGTCCTGGCTGGCTGCGCCCAGGGCCGAGCGCACTGCCATCTCGCGCTCGCGCAGAGACACCACGTAGCTCATCGTGCCGAACACGCCGAGTGCCGCCAGCGCCAGCCCGGCAACCCCGAAAGCCGCGAGCAGCCAGGTGATCAGCCGGACCGGGGCCGTGAACTGCGCGAGATCGGCCTCGAGCGTGCGCTGTCCCTCCACCAGGAGCAGGCTGTCGGCGGCGCGGACGGCGCTGTCGAGCGCGCGGCCCGCGGCTGCCGCGCTCACCCGTCCGCGGACGAGCAGCGTCAGGTTCCCGTTGGGATGCTGAGCGAACGGCACGTAGACGCGCGCGACCGGCACATCGTGCATCGCGCTCCGGCGAATCGTCCCCGCCAGGCCGACGACCGTCACGATGGGCGCGTCCTCGCTCGGAAGGCCGAGCCTGATTCGCTCGCCGACAGGGCTGCGGCCCGGCCAGAGATGCCGCGCCAGTTCCTGGTTCACGATGGCAACCGGCAGACTGCCGGCCCGATCGGCGTCGGTGAACGCCCGCCCCGATATCACCGGCGCGCCGAGCGCCTGGAAGTAGCCAGCCGTGACCGCCTCAATCCCGCGGCGGACGCCGGGGTTCAGGGCGACATCGCGGCTGCCGGGAAGCGTCAGGTGCCTGAGCCCCCCGGCGCCGGTAGGGAGCGCCCACGTCGAGAGGCCCGCGGCCGCCACATCAGGCTCCGCGCCCAGTCGTTCGAGGATGCGTTCCCCGGCGATCCGCAGCGATTCGGGGTCCTCGTAACGGTCGGCCGGCAGAACGACCTCCGCGCGGACCGCGTTCCGCGGGCTGAACCCGAGATCGACACGCTGCCGGTTCGCGAGGGTCCGGACCATCAGCATGGCGCACGCGGCGAGCACCAGCGCGCAGGCGATCTGCGCGATCACGAGGCCCGAACGCAGTCTGCTTTGTGCGGGGGCAATCCGGCCATCGTCCGATCGCAGCACGGTCTCGGGCGCGACGCGGGAGGCGCGCTGCGCGGGCAGCACGCCGCAGAGGATTGCGGTCAGCCCTGCGGCAAAACCCGAGAAGGCGAGGACGGCCGCGTTCAGTCGGGGATCGATCGCCTCGGGGAACCCCCCGATGGCACGCGCGAGCCGGATGCCACCCATCGAGAGCAGCACGCCCAGGACCGCGCCCGCGGCCGAAAGCACCGCGCTTTCGAGGAGCAGGCCTCGCACGAGCCGCCCGCGGCCAGCGCCGAGCATCAGCCGAAGGGCCACCTCACGCCGGCGCCTGGTCCCCCGTGCGAGCAGAATGTTCGCGATGTTCGCGCAGGCGATCAGGAGCACGATCGCCACAGCTCCCTGCAGCATCAGGAACGCGCTGCGCGAATCCCGGCCGTGCATGCGCCGCAGCGCAACCGGAACCGTGACCCAATCCCGGTTCGTGGCCGGCCACTGCTCGCCGAGCCGGCGGCTGATTTCCATCAGCTCGGTCGCGGCTGTCCCCAGTGAGGCGCCAGGCGCGAGGCGCGCGAACATGGTGAATTGCCGATCGTCTCGCGCGAACGCGCCTCGAGGCGTGCCGAGCGAGACCCAGAAGTCGGCGTCCGCATCGAATCGCGGCGGCATCACGCCAACCACCGCGACGAATCCGCCGTCGAGCGCGATGGTTCGCCCCACAATCGCCGGGTCCGCGGCGAACACCGTTCGCCAGAGATCGTCCCCGAGCACGATCCCGTTTTCGCCGTCCTCGGGGCCGAGCACACGGCCGCGCGCCGCAGGCACCCGCATGATCTCGAAGAACGACCGTTCAACGCGACGGCCCGACACCCGCCTCGGCGTGCCTTCCCGGAGAATCGACGACTGATCGGCCGCGAGGCTCGAGTGCTCGAGCGTCCGGCTCGCTTCGGCGATGTCGGCAGCGTC
>DASPFV010000301.1:0-31407 GCA_035620975.1 Vicinamibacterales bacterium
CAAATCGGGTGTTCGCGCCATGGTGTAGACGGTCGACACTACAAGGTCTTGGTGTCGACTGTCAACACCAACCTGCCAGAGATGAGACGAGCGCAACGGCGCTGAGGTTCCTCGCCTTCCTGTGTGGCCGCGTTCGCCAGCCGGCGCTCAGCTGAGTTCCTGTGCGAGTCCGATGAGAAGCCCCTCAGGACCGCGGATGTAGCAGAGCCGATACGCGTCCTTATACTGGACCACCTCGCCTACGAGCTGCGCTCCGCGCTTGCGGAGCCTCCCGATCGTCTCGTCGATGTCGTCAACGGCGAACATGACGCGTAGGTATCCCAAAGCGTTCACCGGAGCGTTTCGGTGATCCGCGACGACAGGCGGGGTGAGAAAACGCGAGAGCTCGAGCCGGCCGTGGCCGTTTGGCGTGCGCATCATGGCCATCTCGACGCGCTGATCGCCCAGTCCAGTGACACGTCCGGCCCATTCTCCTTCGATCGTTGCCCGCCCTTCGAGTTCCAGGCCGAGCTCGCAAAAAAATCAACCGTCGCCGTAAGGTCGTCGACGACGATTCCCACGTTGTCCATCCGTTTAAGCGCCATTTGTCCAATCTATAAACTGTCGTCTCTTCTGACAACAGAACGCGAGCCTGACTGTCGAGAAGCCGTGCGAGTCAGTCGCTCGATGAGAAACCCGAGCTGACCGTGCGACCATTCTCGCCCGTACTCCTATTCGATGCTCTTTGTGTACTAGACGCGTATCTTGACGCAGCGAGGGCGCACCCGCGCACTTCTCCCGGGTGAACAATCCGCCAAGACTTCTAGAGCACGATCTCTGGATCCAACAGAAACCCGGGTCAGTCGTTTCTGAGCGCAGTCATCGGAAGAACGTTTGCTGCCCGTCGTGCCGGAATCGTAGACGCCGTAAGCGATGAGATCGCAAGAATCGCGGTGGCGGCTCCCAAGGTCAAGGGGTCGAGCGGGCTGATCTGGTAGATCGCCGCACGCAATCCCCAGCCGAGCAGCATGGCGAGGCCTAGCCCAATCGCGAGTCCGGCGGCGGTGGTCGCGAGGCTTTCCCGAACGACGAGGCGCAGCACGTCGGCGGGCGACGCGCCGATCGCCATGCGCACGCCGAACTCTCGGGTGCGGCGCGAGACCAGGTAGCTGCGCACGCCATACAAGCCAATCACCGCCACAAAGGTGCCCGCAAGACCAAGCGTCAGGAACATCCGTGCGGCCGCGCGAAGGACCCACACTTGCGCGCTGCCTTCGTGCCGCGCACGGAAGCTCTTCACGAAGGTCACCGGCAGGTTGGGATCGGCGGCTCGCAGCTGCTCGCGAACGCTCCTCACGATGGCATCGCCTGTCTGCGGTGCGGCGGCGCGCGCGTAGACGAACATGCGCGGGGAATCGGCGGCCCCCGATGGCAGATAGAGATGCGCCTCCGGCCTGTTCTTGAACAGATCGTGTTTCACCTCGGGCGCCAGGCCGACGATGACCATGGGCTTCGAGTCGGCGGCGCCGGAATCCGCGCCGTACTGCAACGACTGGCCGTCAGGATTTTCGTTCGCGAACAGGCGTTCGGCGAGCGTGACGTCGATGATCACGGGCGTCGTGCCGCCTCCGGCCGCCTCTTCAGCCGCCGTAAACTCACGCCCCCGCACCATCGTCAAACCGAGCGTCCTGAAGTAATCCGACGTGACGGTGTAGGTCTGCACGTCCACGAGTTTACCGGCCGCTTCCGGATCCTCGTTCTTCAGCCGAGGCCCCTCGCGCTGGACGGCGGCGCCGAACGAATAGTCGCCGAACGGAAGGACGGATGCTTCCGCGACCGACTCGATGCCTGGAGTCGAGCGCAGTCTCGCGAGCACGGCGCGACGCGCCTCGCGAGCCTGGGCCGCGTCGTAGCCGCCGAGCGTCGGCTCGATCTGCGCAATCGCCAGCTGACCGACATCGAAGCCCGGATTCGCGGACGCACCCGCGGCCGCGCCACGGACGAACAATCCGCTCAAGACCAGCAGGGCCAACGACAGCGCGAGTTGCGCGGTGACGAGCGCGTCGCGCACGGTGATGCGTCCGGCCATCCTGCCGCTCATCTCGCCGGAACGATCCCTGAGCGACGACAACAAGTCAGGCCGCGACAAGCGCAGCGCGGGCCAGAGTCCAAAGGCCACCGTCGCGAGCGAACAGAACATCATCGTCGCACACAGCACCGTGGTGTCGGGTGTGAGATCGAGCGCGAGGAACACCGGGAACACCGTCGCCATCGACGACACGAGCACGTGCGCCGCCCATGTCGCCGTCAGCAACCCCAGCGCCCCGCCGGCGAGCGACAGCATCACGCCCTGCAAGAGCAGTTGACGGACGATTCTCGATCGCGTGCCGCCGACCGCGAGACGGATCGCGATCTCTTTCTGACGCGCCGCTCCGAACGCCAGCATCATGTTCGCGAGATTCATGCAGGACGTTAGCAGCACCGTCGCCGCGAGTCCCTGCAGGATCCCCATCGGGATCCAGATCTGCATGTCGTCCTGCGGCCTGGTGCTGATGTCGAGACGGTCGAGCGTCCCCACGACCAGATCCTGGTTCTTGTTGTCGTCGGGATAGGCCTGTTCGTGCGTGGCGGCAATGACCGTGAGTTGCGCGTACGCCTGATCGCGCGTCACGCCAGGCTTGAGACGCCCGATCAGGATCAGCGGACGGCTGCGGCGATCCGAGATCGGAAAGCGCCCGTTGCCGTCGAGGTCGCCTGCGATCGCATCGTGCACGCCAACCGGCACGTAATACTCGGCGCCCAGGATGGCTGTGGTGCCGGTGAAGTGTTGCGGGGACACGCCGACAACGGCGAAGTCCTGTCCGTTGATGCGGACGGTGTGCTTGAGGATGTCGCGATCGAGTCCCGATCGCTCCCAGACCTTGTAGCTGACGATCACCGAGCGCGCCGCCGTGCCCGGGCGTTCCTCGTCCATCGTGAAGTCGCGGCCGTAGACAGGCTGCACGGAAGCCCGGCCCTCTTCGCTCGTTTCGGAGGGCTTCGGCTCCGGTCCGCTATAGTTCACGGTTGAATCATCTCGCGCGAAGTTCCATTGGCGGGTGATCCGACGAGGAATGTGGTCGCCCAACTGCCGATTGCTGACCTCGGTGATTGCCATCGTGACCAAGGACATCGGCGCGGTGAGGGACCGAGACGCAAGAACTGTTCTCGCTCGCGGCGGTTGACGAGCACCCTCCCCTTAGGAGTTGGCATGACGCGGCGACGTTGGCTGCTGGTCGGAATTGGCATCACCTTGGCGACCTGGATGCCGCGCGCTGAAGAGGACGTGGCAGCGCGCATCACGGGCGCAGCGCTCACCCGCGGTGGCGCTCTCGACTTTCTCGAGACCCTCACCGACACGATCGGCGGCCGCCTGACCGGATCGCCACAGAATCGCGCGGCATCAGAGCTGATCCTCGCGGCGCTCAAAGAGGCGGGGTTCGAGAACGCGCACTTCGAGGAGTACCCGCTCGAGTCGCGCTGGCAGCGCGGCCCCGCCGCGGCTCGTATCGTGTCGCCAATCGCACGGCCGATCCTGGTCGGCTCGATGGGCTGGGTGCCGGGAACCGCCGGCGAGATCACCGCGCCGCTCCGTGACGTCGGGGTTCCGGCCTCACGTGACTGGGTGCCGTCCAACGACGTGCGCGGGGCCATGGTGGTCGTCGACCCGCAACAGGTCGGCGAGGACTCCGGAGTGGTGATGCGCGCGTTGATCGCGCAGCGCCTGGCCGCGGCAGGAGCGACGGCGATGCTCATCCCGTCCGACAAACCCGGTCGGATGCTCTACACCTCCGCCTTCGGCTTCTATCCGAAGGGGCCGCTACCCGTCATTTCGGTCGCTCGCGAAGATGCTTTGCTTCTCCGCCGTCTCCTCGCCAAAGGACCGGTCACGATCGCGCTCGATGTGCGCAACACCTTCGACACCAATCCGTACCGCCAGCGCAACGTCATCGCCGATCTATCGGGCAGCGCATCAAAAGACGAAGTTGTATTGGTTGGCGCGCACTTCGACTCGTGGGACTTCGCCCAGGGCGCCAACGACGACGGGGCCGGGGTCGCCGCCGTGCTCGAAGCCGCGCGCATTCTGAAGTCGCTCGGAGTGACGCCACGGCGGACCATCCGCTTCGCATTCTTCTCTGGCGAGGAGCAGGCCTGCCTCGGCTCCCGCGCCTACATCGTCGAGCACGAGACTGAGCTCGATCGATTGAAGACGGTGTTGATCATGGACGAAGGGCCACAAGCCCCGCTTGGATTCCAGCTCCACGGCCGCTCCGATCTCGAGGCGAACGCCCGTAAGACGCTGACGCCGCTCACCTCGCTAGGCGCTGCCGACGTCTCGCTCGATGCCGCATTCGATCAGGACCATGGCCCGTTTGTTGTCGTCGGCGTCCCAGCCTTTACGCTCCGCGTCGAACCGGGCGATTACGACATCCATCATCACGCCATCAGCGACACGTTCGACAAGATCGATCCGCGGCTGCTGGCCATCGACACCGCCGTGATGGCCGTGGCCACGTGGTTGTTCGCCGATGCGCCGAACCCGGTGGGCCGTCGGCTATCCGAAGAAGAAGCCGAGGTGGTCATGAAAAGGAGCGGCGTCACATCGACGCGACAGCTGCTGTACGGATCATCTCGACGCTGATCGACGGTCATGGAGACAAATCGACGCGAGCTGAACCGCGTCGTAGCCGCGCACAGCCCGTGCTTATCCCAAGGCCGCTAGCCTGATCCTTCGACGGAGAGCGCCGCCCGCAACCGGCGGAGCAGCCGCTGGAACCGTGCGTCCTGACGAAGCACATCGAATGCCGCGAAATGAGCGATGGTCGGGAGCCAGAACGAGCGTTGGTTGAAGGCGCGCTCGAACCAGGTCACGGCTGCACCTGTCTCGCCGAGACCGCACGGGCAACGGCTGCGCGTGCGAGCGCCTCAGCGCCGGAACGATGAGGATGCAGACCGGCGAGCGAAGAGGCGTGACACTGCGCGAGCCCCACATGCGCCCGTGCCATTTTCGGCGCTCGCATGGCGGCCTCCTGGAACGCCTCGATGGCTCGCCGCAGGCCGTCCGCCGTACGCTTGCTCCAGAAGTATCGTCCCTTGAGGAACGCGGCGTGAGCCTCCGGGTCGACAGCGTCCCGCGAAAGCGGCCTGACTGGATCGGTCCAGCCGGATCTGAATCTGGCGGGTTATGGCCTCCGCCACACTTTCCTGCAACCGCAGGCTGTCGGGTACCTCCACGTCGTAGCTCGTTGACCACACAACGAACTCGTCGGAGACTCTCACCAGTTGGACGCTGACACGCACGCGGGTCCCGGCGCGTCTGACACTTCCTTCCAGCGCATAGTCGACCGCCAGCCCCTTGCCGATCTCCGCCACGCCCTTCAACGACGTCGGGTAGGACATGGCGGAAGCGCGCGCGATCACAGCCAGGTGTTCCGGATTGGCCTGTCCCAGCTGCGTGATCAGCTCTTCGACGAGACCGCCGGTGAAGCATTCGTCGGGCGTGGGGCTCAGGTCCTCGAAGGGCAGCACGGCCACCCGAACAGTCGGCGACTTCGGCACACACCGTGCGCTCGCGGCAAACCGATAGCCTCGCCGGGCCACGGTCTCGATGTACCGCGGCGCTTGTGCCCGATCGCCGATCACCTGTCGGACCTGTCTGACGGCGCGGGTCAGGGCATTGTCGGTGACCGCTGCTCCCTTCCAGACGCGATCGAACAGCTCCTGCTTGTCCACGGCGCGCCCCGCATTGCCGAGCAGGTCCAGGAGGAGGTCGAAGGCCCGCGGGCCGATCGGCCGCAGGGTGCCGCTCTTGTAGACGCGGTAGTTGTCCGGGTCGACGACAACATCGTCAAACTCGTACCGCACGCCGCGCCGACGCGACGGTAGCAGGGGGCCCGACCCCGGCTGACGGCCTTCCGGCGGGGGGCGCTTGGATATCATCGATCGGTCACCGTTCGGTCACGACGGTAGCCACCGGGCCGGGCAGATTATAGGCTTCAGGAGGTGAATTATGCTTCGCTGCGGCACTGCCGCCCCACACCTGTCGCTGCCCTTGACCCTGGTGTTTGTCTTAGGGGCGTGCACATCCTCCCCCACCGCTCCCGATGCCGTTGAGGTCCTTGCAACGGGGCCGGGCCCAGCGGTGGTCGGGCCGTTGCAGACGTCGTCGGCCGCGGCGAACGTCGCGCAGCAGGCGACGCGTCCGATGACGATGCGCATGACGGTGGAGTTCGTGGGTCCTGTCGACACGCCGCTGCCGGAGTGCGTCATGGGGCACGTCCGCTCTGTAATTGTTGGCCTCGCCACACATCTCGGCAACTTCAGCGGTTCCGGTAGCACCTGCATCATGACGCTCGCGCCGGATGCGGATCCGCCGTTCCTACCGCCAGGACCGCCGCCGTACTTCACAGGGACCTTCTCGAACCCGCGGTGGCTGCTGACGGCGGCCAGCGGCGACCAGTTGTGGCTGGAGGCTACGGACGCGGTTGCGGTTCTGGGCGGTGTGAACCCCGAAGATGGATCGTATACGTCACTGGCGGCGAGAGGGACGCACCGTATCGTCGGAGGCACCGGTCCTTTCACGGGCGCAACCGGCGAGCTGCAGACGACCGCCGTGAACGAGGACGGACAGGGGCCGGACGAGGGGAGGTCCGAGGGTTGGATCCGATATTGAGGAGGCGAGATGAGCAACCTCGAGGAGAACAAGGCGATCGTCCGCCGTTTCGTCGAAGCGGCGAATGCCCGCAACGACGAAGCGCTGGAGGCAGTCACTGCGCCCGACATCGTGCGGCACTGCCCGGCGACTCCAGACGTCGTCGTCCGCAGCCGCGAGGACTTTCGGCGGTTCCTCACGCGGGACGCGGAGAGCTTTCCAGATAACCGCGTGCAGCTCGACACAATCATCGCCGAGGGAGACCTCGTCGCCTTCTGGGCCACGTACACGGGGACCCAGAAGGGCGCCCTGGGGCCGTTTGCAGCATCCGGGAAGCGCGCGTCCGCCGAGTTCTCTGGTGTGTTCCGGATCGAAGCGGGTCGGATCACGAACGTGAGGCTCGTGTGGGACAACTTCACACTGCTCCAACAGCTCGGGCATCTTCCGGTGGTTCCTTGAGCGATGCGGCGAGCTCGAGTGGGGTCCGGTCACGTCGTTGAAGCGGGGCGCGTGCCGTGCACATGGTGCAACTCCTCGCCATTCAGGCTTTCTCCTGCTTCTCCAAAAGTGGGCCTCCGATGACCTCGATGCTGTCACTCACGAATGCCCGAAGCGTGAAGCCTTCGAAGGACATCAACATTCGGCCTACTTGATCCCATGTAAAAGGTCGGCCGTCGATCACCAGCAGCGGGACCTCCCCAGCGCGCTCAGGATCCCACGTGATGCGGCCGGCCAGGTGGCATTCGTCGGTGATCCGCCAACCGAGCTCGCCTCGCTCAACGTGCCGGACCGCAAGCGCGCGCCGAATCCGGTCGTAGAGCTCCTTGAACAAGTCCCAGACATCGGCGTCGAAGTCTCCGAGCACTGAGAACTCGTATCCTTCCTGTCCCTCCGGCACGCGTTCGCGCGCGTAAAGGGCGTGGCCAGTCCCGACGAGCATCGAGCGGAACTCGAACGCGTGCTCGACGCCCTCGACGTCTCGGATGGTGACTGGCTGCAGCGGCGTGTTGTCGAAGTCGACGCCCATCCTCGCCGCCGTCTCCTCGTTGAAGCACCGGTGGCAGCGAGGGCCGACGTTGGCGACGGTGATATTGTCGTGGGATTTCAGCAGCTGTCCGCAGCGGCCGCACACCTGTCGTTCTGACATCACGGTCCTCTCAGAGTGGCACTCTTTTGTCGCGACGAATCGGGCGCCGCCTCATTATCGTGGATGCCAGGGCGCCGCGCTGAAGCTCGAGGTGTCGGTGAGCTGCTGCTTTGCCCGACCGTCCGCCAGCATGTCTCAGTTGTGTCTCACGACGATCGGAGACGGAAGGGCCGGTCGAGCCGAGTGTGCGCATGGCGGCGTTACTTCCTCAGCAGCTTGAACGCATGGGTCCAGCCCCCGCCTCTGAAACCTGGAATGCACCACCGAATACAGAGCGGTTCGATTGCGCGCGCGGCCTCAACGGTGCCCATGTCGGCAACCTCATGGCCGAACTGTTCGAGAAGAGTCCGCACGTCGGCTTTCGCCATCTCGTCGTTGCCGCAATTGAACATCGTCGGCTTCTCGCCGTTGAAATCGGGATCGACCATGAACGCATTTCCAATGCAGCTGAACGCTTTGACGAAGCGGACATCAGGAACCGCTCTCTGGAGGCGCTCCATGAGCGAATCGTTCTGCGGCGTGAAGTACTGAAGGACGCCGTTCACCGGCGGCGTGCCTGCGATCGGATTACAGGTGTCGATCACAGTCTTGCCGGTAAGGTGTGCGGTCCCCGCCAGCTTGAGCGCGGCTTCGGCCGCGCTGCCCTTCGTTGCCAGCACGACTAATTCGCCGAACCTGGCGGCGTCCTCGAAGGTGCCCACTATCGCTTGGCCATTCGTTCTGGTCCTGAGCCCGTCACGCTTGGCCGGAGTATTCGTCCCGATGGTTACCTGGTAACCGTGCTTGATGAACCCGTTGGCCAGCGTCTCCCCGACAATGCCCGATCCGATGATGCCGATCTTGCGGCTCACGTTTTCACCTCGCAGCGCCCACGCATGCACCATGGTTCAGAGGCGCAACTCTGACCATACCATGCGAAACGAATCGTCTCGCGGCTTGACGCCGTACCGGGGCCATCACACACCAGCCCGAGGCGCACGGCTGAGGGGCGAGACTCCGCCGAGAAAGGCCGCCGCCGTCGTCACAAACGGCCCAGCCTGATCGCCCAAGATCGGTCCATGGCCGCCATTCGGCACAGCCCAGAGCGACGCGGTCGGGATCGCACAGTACAACTCCAGCGCCAGTTCCACCGGATACGGCGGATCGCGATCGCCGTGGACGACAAGGCTCCTCGCGGTCATTACGGAGAGGGAAGCCGCGTCGAAGTTCATGTCCTGGCGATCGTGGGCGAATCCGCGAGCGTGTCGCCAGAGGGCGCGGATCTGATCGTCGCCGTGCACATGTCGACCGCGCATTTCTGTCCATTCCGCTTCGGAGCGGCCATCCTCCGTCATACTCCGCATGATCGCGCGGCTGGTTCGGGGAAGCGTGGCGTGCCGCTGACGTGAATGAGGGCGTCGATCCGCGACGGCTGCTGCGTGGCCATGTGCAGGAGCGTGTTAGCACCCGCGCTCATGCCGATCGCGGCGTGAAATCCCCGAGGTCATGTTGCGATGGCTGGCAGCTTCATACGCGCCGCGAGTTCGGGCCAGCGGGGATGCCCGCGCAAGGGTTCGACAACGGAAGCTCTCGCGTACACCAGAGCAAACGGATCGCGGTGTTCGATCATGCGACCGTACCAGTCGGCCGCAGCGTCGAGATCCGACGTCAGCAGGTGGTAGACCACCCGACCCCAGAGAGGTTCAGGCGAATCGCCCATCGCTTCGATGATCTGCCTGGCACGCGCCTTCTCGTCGCGCAGCCAGAGGGCGGCCGCGAGCCAGCCGGCTGCAATGGTCCAGGGCGCGATCTGATACGCGCGTTCGAACGCCGCGATGGCCTGGCTCCGCTTGCCGCTGTACCAGTACGCCTCTCCCAGAAGGTGCTGTGCGATGAAATAGTTGGGTTCGAGCTCGGTGGCCCTCAGGCCCTCTTCGATCGCCTGGTCGAATCGTCCCGCGTCAAAGAGGTGTGCGCCCCAGATCGCATGCCAGGTCGCGTTCAGCGGATCCTGCTGCACGGCGCGTCCCATCTCGGTCGCGGTTTCCTCGAAACGTCCAAGCCCGCGAAGATAGAGACTGGCGTAAATCCACCTCGCGTGACCTGACACATCCGGCACGTTCATCGACGCGGCGAAATGCGTCTCCGCTGCCTTCCAGTCGTAATCGTGAGCCAGTGCGATGGCGCCCAACAGAAACCGTGGCCGCGGATCCGACGGATTGAGCGCCAACGCCTGGTCAACTTCTGCCCGGACGAATGGGGCGACCTCTCGCATGGGCCGCATCCCGTGCATGCCGCAAATGAAGTGTCCCAGCGCGAGCTCGGCGTGCGGGTCCGCGTATGTCGCATCGAGCGCGATCGCCTGCTCGAAAAGGCCCTTCGCCCGGTTCCACGCATCCAGCGTGAACTGGGCAAGGTGCGCCCGGCCGCGCAGAAATGACTCGTAAGCCGGCAGGCGCGGCGTGTAGTGACGAGGGCTCGCGCGTTCTCCACCGAGCTTGCCCTTGAGCGCATCGGTGATGGCGGACGCGATTTCGTCCTGCATCGCAAACACGTCGATCATCGGCCGGTCATACCGTTCCGACCACAAGTGGGTGCCATCCGCGGCCGCGATCAGCTGCGCCGTCACGCGGATACGGTCGCCGGCCCGACGTACGCTCCCTTCGAGCACGTTGGTCACGCCGAGCGCCTGCGCGATGCGGCGAACGTCTTCGTTCTTGCCCTTGAATGAGAACGCTGACGTGCGCGCGATCACTTTCAGTCCTTCGACTTGCGCGAGGGCGTTGATGATCTCTTCCGCGAGACCGTCGCCGAAGTATTCGTTCTCGCGGTCTGCGCTCAGATTGGCAAACGGCAGCACGGCGATCGACGCTGTCGCATCGGCGCTCCCGGCCGTCAGGTGTTGCAGCGCGTGCCTGACGTCAGCCATCGTCTGGAAGCGGCGGTCGGGATCCTTGGCGAGGCAGCGCTTGACGATCTGCTGCAACGCAGGCGGCGCCTCCAATGGTTTCGGATCGTCGCGCAGCACGGCGCTGAGGATCTGGGCCGTGGAATCGCCTGTGAAGGCCCGAGTTCCCGCAAGCAGCTCATACAGCACCGCGCCAAAGCTGAATACGTCGGAGCGCGCGTCGAGCGGCTTCGCGCGCGCCTGTTCGGGGGACATGTACGCCGGCGTCCCCGTCATTTCGCCGGCGACCGTTCTCGTCGCGCTAGGGTCCTCGCTGGTGAGCCGCGCGACACCGAAGTCGAGCAGCTTCGCGTGCGGCATTCCACCTTGCCGAACGACCAAGACATTGGCGGGTTTCAGATCGCGGTGAAGAATGCCGCGTTCGTGCGCGGCGTGCAGTGCGTCAGCAATCTGGCTCGCCAGCCGCACCGCTTCGTCTCGAGTAATGGGACCGTCGAGCGTTTCCCCTTGAAGATACTCGAGGACGAGGTAGTCGGGTCCGACGTCGTAGATCTGGCAAATGTGGGGATGGTTGATCGCCGCAATGGCGCGCGCTTCGCTCTGAAACCGGCTCACATCGTCAGCGACCATCCGCTTGATCGCGACCGTACGATTCAGGCGTTCATCGTGCGCCTTGTAGACCTCGCCCATACCGCCGGAGCCGATCAGCGATTCGATCTCGTACGGGCCAAGCCGCGTGCCGGGAGTCAAGAGCATGTGGTGAGCGCCGATTCTATCGCGCGCGATCGCCCTTCACTCCGGGGGACCTCCGTCGTGAACAGGATCTGTCCGGGATTCGAACTCGCCCATCGACGCCAACGTCTTGATAGGGCTGGCGTTAGATGCTGCGACTCATGGGACGCCCTCACGGGGTTCGAAGGCGCGCTCGAAATGGAACCGGGAACCCAGAGAGCGGTGAATGGGTTGCGGTCCGTGCCCGTCCGCTCTGTTTTGTTCGAGTTTTCGGCGTTACCGCTTCAGTGGGTTCTCCTCCCTTCTGCTTTGTTCACGCACAAAATGTCTCATTGTGTCTCAGGCTCTGACGAAGGATCTGGCGGTTCGGGACGATTTCCGCAACTGGCTCATCCGTGCCCACCTGATGTCGCGCGAGGTCTGACTGACAGCATGGCTCGCCCAGCGCACGATGACCAGCGCCACTACGACGGGGGCCACCAGCGACGCCATGAGCCGTGCAGTCCCTTTCATGGTCACGCGGAGTGAGCGACGGCGAGATTTGTCGCAGCAAAGTCCACCGGCACCGCGATCGTCTTGGTCTCCAGGTATTCCTTGAATCCCTCGACTCCCATTTCCCGGCCGATGCCGGACTGCTTGTCGCCGCCGAATGGCGCATTGGCGGAAAAGAAGAACGCCCCGTTCCCAAGAGGTGCCAGCGAATCACATCTTCGGTGACGCGAAGAACCGACGATGTGGACAATCGGCACATTTGATGCGCGGTTTCTCGCAGACTCCGCTCACCCGCTCGTTGGCGCATGCAGGCGCGTAACCTGAGCGGCCCGGCCTGTTTCGCGAATGTTGGCGTTTGGTGCAACTTACGGCAGCCGACGGACTACCGTCGTTTCGACTTGCGCACGCCGCTCGAGCTCGCTCGCTCGGGCCGACCGACAGTTGGCAGTTCGTCACCGGCCATGGGCGGATCCCGACACCAGCGCGCTTCAAGACGCGTAGCGCCTTATTGAGTTGCTCCGGGCGCGTCGTTCTTCAAAGTATCCCTCCGCGCGAAGAACGGAGAGCTTTTCGGCGACGGCCACGTTGACCAGTTGGTTGACAGCTGTCACGTTGGGCCATCCGCAAACATTCGCTCGACCTCGTTTCACCGAAACTTGCTCGAAGCGGAAGTCGACATGCTCGTCGTCCGCGGCCAAGCGCGCGGCATCCGTGACGGCCACGCGCAGACGATCCTGCGTCGCCTGATCCAGCGAACGACGATCCACCGTGAACCACGTCTCGAAGGGGGGTTAGTCACGGTGCCGCCGCCAAGCGTGCCGACATTGATGACCGGCAGCCGCACGCCTCTGCGATGTCCGCAACCACCTGCGACGCCGCCCGGCGGCCTCGTCACGACGGCCGCGAGTGTTTCGGCCACGCCGGTGGAACCCGTATAATCGCGCCGGATCCTCCAACATGTTCCTGGCCAGGCACCCGCCTCGGTCGGTCCGAAGTCACCGCCCAGATTGGGCGAAGGCGGCATGGGCGGGCTCATAGCGTAAACGCGGACAGGGGCGAGATGGTCTGGCGCCCCCCGGAGGGCGGCACGAGATGATCGGCAAAACTCTTGCCCACTACCGGATCACCGGCGGTCTCGGCGCCGGCGGCATGGGAGAGGTCTTTCGCGCCGTCGACACCAGGCTCGGGCGCGACGTTGCGCTCAAGGTGCTGCCCGCCGCGGTCGCCGGCGATCCGACGCGCCTGCACCTGTTCCGGCGCGAGGCCAGGGCGCTGGCCGCCATCGATCACCCCGGCATCGTCAGCGTCTACTCGGTGGAGGAGGCTGACGGCATCCATTTCCTCACGATGCAGCTGGTGGATGGCGCGCCCCTCGATCGCGTGATTCCCGGCGGCGGCCTCCCGATCGATCGGTGGCTCTCGATCGCCACCGGGATCGCCGAGGCGCTCGCGACGGCGCACGAAAAGGGGATCGTGCACCGCGACCTGAAGCCGGCGAACATTATGGTGACTGCGGACGACCGGGTGAAGATCCTGGACTTCGGCCTCGCCAGGATCGACGAGCCCGTCGGCGCGGAGCCGGACGTGTCGACGAGGGCCCTCACGCAGGACGGACGCGTGATGGGGACGGTGCCGTACATGTCGCCCGAGCAGGTGCGCGGCCAGCGGCTCGACGCTCGCTCCGACCTGTTCTCGCTGGGCGCCGTCCTCTACGAGATGGCGACTGGGCGACGGCCGTTCCGCGCCGCGACCTCCGTCGACGTGATGATGGCGATCGTTCGCGACTCGCCCGAGCCGCTGTCGGCGATTCGGGACGACCTGCCGCCCGCGATCGACCGGGTGGTGCAGCGGGCGCTCACGAAAGACCCGGCGAGCCGCTTCCAGAGCGTGCGCGCGCTCCTCGCCGAGCTGCTCGAGCCGGGGAAAGAGGTCGGCTCGGGCGTCGCCCGGGCGCCGTCTGCTGAACCGCCCCGCGACGCGCCGGCGGCCGGTCAGCCCGCCGCCGATCGTTTCTGGATCGCCGTGCTGCCATTCGGGTTCCGCGGCGACGCCCCGGACCTCGAATCGCTGGCCGAGGGGATCGGCGAGGAGATCATCACCGGCCTGGCGCGCTTCTCGTATCTTCGCGTCATCGCGCGCAGCTCGACCCTGCGCTACGCTGGCCAGGCGGTCGACGTGCGGGCGGTCGGCCGCGAGCTCGGCGCGCGCTACGTGATGGAGGGGAGCATCCGGCGGGCCGGCTCGCGGATCCGCATCACGGCACAGCTGGTCGACGCCGAATCGGGCGCGCATCTCTGGGCCGACAGCTACGACCGACCGTTCGTTCCCGAATCGATCTTCGAGCTGCAGGACGAGATCGTGCCGACGATCGTCTCGACCGTCGCCGACATGAACGGCGTGCTGCCGCACGCGATGAGCGAGTGGCTGCGCGGCCGGGACCCCCGATCGCTGACGCCGTACGAGGCAGTTCTCAGGAGCTTCGGCTACGTCGAACGGCTCGACGGGGAAGAGCACGCCATCGTGCGCTCGGCGCTCGAGCGGACGGTGCGCGAAGCGCCCGGCGACGCCGACGGCTGGGCGATGCTCTCGTACGTCTTCACCGAGGAGCACAAGCACGACTTCAACGTCATGCCGGGTTCACTCGATCGCGGGCTCGACGCCGCCCGGCGGGCGGTGGCGGCTGCACCCTCGAGTCACCTCGGCTACCACATGCTGGCACAGGCCCTGTTCTTCCGCCGCGAGTTGCCGGCGTTCCGCAACGCCGCCGAACGCGCGATCGCGCTCAACCCGATGGACGGTTGCACCGTCGCGTTCATGGGCATTCTCCTCGCCTACGCCGGCCACTGGGAACGTGGTTGCGCGTTGACTCGGCGGGCCATGACGCTGAACCCGAACCATCCTGGTTGGTACCGGTTCGCGTTGTTCAACGACGCCTACCGGCGCCACGACTACCGGGGAGCGGTCGAGATCGCCCTGCAGTTCAACATGCCGAGCTACTTCTACACCCACGCGGTACTCGCGGCGGCCTACGGGCAACTCGGCGACCGAGCGTCGGCCCAGCGGGCCCTGGCGGAGCTGCTGGCGCAGAAGCCGGACTTCGGGTCCATCGCGCGCCGCGAACTCGGGAAGTGGTACATCGACCCGCAGTTACTCGAGGCGATGCTCGATGGCCTGGCCAACGCGGGACTCGCGATCGAAGACCTCAAGGACGTGACGATCGCGCCGGAACAGCCCTCGCTTCCGACATCCGGCGTCGTGGGCGCTCCCGATCGGGCTGCGTCGGCGGGGCCGGGGAACAGGCGATCCTGACCACACTGCTCGAAGAAGCCGCCGGCCGACACGGCCGTCTCGTCCTGCTCGGCGGCGATCCGGGGTCGGCAAGACGCGAATGGCGAGCCGCGAGCGCCGCAGGCCGCCCCGCGCGTTTGCCGATATCCCGAACCGATGCACGGTCGACCGTCGCGATGTCGACGCCCTGCGGATCGAACCCGTGTGTCACCGACGCCTCGCTGTCGAATCCGCGCACGAGGAGAGCTGCCACAGCGACTAACACAATGCTGAACGCGATCTGCACGACCACGAAGGCATGGCGCAGTCGGAGACGATCCGTGTCCCTGCATCTGGTCCTTCAGCGCCGAGATGACATCGGCGCCACAGCCTTCGCGTGACAGAGACTCGCCTGGCCTGCCTAGCCGAAGCTCGGCGACGCCGAGCGAAGGCTGGCTGGGCGTCAGGGACGATTTCCACAGCTGGTTGCTGACGGCCGCATGACAGGCGACGGCCAATTCGTCTGAGAATCTCCAGGCACTCTCGCACAGATCGTTTGGAAGCTGACGATGCTTCTCGGGAGGCTGTCCGAAATCTACAAACTTCGGACAGCACTCCTACGCGGTTCTCGGGCGAGCCCGAACCCTCGGTCGCTGTCGTCTGGATCTCATGGCATGCGAGAGGTCCCACTTCGCCTGGAGCGCGCGTGAGGCGAATATCCACTGCGCGGCGCCGCGATTGGGCGGCCTGACGGCAAGCCTGCGCTGGCCCGCGACGAACAGCGCTGTGGAGAGGACGAGTATCGGATACCCGTCCGAGGCTCTGTCGAAGCCGGCCGTGACCGCCAGGGCGGCGAAAATGGCGACCTGAAGGGCCAGCACGACCAACCCTGCCTTCTCCAGGAGATCGAAATCGCGATAGACGGTGTCGGTCATGCTGGTTTCGTCCTCGGTTGTGTGCGCGCCAGCGTGGCGCCACGCCGCCGCGTCGGTCTTGCTGCCTGAACGATGCCAAGCAGGAAACCGACCGCCTCTTCGGCGGCCGAGATGTTGAGCCGATAGCGCACGCTGTTTCCGTCGCGCTCGGCCTCAACCAGGTCCGCCTCTTTGAGCGCCGCTAGATGGCCGGTGACCGATGGCCATGCCATGTCGAATTCGGAGGCGATCTCGCCGGACGTGAGCGGGCCCTTTTGCAGCATCGCTATGATCCGGCGCCGCGCCGGATGGCTCAGGGCTTTGAAGACGAGGTTCATTAGGAGAGATAGTAATTAGGCATGCTCCTAATTGCAACCGAAAAGTGTTCTCCGCGCTCGATTTCCTCAGAGCGAGTGGGCATGGGACGCCGGGCTGCGCATCGGGCAATGCGAGCAGTTCCTTGGCGACTGGGTGGAGGCGCGACACGCATACGAATTTGTGGCGTCGGCGCGTCGCGCACCTCCGCCCGCGCTCGTGCTCGGTCACACTTTTGCCGGGCGTGCATCGGAAGCGCTCGACGACTTCGCTGGCGCGCGTACCGCTTACGAGCGGGCTGACCGCGCATGGGAACACGCATCCTCACGCAGCTCGGTGGAACGAGGCGCCGTGCGCCTCAAGCGGTCATGGAGACGCCAAATCAACCGATCGGAGGGGTGGAGCACATCCAGAAGTTCTGGAACCGCTTCTTTACGATGGGCCCCGGCCATTGGGGCGGGTGGCTCCTCCAGACGTTCCCCATAGTGACGGAGGTGACGTTCATCGACGCCGCCCGCACCAGGGGCGCCGCTAGGATCCGCACGGGTTATCAGGGCTCTACGCAGTTGCTGACGAAAGGCGGTGGCAAGTGGACGGTCAGCGGCACCAGCGGGCACTGGATTGAGTAAGAGCGCTGACCATTCTCTTGACGAATCTCCAGATCTGCGACTCTGTAGGATGCTTGTTGGCTCCATCCGGAGCGACTGACCTGACACACGGACCATAGACACAAAACCGGATGCGACCCAACGTGATCGTTCACGACCCGAATGCGAATTGCGGCCCTCGCGGCTCTCTGATACTCACCTCCGAGAGAGGTCGTCTTCCCTCTCGTTGGAGGCGAGATGTTCGACAGCTTCGATCCACCATGGAGTGACGCTCGCGACCGAGGAGGCCAGGACGAGCTCGATCGCGAGATCTACCGTGACTCGCGCGAGCGCGGCGACGATCCGCGTGACGCGCTTCTCAACGATCTCGACCTACCACGCGGACACCGACGCGAGTTGGTCCTGTATCTGACGCATGTGTGTGTCCGAAATTTGTATACAGATTTCGGACGGCGAGGTTTCCTCACGCGCGGCGCGGCTCCGTCGCGGCAGTTCAACGGAGTCTCTGCAGTTCCGCTCCAGAAATAAGACGTCCGCCGAGAACGAGGGCCGCCACACGGCGTGTGTTCGCGATGTCGACCAACGGGTCCGCCTCGAGCAAGACCAACCTGGCCTTCTTTCCGACTTCAACGGTGCCTTCATCAGCAAGGCGTCCGCTGAACTCAGCGGCATTCCGAGTTGACGCCTGTAGCGCTTCCAAAGGCGTCATGCCGGCGCGCACCAATGCCACCAGCTCGTCGTGGAGAGGAGGTACTCCAGTTGAGATGGGAAGATCGCTTCCGGCCAGCACCCTGACTCCGGCCTTTCGCATATCGGCGAACATCTCGACCGTCTTTGTCGCTGCGCTGTCTGTAGCTGCGGCATCGTCTGGTTTAAGTTGAGCGCGGCGCGCATCCCAGACACTACGGAGTGCGCCAAACGTCGGGACTTGCCACGTGCCGTTCGCCTTGAACGCACTGAACAACGCGGCTGCCTTTCGCCTGTCGTAGGTCTCAACGAGTCTCGTCAGAAATTCTGACCGGTATAGTTTGTCGTCGGGAGATGGCCCGCCGGCGAGAGCGCTTGCGAGCGCGTCCCGAACCTCCGAAATTAACTCCGCTTCGGCTGACGAGCAACCGATCAGCACGTTACGAAACCCAGCGCTTCCAAAGTGCTCAATGCTTCGCTGCCCTGCTTGTGTGGCTTCGAGGGCCGTCACCGAAACCGGTAGATGCCCGACAAACGGCAGACCAAGGCGCTTCGCTTCGCTCGCGATCCCGAAGTAAGCGTCGCGAGTGAGCGTGTCACCGACCTTGATGAAATCGACCCCTTTCGCCTGCACGTCATCGACAACTTGCTTGGCGTCCGCATCCGTCACCGTTCGAACGAGCGGCGGCGTTCTGAACGGCAATGGACGCTGCAAGATTGGTCCGGCTGCCACAATCTGCGGACCGGCCCAGGTTCCGTCGGCGCTCTCGCGTCGAAGACGAAGGATGTCGTCGACGGGCGACGCCATATCCCGTACGCCCGTGATGCCGTATGCGACCAGTCGCGGCAGGACCTTCGTGCCTTCGTCGTACCCACCGGTGTGGACGTGCATATCCCACAAGCCGGGGATCAGATACTTGCCGCGACCGTCGACAATCGTGGCCCCAGTCGGTATCCGCGTCGGGCCGTTTCGAGCGATTGCAGTGATGCGCTCGCCTTCCACGATGACGGTCACGACTCGCGGCCTCGCCTCCGTGCCATCGATGAGGGTCACATTCGCGACCGCAATCGCTTTCGATTGGGCTGCGACGATGGTGGCGCACGCCATCGCTAGAGATGCGACGATCACTAGTCGCGCCAACCGAGACGCGACTGCTATGCGCACAGCAGCTGTTGGATTCACAGTGACGTTGACGAGATCAACCGAGCGAACGTTCTAGGTGGGAATAGGGTGCGTGGGATTCGAACTTGGTCGCGAGCAGACTGCGGACAGCAACACGCCAAGCCAACATGACTTGCGGGTGCGTTCGTCGGCGCGAACTACGATGAGGTGACAGTTGGCCGAATCGCGGCTTGAACGGTAAGTCGCTGATATTCAACGACTTGAAAAGCTGTGGCTGGGAGGCAGGGATTCGTCCACCTCCGCGGCTTCGCCGCTACGGCGGATCTCATCGTGTCAGCGAGCCATCCGCCGGAGCCTCGCGCTGGATCGTTTCGCGAGCGGAGGCGGATGGCTGGGAGGCAGGGATTCGAACCCCGATAACGTGGTCCAGAGCCACGTGTCCTACCGTTGAACGACCTCCCAAGTCGAGCCGTACAGGCGGGACGTGAAACCCCGATTATACGAACTCGCAGCCCCTCCTGACAACTGCCACGGCCGGCATATGCTGTGCGGAATGAACATGCCGAACCGCTACGACCATCTCGCCACTCGCCTTCTCGAAACAGTCGGGGGCGCGACCGGGGCCGTACCTCCCCGCACGCGCGAGGCCGTCCGCCGCCGGGCCGTCGACCTCGTCGCCGGACAGGACCCGAGCCGCGCCACCCGCGCGGACCTGCCCGACGACCTGGCCCGGCACGTCGACGCCGTGATCCGGCATGCCTACCGCGTGACCGACGAGGACGTCGGCCGGCTCACGAGGGCCGGGCACTCCGACGACGAGGTCTTCGAGGTGACGGTCACCGCCGCGGTGGGCGCCGGGACGGCCCGGCTGAATCGGGTGCTCGAGCTGCTCAGGGGAGGACGATAGATGCGCCTCGCGCGCGTGCGCGACGGCCACCGGCTGCCGCAGAAGCTCGTCATGACCCTGATCCGGCTGACGACGGGCTACCGGGCACCGGACGTCGTCCGCACGCTCCTCTACCGGCCCGAGTTCTTCGGCGCCCGAATGAACGAGTGGACCCACGCCGTCATGCGCGGACCCTCGGAGTGGACCGTCGGCGAGCGCGAGCTGTTCGCCGCCTTCACCTCGCGGCTGAACCAGTGCCCGTTTTGAACGAGCGCCCACGGCGCGGTCGCGTCGAAGGCGCTCGGGGATGCGAAGCTGGTTCAGGCGGTGCTGACCGACTGGCGCACGGCGGCCGTGCCGGACCGGGTCCGCGCCGCGCTCGGGTTCATCGAGAAGATGACGCTGGCTCCCGAGCGGCTCGGGGCCGATGACGTGGCGCTCCTCCGGCGGGCGGGGCTGGGCGACGAGGCGATCGAGGATGCCGCCCACGTCTGCGCGCTGTTCAACATCTACACGCGCCTGGCGGACTCCCTGGGCTTCGACATGCCCGGCGAGGCGGCGTTCGCGCGAGCCGCGGACATGCTGCTGAAGCGCGGATACAGGTAGGCCCGGGGCGCCCTCAACGGGTGAACCAGAAGGTCGGCGCCGGCGCGGGGTGATTGCCGATCTCCGCCAGGTTCCGATCGTACAGCCGGCCGTTCAGCATCACCATCCCGATCGCCTCCGTGTGCCGGACGTTCTCGAGCGGGTTGCGATCGAGCACGACCAGATCGGCGAGCTTGCCCTTCTCGAGCGATCCCAGATCGGCTTCCATCCCGAGATAGCGGGCGCCGTCGATCGTCGCCGCGCGCAGCGCCTCCATCGGCGTCATGCCGCCCTGCTGCAGCATCCACAGCTCCCAGTGGGCCCCGAGGCCCTGCAACTGGCCGTGGGCGCCGAGCTGCACGCTGCCGCCGGCGTCCGCGATCTGCTTCGCGCCCCTGGCGATCAGCACGTGGTTGAAATCGTTCTCGGGCGCCATCGTGCGCCGCCGCGACCGCGCGTCGACGATCTCGCGCGGCACGAACGACAGCAGCCGCTCGTTCTCCCACACGTTCGTGTGCTGGTACCAGTAGAACTCGCCCGAAAGGCCGCCGTAGCCGACGATCAGCGTCGGTGTGTAACCGACCCCGCTGCGGGCGAACAGCTCCACGGTGTCCTTGTAGATCCGCGGCACGGGCAGGGAGTGCTCCACGCCGGTGTGCCCGTCGATCACGTGCGTCTGGTTCATGTAGAGCAGCGACCCGCCTTCGGGCACGTTCAGCATCTCTGTCTCGCGCGCGGCCTTGACCAGCATCTGCCGCGCATCCCGGCGCTGCTGGTTGTAGCTCTTCACGCTGATGGCGCCCATGGCCTTCTGCCGCCTCAGGTGCGACAGCGCGTCGTCGTACGACTCCACGACGGCCTTGAAGGGCGTCTCGGCCCCGTAGAGGATCCGCCCGGTCGAGAAGAGGCGCGGACCGAGCTTCGCGCCCGCGCGGATCAGCTCGGCATTCGTGAAGACGGTCTCGCTGTCGTTGGAGGGGTCGTGCGACGTCGTGACGCCGAAGGCGACGTTCGCTGCGAGCGGCCAGCTCGACTGCGTCAGCAGGCCGCTGGACTCGCCGCCGACGTGGGCGTGCACGTCGATGATCCCCGGCATGATGGTCTTGCCGCGAACGTCCACGCGCCGGGCGCCCGCGGGCACGGATATCGACGACGACGGCCCGATGGCCGCGATCCGGTTGCCCTCGATCACGATCGTGGCGTTCTCGACCACCCCTGGCGCACCCTTGACTGGACCTGGCTTCAGCCCCGCCATCGTGATCACGCGCGCCCCGACCAGCGCGATCGATCCGGCCGGGACGTCGCTGGCGGCCGTGAACCCGATCTGGATCCCGGACGCTTCCGGCTCCTCCGGCTTGGCGGTCTCTGGCCCGGCACCGGCCGCTGCGCCTCCGCCAGGGGCCGCGGCGAAAGCGAACGTGTCGGCCAGGTCGCGCGTGAAGAGCTCGGGCCCGAGTGTCCAGTGCAGCCGGCGGCCGTCGCCGGACCAGTGCAGGTAGAAGCCGGCGTCGCGCGAGACGCGCTGGACCGGATAGGCCTGCGTGGACGGCCCGATGTCGACCGGCCGCCCCGTCCGCGGGAACGGCGCGATGAACGTACGGAACCGCTCCTCGAACGCGAGCCACTTCCCGTCCGGAGAGGGCGCGAACTGCGTCGCGTTGTCGCTCCGCACGTGCTCGATCTCGTCCCGTCCGGGGAGCGGCATGGGTCCGGCAGGTACGCCGACGCTGAAGAGCGTCGACTTCTCGTTCCGCGTTTCGCGCACGTAGATGCGCGTACCCGTGTGGTCGAACTCCGGCTCGGTGCCGCTGTCGCGCGCCAGCACCGGCTCACCCCCCTCGACGGCCACGACGTAGATCCCGGGCTCGCTCGCGTAATAGCGCCCGCGCGTGGAATCGCCGCCCGCATCCCGGAAGACGATCGTCCGGCCGTCGGGCGAGAACGACGGCTCGACGTAGTGGCCGGGACGCTCGACGACGTCGCGCCCGCCGGAGCCATCGGGCCTGATCACGCGCACGCGTCCGTGCTGCTCGTCGTTCCACGTCGTGTAGACAATCCACTGGCCGTCGCGCGAGAAGGCCGGGTAGAACTCGTACGTGTCGCCTGCACGCGTGCCCGGCGGTGCCGGTGCTGCCTGCGCTGCGCCGTTGCCGTTGCCGTTGCCGCCCGACGTGGTCGTCTCCACGGTGCGGCCGGTCAGGCGGCGCGGCTCCCCGTCGGGCAGGGGCCGGACATAGAGGTGACCCAGCGCGCTGTAAGCCACCAGCCTGCCATCCGGCGACACGCGCACGTCCCGCAGCATCTTCACCGGGAAGCGCTCGGGATGGACCGTCTGCGGGAACCGCACGGCATCGTTGAGCGTCTGTTCGACACGCGCCTGGAAGGGAATCTGCTCGCCTTTGCCGGTCGCCACGTCGACCCGCCAGAACCGCCCCTCGCCCCAGATGACAATCGACTTCCCGTCCGGCGTCCAGGAGTACTGCGGGTAGAGGCCGTGGATCGCCCAGGCTTCCTGCAGATCCTTGTCGACGTTGCCGAAGAGCTGCCGATCGCGCCCGCTCTCGAGATCGCGGAGGTACAGATAGCTCTCCAGGCGGACGCGGCGGATGTAGGCCAGCGTCTTCCCGTCCGGCGACACTTCGGGCCTGACCGATCCCCCCTGCACGCTGACGGCCCGACGCTCGCGGCCCGTGACCAGATCGCGCCGCATGATGGCGTAGATGGTGCCGTTCGGATCCTTGTTGTATTCGAACGTCTGGCCCGGGGTGACATCGCGGCTGTAATAGAGGTAGCGGCCGTCCGGCGAGATCTCGGGCTCGCCGGCGTCCTTCTGCCACCCGTTGCGCTCGGTGACCTGCAGGCCGTCGCCCGGACCGGCCGAGTGATACATCCAGATCTCGCCCGCGCCGAGCGACCGCTCCTTCACGAAGTGCCGCCGCGCGTAGATGTACGTGCCGTCTGGGGACCACGCCGGGCTGTTCACGAACCAGCGCCGCTCGCGCGAGATCTGCCGCGCGTCCTTCCCCTCGACATCCGTCGTCCAGATGTTCCAGAGGCCGTCGCGATCGCTCGCGAACGCGATCCGTCGACCGTCCGGGCTGAACCGCGGCTGCATGTCGAACACGGCCCCGCTCGTGATCCGCTTCGCCCCGGACGGCGCCCCCTCGATGGGCATGACGTAGATGTCGCCCAGCAGATCGAAGGCGATCTGCCGTCCGTCAGGGCTGACGTCCGCGTTCATCCACGTGCCCTCGGTGGTCTCGAAGGAAATCGACGTGGTCGGGCCGAGCGGCGCGGCCACGTCCCACTTCTTCTGATCCGGCTTCTGGTCGCCGGGCTTCTGATCCTGGTGCGCGCTCGCCGGAACGAGGCACGCGGCGACGAACGCCACGACGGCGGCGGACGCGGGAGTGCGGATCATGATCTGGACTTCTCCTTGCGGGAACTGGACCGGGCCCGATCCTTCCGGGGCCTTCGGCCATTCGACGGCACGCTCCGGGCGTTGATGGGGATGTTGTCGAGGCTGCGCCAGAGATACCAGGACGCCACCGAGCGATACGGCCGCCACGCTTCGCCGAGCCGGCGCAGGCGCTCGGCCGTCGGACGCTTGCGCATCCGGTAGGCGCGCTGGATTGCGTTCAGGATCCCGAGATCCCCCACCGGGAGCACGTCGGGCCGATGAAGGCGGAAGATGAGGAACATCTCGGCGGACCAGCGTCCGATCCCCTTCACCTGCGAGAGCGCGCCGATCACCTCTTCGTCCGACATCGATTCCAGCTCCCCGAGGCGGAGCGCGCCGGATTCGACACGGACGCAGAGGTCGCGGAGATACGCGCACTTCTGCCGGCTCATGCCGGCCGCGCGCAGCTGCTCGTCCGTCAGCCCGGCGAACCCGGCCGTCGTCGGCTCAGGGCCGGGCATCAACGCGATCATTCGCGCGTAGATCGTCGCCGCGGCCTTTGTCGAGAGCTGCTGAAACGTGATGGCGCGCACGAGCGCCGAGAAGTGGTCAGCCCGCTGCGCAGCTGCCAGCCCGCACGGGCCCTGCCGGCGGATGATGTCGGCCAGCACGGGATCGCGCCGGACGAGGAGCCTCCGCGCACGGGCGTAGTCCTGTGGCGTCACAGGACCTCATCTTAGATCGACACGGAGGCGGGACCCGGATCACGGGCGGGACGGCGGAGCGGGGGAACCAGGCAGACCGGAGAGACCAGACTTCTGCCGTCCGTCTCTCCGGTTGGCGTTTTCTACTCTGTTCCGAGGTCGGATTCCGGCCTCGACGGTGTCTCGCCACCCTCGGCGGGCTCGGCTGCGATGTTCTCCGAGCCGCCCGTCCCCATCTGCTCGCGCCGACGACGGTGACTGGCGATACCTCCCTTGCGGCCGGCGTCACGGGCTTCCTCGCTGGTCCACTCGTGCGCCGTCCCCTTCTGGTGGGCCGCCTTGCCGCCCTTGCTTGCAATCTCGCGCTGCTTGGCGCGATCCATCGAGGCAAATCCACGATCTTCCTTGGCCACTTGGTCCTCCTGCTTCCCCCAGGGTCTCGCTCGGTCCCGATGATGTCGTTGTCCCGTCAGAGCCGCGGCTGCAACCACGGTGCCACGGCCGAAGCCGGAAGCTGTTGATCGTGCGAGAGATACCCGTGTGCGGTACTGGCACTCTCTGATGGAACTCGACTACCGATGAGCGGCAAGGAAATGCCGTGCTCGCCGGACCCATCGCGGGTTTTTCAGCTGAATCGGGTCGGGATTCTTCCCGACATGGGCAGGGCCGTTCTCAGAAACCGGGACGCGAGCGCTGCGGGTGAATGGACACGAGTAAGCAAGGACACGACGACGTGTCAGGCCCGCGACTCATGAGTACCTTTTTACTCGCTCCGTTCACGCGTCAGGGCGATCCCGCGATCGATACGGCTGAGCACGAGATCGCGCCCGATGAGCTCGAGCACGTCGAAGAGGCCCGGGCTTGCGGCCCTGCCGGTGATCGCTACACGGGTGGGGTGTATGAGCGCGCCGGCTTTGACGCCCAGTGACTCGGCGAGCCCACGCACCTCTGATTCCAGCGTCGCCGCATCGAACAGTCGGGCTGAGGCGAATGCTTCGCGGACCGCCTCGAGATTCGCGCGCACACCGCGGCCGTGGAGGTGCTTCTCGACGGCCGACTCGTCGTAGGCCACTTCCCTCGCGAAGAACGGCCGGCCGTCCTCTACCAACTGAAAGAGCTTCCGGACCCGCGGCTTGAGCAGCTCCAGCACGCGCAGAATCCAGCCGCGTTCCGGGCCGTCGTACGCGTCCCGCCAGAGGCCGGCGTCCTCGAGGAGCGGGCGGACGCGTCGCAGCAGCTCCTCGGGCGCGAGGAGCGCGATGTGCTGCTGGTTGAACCAATCGAGCTTCTCGGGATTGAAGACGGCGTTGCCGCCGCTGATGCCCTCGAACGTGAACTGCGCGACCAGATCGTCGCGCGTGAACAACTCCTGGTCGGTGCCGGGCGACCAGCCCAAGAGCGCCAGGAAGTTCACCATGGCCTCCGGGAGATAGCCCAGGCGGTGGTACTCCATCACGGACGTGGCTCCGTGCCGCTTGCTCAGGCGCTTCCTGTCAGGGCCCAGGATGAGTGGTACGTGCGCGAATCGCGGCGCCGGCTGCCGGAACGCGTCGTAGAGCAGCACCTGCTTGGGCGTGTTCGAGATGTGATCGTCGCCGCGCACCACGTGCGTGATAGCCATGTCGATGTCGTCGGCGACCACCGAGAGGTGGTACGTCGGCTGCCGATCCGACCGGAGCACGACGAAGTCCTCGATGTTCGCGTTGTCGAACGCGATGTGCCCGTGAACGAGATCGTCGAACTCCGTGGTCCCGGCGGGCACCCTGAACCGCACGGCGCGTGGCGTAGCGGCTGCCTCGTGCGCCGCGGTCTGCTCCGGCGTGAGCGCGCAGCACGCGCGGTCGTAGATCCAGCCCCCACCTGCCGCCTCCGCGGCTTCACGCTTCGCGCGGATGGTCTCGGAGGTGCAGTAGCAGTAGTACGCGCGTCCTTCGTGCACGAGCCGCTCCGCCATCGCGCGATGCGCGTCGAGCCGCTGCGACTGGAAGTACGGCGCGTGCGGCCCGCCGATGTCGGGGCCTTCGTCCCAGTCGAGCCCGAGCCAGCGCAGGCCCTCGACGATCCCCTCCACCATGTCCCAGGAGGAGCGCTCGGCGTCGGTGTCCTCGATGCGAAGGACGAAGGTTCCACCCTCCCGCCGGGCGTACAGCCAGTTGAACAGGGCCGTGCGGGCGCCGCCGATGTGGAGGTAGCCGGTAGGCGAGGGGGCGAAGCGGACGCGAACCATCTCACGATTTTAGCGAGGCTGCGCCTCAGGCCCACGAGGCTCCGCTCGCTAGTCGCATTTTCTGATAACGCCGCGCTGACGCGCGGGCGGCTCCGACCCCGGAGAAATGTGACTCATTTGTACGTGTTATGAGGGGTCAGGGCCCTGGCCCTCAGCAGTTCGCGACCCGGGCACCTGGCCGGAGAAACGGCTGCCGACGCGGAACCTCGGCGGTCCGAGTCGGAGCCCCGCTTCGCGGGATGTCGAGCGGCCGCCGTACAGGCGGCGGCCGCTGGCATTCGCGTATGGCGGCCTACTTCGACCCGGCCGCCTTCATCTGCTGACCGCAGCAGATTTCCGAATGCGGATGGCCTGGCGGACAGGGGCAGGCCTTCTCATAGACGAGCACCGCGCCGCACTTCTCACAGACGTACCGATCTCCCACGTTTCGAGCCATGACGACCTCCTCACCGCATTCGCCTGCGGGTGCCGGGATCCCGGAACGTGCCGGGCCTCGCCTTGCCGAATTCCCACTACGCACGCGCTGGGCACCCGCCGACCGCGCGTGAATATCGGGACGCGCGGCGCCGGGGCGGTCCGACCGCGTCCACACGGGGCGGGGAATGCAGGCCGCAGGCCAACGGCTCGCGCCCGGAAGCCGCGTTCCCATCTCGCCTCCCGTTTCCATTCGCCGGCCTTCGCGCGGTCCGGCTCTCCGATCCCGCTCACGTCATGATGCCCATGAAGAAGAGGACCAGCTCCAGCAGGAGGATCAGGACGATCGTGAGCTCGAGGAAATGCCCTCTCGAAATGGCGACCTGCTCGACGGCGAAGCGATAGATGTCGTCGAGGGTCTCGAGCTTGTCCTCGACGCTCGCCTTCCAGAACGCGAGCCCCAGCCTGGCGGCGGCGAGGTTGAAGAGGCGGGCCGTGTAGATGTCGCCGGCCAGCTTGAGCGCGTTCTGCGTGCGATCGGTGATCTCGTTCACCTCGATGAACAGGGCGTGCAGCTGGTGGGCGGCCCGGATCTGGCCGCGGCCTACGAGCGTCTCCCACCAGTGCTGGCGCTGGAGCTGAGGGTAGATTCGCGTGAGCTCCACGTCGAGCCGCTCGTCGTAGTAGCGGAACTCGAGCAGCTGCGAGTTGGCGAACTCGAAGATCTCGAGCGCGGCCTGCGCGCCGACGTCGGTGTCGTACACGAACGCGGCGTTCCAGGTCGGTACGACGAGGTCGTCGGCCAGATATGACAGCCGATGCCGGAGGATATCGTCCTGCTCCTGCTGGCTGAGCGCCTGCCGCTCGCCGCGTAGGAGCAGCGCAATCTCCGCGGCGCGGCCGTTCACCAGCGCCTCGGCGTTCGTGGGCGCCGCAAACGCGGTAATCGCGAAGACCAGGTAGTCCTCGCTCAGGATCTCGGCGCGGGCGCCGCCCATCGCGGTCCCGCACCGGCTCACGACGGAGCGGGCCACGGCCTCGGCGCGGCTCTCCAGCTCCGCGCTCTCCATGTACGTCTGGCTGAGGCCGATGAGCTCCGTCCACTCGCCCGCGAACCTTCGCGTCAGCGCCAGCGAAAGCACTCCGTAGTCGAAGAACTTGACCCGCAGGCGGAATCCATCGAGCTCGGCCACGCCCAACGCGTCGCCGTCCACGACCACGGGCGGCACGGAGTACTGCAGGTGGGTCGGCGCCGCCGACTTCGTCGTGAGCCGCGCCGGCACCGCCTCGCCGCCGATGACCGTCCGCAGCCGGTTCAGATCAATCTGCTCGGCGACGTCGAACAGGTAGAACGCGGTCACCGTGGCCGCCTCGATCGTCGGCACTGCCTCACGCTCCGTTCAGGGACGAACCCGGAACCCGGAACCTGGAACCCGGAACCACAGTCGTCAGAACAGCTCCCCGAACCAGCTCCAGAACTGTTCCCTGGCCTTGTCGAGGAGCGGCCGCTGGCGCCACGCGTCCAGCTCGAGGCGCTTCGAGACCTTCAGATCGGCCTCGAAATCGCGCAGGAACCGTTCCGCGAGGTCGCGGCTCGAAACGACGACGTTCAGCTCGTCGTTGAGCTCCAGGGACCGGTTGTCGAAGTTCGCCGAGCCGAACATGTTGAACACGCCGTCGACGATCAGCACCTTCACGTGCATCATCGTCGGCTGATACTCGTAGATCTCGACGCCCAGCGCGAGCAGCCTATCGTAGACCGCCCGGGACGCGTATTTCACGGGCATGGCGTCGGTGATGTCGCCTTCGACGAGCAGGCGCACCCGGACTCCGCGCGCCGCGGCATCCTCGAGCGCCCAGAGCGTCGACGCGTCAGTCACGAAGTAGGGGCTGGCAACGTCGATGGTCCTGCGCGCAGACGCGACCGCCAGCAGATACGCCCGCTTCATGTCGCTGCCCCCGCTCGTCGTCGAGCTCCGGACGACGAACGCTGGCGCGTGGGTGTCGGCGGCGGGCGGATCCGGGTCCAGCTGGGGGACGACCGGGCCGGTGGACTCGATCACCACCTCGTAGAACGCCGCTTCCAACAAACGGACGATCGGTCCGCGCATGCGGACGTGCGTGTCGCGCCAGTGATCGTGGCTCTGCGCGTTGCCTTTCCAGTGGTCCGCCACGCCCACGCCCCCGGTGAAGCCGATCGTTCCGTCAACGACCAGGATTTTGCGGTGGGTGCGGTAGTTCACTTCCTCGATGGTGTACCAGCGGGTCGGGTGGAAGCGGATGACCGTGCACCCGGCAGCGCGCAGGCGCTCGGCGTGAGAAGGGTCCATCGGGGCGGCTCCGACCGCGTCGACCAGGATGGTGACCTGTACGCCGCGCCGGGCCGCCCGCTCGAACGCGGCGGTGAACCGCTCGGGGATGTCGCCGGAGTCGTAGATGTAGCTCTCGAAGCTGATCCGCCGCTCGGCCGCGTCGATCGCCGCGAGCATGGCCGGGAAGATCTCGTCGCCATTCGTGAGGACGTCGAAGACATTGCCGCGTGTCAGGCCGGCGTTGACGAGCGCGGCGATGTAGGCGGCGTTGCCGGGATCCTCTGCGGAGACGGCGCTCCGGATTCGAAGCGTCTCCTGGTCCTGCGCGATGAGGAGCGCGACCGCGATGACGCCGGCGGTGACACCGAGGATGACGAACGCGCGACGGATCGGACGGGCTAGCACACCCTGACCTGTGCAATTCGGGGGCCGCACGTGCAGGTGCCCTGGGTGCCAACGGTGCCCTGGGTGCGAGGGTGCCCTGGGTGCGAAGGTGCCGAAGGTGCGAGGGTGCCAAGGTGCGGGGTGCCGAAGGTGCGAGTGTGCCGAAGGTGCAGGGTGCTCCGGGTGCCGAAGGCCCGGGTGCTCCGGGTGCCAAGGTGCGGGGTGCCCTGGGTGCCTGGGTGCGGGGTGCCCCGGGTACCAAGGTGCGGAGTGCCCCGGGTGCCAAGGTGCGGGTGCCTTGGGTTGCCAGGGTGCGGGGTGCCCCCGGTGCGCCCCTCTATCAAGGGGGCGGGCGCATCACGACGCTCGAGGGCGGTAGGGTGGAAGCCGACGTCGAGAGGCGGTCTTCGACGTGCGGCCGGGACGCCTCACCATCGGGCACGGCGGGGGAATCGCGCTCAGGTTTCGATCGGGCGAGTGGCACGTCGTCCATGGTCGCCGCCATCCCGCACCCGGCGAGGTCTGTACGAGCATCTGCACGCGGATACGTTCACTGAGCGCTCCCCGCTCGCTGAGGCGGATGTCGTGCTTTTCGACCGGCCGCAGACGGCGCGAACCGTGGTGAGGTGTGTCGTGTGCGACGCGACCGTCGACAAGGGCTGCCGAGCGATGGAGAACAATGCGCCCGCGGCGGCGCTGATTGTGTGTGCTGGACCTGCTGTGTCGGCGACCGGCGCGCAAGAGCCGACGGCGGCGGCACGAACAAGTGATGGCGGTGAGGCAGGGATTCGAACCCTGGGTAGAGGCTCAACACCCCTACAACGGTTTAGCAAACCGCCGCCTTCAGCCTCTCGGCCACCTCACCGTGACCTCCAAGTATACGTGACAAAGGCACTTGCACGAAGACGCTCGACGACGACGCCCTCCAGGCAACCCGCGCTCAAACCGTCGCCTTTGCCGGTAAACACAACGACAAAAGAGCTTTGCAGCATCGGCATGCTACTCGTTTTGGGCACATCGTCCAGGGCACACTTCTGGGCACATTCCGTGCGTCTTTAACCCGGTCCCTTCAGAAAAAGGGCCGAAAACGAAGGCGAGGCGACGGTCTTTCAAACTGCCGCCTCTCGATTTCGACCGGAGAAATCGGATGCTTCCGCAACGACCGATCGCCGAACGCAGAGAACACGCACGGAGGTTAAGAAACTGCGCCCCGAGCCGGCCCCGGCGAGGTGACCGCGTCATCGCGGTGCGGGCACGCGGCGTCGGAGATCGTCGAACCAGTTGAACACCACGTTGATCTGATCCCGCAACGGCGGCGGCGCATCCGCGGTTGTCACCATGACGAATCGCTTGCCATCGGGATGGATGTCGAACGCCGAGGCGTTGCCGGAGAATCGGAAGGGCGCCAGTGCGAAGAGCGCGCGCGACCGGCCGGGCAGGAACCTTGGCCGGAGCTGCGTCGGCGCCACCATCATCGACGTCAGGCCGCGATAGTAGAGGGACGAACCGTCCCGCGCCCATACGGGCCCGGCGCCGCCGCCTTCAGACACGCGTCGCTCGGTTCCCTGGACGATGGGGTATGGCCGAACGTAGATCTCCTGTCGGCCGGATGCGTTCGATGCATAGGCAATCCAGCGACCATCGGGAGAGAAC
>DASPFV010000302.1:0-8741 GCA_035620975.1 Vicinamibacterales bacterium
GTGTGCGAGGTGCCAGCTACTCCTGCACCACCCAGCCGTCGCGCAGCTGGACGATCCGGCTGCCGTACGCCGCGTTCGCCTCCGAATGCGTCACCTGGATGATCGTCGTGCCCGCCTCGTTCAGCTTCCGGAACAGCTCCATGATCTCCTTGCCCTGGCTCGAGTGCAGGTTGCCCGTGGGCTCGTCTGCGAGGATCACCCGGGGATTCGAAATCACGGCGCGCGCGACGGCGACGAGCTGCTGCTGCCCGCCGGAGAGCTGATTGGGATAGAGATCCTTCTTCCCGACGATGGCGAACTTGTCGAGGATGTCGCAGACCATGCTCTCGCGCTCCGACTTGCGGATGTCCCGGTACGAGAGCGGGATGTCGAGGTTCTCGTAGACGGTCAGGTGGTCGAGGAGGTGATAGCTCTGGAAGACGAACCCGACGTACTGCTTGTGCAGCCGCGCACGCTCTTTCGCAGCGAGCTTGTGAACCGGCTGGTCGAGAAAATAGTATTCGCCGGTCCACGCGCTGTCGTGCATGCCGACGATGTGGAGGAGCGTGGATTTCCCCGCGCCGGAAGGGCCCATGATCGAGATGAACTCGCCCTCCTTGACGTCCACGTTGATTCGACGCAGCACATACGTCCGGCTCGTCCCGTGCGCGTACGACTTCTCGATGTTGCGGAGCGCGATGAGCGCGTTGGGCGCGAGCGCCGGTTCGGGCGGCACCTCCACCTGCGGAGCCGGCTGACTGGAGCGCGAGAAAAACGCCATGGGCAGTTGGCCTTTCGAGTCTGGTTCACGTGGGGTCCGGGTCGGCAGGCTGCGGAACGGACGCATCCTGCGCCGGGCCGGCCGTCCTCAACGGCCTGTTAGACGGGCCCTGTCCCGGAACGGTTTCCAGCCTTCATTCTACCGGCTTACTCCGCTCGAAGCGCAACCGCCGGGTCCACGCGCGTCGCCCGCCCGGCCGGAAGGGCGCCGGCCAGGAGCGCCACGGCAAGCAGGACGGCCGTGGTCGCGGCGAACGTCACCGGATCGTACGGCGCGATCCCGAAGAGCAGCGTCGCCATCGATCGGCTCAGCGCGAGCGCTGCGCCCAGCCCGATCAGGGACCCCAGCGCAGCCAGTTTCAACCCCTCACCGACGACCAGCCGGAACACGTCGCCCCGGTCCGCGCCGAGCGCCATCCGCACGCCGATCTCGCCCGTCCGCAGCGCCACGGTGTACGACGTCACACCGTAGATGCCGATCGCCGAGAGGCTGAGCGCGAGGCCCGCGAAGGCGGCGCTCAGCAGCGCGATGAACCGTGACTGGGCGATGGAGCGCGCGACGAGGGCATCCATCGGAGTGATGCCGGACACCGGCATGTCCGGATCGATCTCGCGCACCGCCTGCCGCACCGCTTCTGCCAGGCGGATCGGATCGCCGCCGGTCTTCAGCACGACGTTGGTGCCCGCCTCGGGAAAATGCCAGTACGGCAGATACATCTCGACTCGCGTCCCCTCACGGGCGCCTGCCATCCTGACGTCGTCCGCCACGCCCACCACGGTGAACCAGGGGGCGTCCGGACTGGTGCCGAACCGCACCCGACGTCCGAGCGGATCCTCGCCGGGCCAGTACCGGCGGGCCGCCGTCTCGCCGACCACCACGACGGGTTCAGCCTCCCGCGGCGCGATACCGCGGCCACTGCGCAGGCCGATGCCCATCGCGTCGAAGTACCCGGCGCTCACCAGCCTGTACCACGTCGTCGTCGCCTCCACGGGCGTGCGCGGAACTGGGCGACCTTCCACGTGGACGTCCATGTCGTTGTCGCCGCCGCCGAGCGGGACGACCGAAGAGATCGCCGCCTTCTCCACCCCCGGCAGTGCCGAGACCCGCTCGAGGACGCGATCGTAGAACGCAATCCGCGCCGCGCCGGTCGGATACTTCACCTGCGGAGGCAGCACGGCGCCCACGAGGACGCCCGCCGGCTCGAAACCGAGCTCCACTCCCTGCAGTCGCACGAGGGTCCGCATCAGCAGGCCGCTCCCGACGAGGAGCACGAGCGCCAGGCCGACTTCCACGACGATGAGTGTCCGGCGGGCTCTCCGGCCGGACGCGCCTGCGTCGCTGCGTGTGCCGTCCCGGAGAGACGAGACAGCGCGGGGACGTGAGGCCTGGACCGCCGGGATCAGACCGAACGCGATCCCGGTGATCAGCGTGAGGGCGGCCGAAAACGCCAGCACGGTCCAGTCGAGGCCGATTTCGTTCACGCGCGGAGCGCCCGCGGGCGCGATGGCAGTGAGGCCGGCGATCCCCCAGGCCCCGACCAGCAGCCCGACGGCGCCACCGACGGCGGCGAGCAGCACGCTTTCGGTGAGGAGCTGGCGGATCACCCGCGGCCGGCTGGCGCCGAGGGCCAGCCGCACGGCCATCTCGCGGTTCCTCGCCGACGCGCGCGCCAGGAGCAGGTTGGCGATGTTCACGCAGGCGATCAGCAGGACGAACGCGACCGCGCCGAGCAGCACGAGCAGCGCCAGACGGTAGCCCCCGACGACCTGATCCTGCAGGGGCACGACGCGGATGCCGATTCCGGCGTTGAAGTCCGGGTGCGCCTGTTCGAGCTGCCGGGCCAGCAGCGTGGCGGCGGACTGCGCCTGGCCGTACGGCAGGCCGTCCTGCAGGCGCGCGACGACGCGCAGGATGACCGCACCTCGAGCCGGATTCGCGGCGTCCAGCTGCCGTGGACGCCAGAGCTCCGACACTGCGATGACGGCGGGCCGGAAGCCCGCCGCCATCACTCCGACGATCTCGTGTGGTTCGCCACCCAGCATGACGGTCGTCCCGAGGACGGCGGGGTTGCCGCCGAAGCGGCGCTGCCAGAGGGCGTGGCTCAGAACGGCCACTCGGGGCGCCTTGGGGACCATGTCGTCCGACCGGAATCCACGGCCGATCGCCGGCTGGATCCGGAGCACGTCGAAATAGTCGCTCGTGACCTGCTCGCCCGTGAGCGGTTCCGGTGATCCGAGCCCCGTGAGCGTCGGCTGCCAACCCTGCACGGCTGTGACGCCGGCGAAGAGGTCGCGGGCATTGCGCCAATCGAAGTAGTTGCCCGGTGTGGCCCACTCGTCGGACCGACCGCCACCCTCACTGAGGTCCTGCCACACCATCACGAGTCGATCGGCTTCCGGATAAGGCAGGGGTCGAAGCAGCAGCGCGTGCACGACGCTGAATATCGCCGTGTTCGCACCGATGCCGAGCGCCAGGGTCAGGATCGCGACCAGGAAAAACCCGGGCGAATGGACGAGCAGTCGGAGGGCGTAGCGCAGGTCCTGGCTCATGGCTTTGGAGAGATAATTGGTTTCGACACCACCCAGCGAGCGTCGTGCCATTTGGCTGGCAGAGAGAAGCTCTGCATGCCCAGTGCGTTACGGGAATTCACGCGCGACCGCGGCCGGGGCGCCTGTTCAGTTCTGAACAGGGCGGTCCCGGCGATGGACAGCGTGGCGCCCTGGTGCCTCGTTTGCAGCCAGCGAGAGGAGAGGCGCGTCCAAAGAGTCAGCCATGGGGTTGTCCGCTCTCATCTTCTGCCTCGCCCTGGGCTCGGCACTGCCGCAGCAGGGGGGCGGCAGCTCCTCGACTGGAGCCGAACCGGCATCCAAGCCTGAAGCGCCGGCGCCCCCGGTCGACGCGGAGGAGATGGGCGTATCGCTCGACAAGATTCAGCGCGCCCTCTCCAGGCCTCCCGCCATCACCGTGCAGCCGACGACACGCGAGCGCAGCGACCTTCCGCTGTTCCGGATGAACATCGAGGAGCGGAGGCTCTCGATCCAGGAGATTCTCGGCCCTGATGCGTTCCGCGGGCCCGCGCCCTACGGCGGCATGACACACCAGGAGTTCCTCGATCTGGTCACGCCGACCGACGTGAAGGGATTCGCGCCGTTTTCGAACGCGCAGGCGGCCACGGTCGCAGTGACGGCGTTCGCGCTGCAGTGGGGGCTGAAGACAGCCATCCGCGCGCTGCAGGACGCGAAGGACGAGCGCGAGCGGGAAGCCGCCCGACGCGAGGTCCAGGAGGCGCTCGAGGCGCTCCGGAAGGCGCGCCGGGAGGCGGGGCTGCCGGAGCGTTAGCGATTCCGGTGCGCAGGAGGCGGCCGCTACCGCGAATCCGGTTTCGTCCCAGTAGTGCGGGCCATGAAGCGCTCGATCTCGTCGATCGTGCGCGGGACGCCCGCCGAGAGGCGCTCGAGCCCGGTCCCGGTCAGCAGGAACGAGTCTTCGATCCGCACGCCGATATCGAGGTATCTGCGCACGGCGGGCTGCACGCGTTCGATGAAGGCCAGGTTCTCCGGAGTCCTGGGCAACGCGTCCAGCGCCGCCTGGCGGATGTAGATGCCCGGCTCGATCACGAACGTCATTCCGGGCGCGAGCGGACGCTCGCCGCTGCCGACGTCGTGCACGTCCATCCCGATCCAGTGCAGTACCCCGTGCGTCGACCAGATCTTGAACTGCTGGCCGGTGGGCTCGGTGACCAGGCCGAGCCGCACGAGCCCGGCGCGCAGCACCTCGTCGCAGGCCGCCTGAACGTCGGCCGGCCGGTTGCCTGCCCGGGCGGCCTTCATCCCGGCTTCCTGCGCCGCCAGCACGATCTCGTAGATATCGCGCTGCTCGCGCGAGAACCGTCCGGTCACCGGATACGTGCGGGTGATGTCGCCCGTGTAGCCCTGGTAGTTCGCCGCCGCATCGATCAGGAGGAGATCGCCGGATGCCATGCGGCGTCCGGACCGGGTGTAGTGAAGGATGGTTGCGTTCGGGCCGCTTCCGACGATGGACGGATAGCTCCAGCTCATGGCGCCGTTCAGGAGGTAGACCTCCTCGAGCGCCGCTTCGACCTCGTACTCGAATCTCCCGGGGGCGGCCGCACGCATGGCCGCCTTGTGCGCCTCGATGGAGACGGCCACGCTGCGACGCATCACGTCCTGTTCCCAGGCCGTCTTGATCTGCCGCAGGTCGGCGAGCACCGGCGTCGTGTCCTCCACGGTGAACCCGAAGAAGCGCTGCAGCAGGTCGGCGGCGAATCGACGTGCGGGACCCGGCGGGGTGGAGAGATCGCGGAGCGGCTCGAGCAGCAGGGCGAGTCTGGCCCGCCCGGCACGCAGCGCCTCGAAGAAGCGCTCGTGCTCTGACGGGTCATCGCCGATGGCGCGGCCGGAGAACATCGCGGCGACGAAGGGCTCGAACTGATCCAGCGTCAGAACGGTCGGCACGCCGCTGAGCGCGGTGGCCTCGGTCGGGGTCAGGCTGTGGCCGGTCCAGTGCTCCCGCCGGCGATCGGCCGGCCGGATGAAGAGCACTTCCTTGCGGGTCCGGTTACCGGGCATGAGGACCAGGATGGTCTCTTCCTGGTCGATTCCGGTCAGGTACAGCAGGTTGCTGTCCTGCCGGTATTCGTAGTCCACATCCAGCGAGTAGACGCGGGTCGGCGCGCTCCAGAAGATCGCGAGGGCGTCGGAGCCGATTCGTTCCATGACGCGGGCGCGCCGTGCCTGCAGATCCTCCTGGAGCGGTCCCGCCCAGGCGGCGGGGGCCAGGCCTGGAAGGCTGGACAGAATGGCGAGGACGGCCGCGCGAATGGCCGGCTGACGCGTGCGCATGCGCAAAATTCTATCGCAGGGCCGCCGTTCGCCGGGCGCGCGGCGGGATTCGCCGGAAAGCGTCCCGGCCCGCGGGCCGCCCGGCGTATCGTCAGGCAGGAGGCCCAGGCCGGAGGCCAGAGCCGGCCGTACCAGACGATGATGTTGCCCCTGCCCGAGGAGCGCCGCCCGCAGCAGCCGTCGCGGCTGTCGCCGCAGCTCGTCTTCGGCACCCTGGTGATTGCGGTCGGGGTGCTGTTCCTGCTCGACGAGCTGGGGGTCGTCCATGCGGGCGACTACGTGCGCTACTGGCCGGCCGGGCTCATCGTGGTAGGGCTCCTGAAGCTGTGGCAGTCGCGGGACGGGTTCGGGGGTGCGCTGGCCGGACTGATCTTCACCACGGCCGGGATCTGGCTGCTGCTCGAACAGCTGGCCGTCATCAGGATCAGCTTCTTCGATCTGTGGCCACTGCTGCTGGTGTTCTTCGGGGCCTACCTGGTCTGGCAGGGCGTCACGCCACGGACGAACGCGGATCCTTTGCCACGGACGAACACGGATCTCTTGCCACGGACGAACACGGATCTCTCGCCACGGACGAACACGGATGAACACGGATCGGGGGCGGCGCGCGACAGCGCGACCTTCACGTCCGTGGCGATCCTCGGCGGCGTCGCACGCGGGAACAATTCGCAGGCTTTCCGGAAGGCCAACCTGGTGGCAGTGATGGGCGGATGCGAGGTCGACCTGCGGCAGGCGGCGATTCACGGGGAAGCGGCCATCGACCTGTTCACGATGTGGGGCGGGATCGAGATTCGAGTGCCCGACGAGTGGAGCGTCGACTGCCAGGTGATGCCGCTGATGGGCGGCGTCGACGACAAGACGCGGCCGCCGAAGACGGCCACGGCGCACCGGCTCGTCCTGCGCGGCGTCGCGCTCATGGGCGGGGTTGAAATCAAGAATTAGGCAGCGGCCCGCTGTCACGCTGCAACCCGGAGCCATCCCATCATTCACCCCATCCTGACCGGCGGCGGGCGGTTGGCCCCGTACCTGGGAGCCTGGGCCCTGGTGGGCGGGCTGCTAGCGGCGCTGCTGGTGGGGCGTGCGGCTTCGACGTGGATGGGGGCCGCGGCCGTGTCGCTGCCGCTCGCGGGCACCTACGCCTTCGTCTGCCTGTCGGCCTGGCACGTGGCGCGGAGCCTCCCGCTCCGCACCGCGACGCGCCCCCGCATCGTCGCGACGGCGCTGACGGCGTCCTTCGTGTCGAGCGCGGGCTGGCTGGCGCTCGCCCGGATGTGGGTGCAGGCGCTGCGCACGCGCGGATGGCTCGCGGGGGGGCTTCCCGATCGCGGCGGGCTCGACGCGGTGGTGTTCAGCCTGGGCGTGCTGTTGTACCTCCTGTCGCTCGCCGTCAGCTATCTGCTCATCACGTTCGAAGAGAGCCGGGACGCCGACCAGCGCGTGCTGCGGGGGCAGGTGCTGGCGCGCGAGGCCGAGCTGCGGTCGCTGCGCGCGCAGATCGATCCGCACTTCCTGTTCAACAGCTTGCACTCGATCAGCGCCCTGACCACGGCGGATCCCGCCGGCGCGCGCCGCATGTGCCTCCTGCTGGCCGAGTTCCTGCGCGCCAGCCTGGCGCTCGAGGGGCAGGGACGGATCCCGCTCGCGCGCGAGCTCACCCTGGCCGAGCACTTCCTGGCCGTCGAGCGCGTGCGGTTCGGCGACCGGCTGCGGTGCGAGATCCAGCTCGAGAGCGGCGGCGAGTGCCTCGTGCCGCCGCTGCTGCTGCAGCCGATCGTCGAGAACGCGATCACGCACGGCATCACGCACGTCCTGGAGGGCGGCGCGGTCCGGATCCGCGCCTCGCGAACCGGCCGCCGCCTGTCCATTGCCGTCGAGAACCCGTGCGATCCCGATCGCCCGCGGGGAACCGGGACGGGGGTAGGATTGGCGAACGTGCGCGCCCGGCTCCACGCGCTGCACGGCCGCGAGGCGTCGCTGCACGCGACGGAGCACGGCGGCGTCTGGCGGGTGGCGATCTCGCTGCCGGTCGCCACGGAGGAAGGATGACGCAGGACCCGCTCCGGACGGTCATCGTGGACGACGAGCCGCTGAGCCGCGCGGTGGTGCGGGAGTATCTGGCGCGGCACGCGGGCGTCGAGGTGGTGGCGGAGTGCGGGAACGGCTTCGACGCGGTGAAGGCGGTCGCCGAGCTCGCGCCCGACCTGATGTTCCTCGACGTCCAGATGCCGAAGCTCAACGGGTTCGAGGTGCTCGAGCTGCTGGGCCGCGACGTCCTGGTCGTCTTCATCACGGCCTACGATCAGTACGCGCTGCGCGCCTTCGAGGTGCACGCGGTGGACTACCTGCTCAAGCCCTTCTCGGCCGAGCGCTTCGACGAGGCGCTGGACCGCGCGCGCGAGCGGCTGCGGGCACGAGCCGGGTCCGACGGGGACGCGCCGCTGGACGTGGCCGGTCTCGTGGCGACGGCGCGGCCGAAGACCGGACCGCTCGAGCGGGTGCTGATTCGCGACGGCCCGCAGGTCCACGTGGTCCCGGCCGAGCGGATCGATTACGTCGAGGCGCAGGACGACTACGTGTGCTTCAAGGCGGACGGCCGGCAGTATCTCAAGGACCAGACGATGACGGCGGTGGAAGCGTCGATGGATCCGGCGCGGTTCGTGCGGATACACCGGTCCTACCTGCTCAACATCGATCGGATCGCGCGCGTGGAGCTGTACGCGAAGGACAGCCGGGTGGCGATTCTGCGCGACGGGACGAAGCTGCCGGTCAGCCGGGCGGGGTACGCGCGGCTGTCGAAGCTGCTGTGAGGCGGCGGGGCGGCCGCGGCTTGACACGCCCCGGCGGGCGATGTTAAATGTCCGGTTAGTTAGTTACAACTGACCGGTTAGTTAATGCCGCGCCGCCGTCCCGCCCGCGCCGCCGTCCGCCACCGCCCGCCAGCCCCGGGGGGCCGCCGTCCACCTCCGCCCGGGCGCCGGCGAAGGGACGCGGAATCGTCACGCCACCGCCTCCTCGACGCGGCCGCCGCCGAGTTCGCCGCGCACGGCTTCGCCGGCGCCAGCGTCGACCGCATTGCCGCCGCGGCCGGGCTCAACAAGGCGATGATCTACTACCACTTC
>DASPFV010000303.1:0-31693 GCA_035620975.1 Vicinamibacterales bacterium
GAGGGCCGGCCGCGCGCAAGTACGTCAATGCAAGACCTGACCCCCGGCGGCTCAGAACCACGGAACCCTCGAGAGCAGCCAGAACAGCACCACGAAGGGGAGCAGGGCGGCCAGCGCGACCACGGCCAGGCTGGCGCCCACGAAGACGTAGTCGCCTCGCGATGGTGGTACGCCACGCTGGGCGTGGCGCTCCAGCAGCGCCACGTTCCTCAGATCCGCCTTCCAGAACACGTCCGCGATGTCGCCCGCCAGTGGCACCACGCCGAGCACCGCGTCGAACGCCGCGTTGACCACCATCCGGGCGAGCACGATCTTCGGGACGCGGACCCTCAGCGCCGTCAGCAGCACCATGACAGTGAAGACCGGTGCGACCAGGTCCCCGAGACCCGGGATCAGGCCGATGAGCGCGTCGAGCCCGAACCGGATCCGCGTGCCGGGCACCCGGAACGCACTATCGAGCAAGATCGCCCAGCGACGCAGCAGGTCGAGGTCCGGGCCCGGCACACGCGCCATTTCAGCGCACACCCCGTCGGTTCGCCGCCGCGCGGCGCGTTTGCCATCTCATCTGCGAACGTGGTACGTAAGCGGATCTGTGCCCAAGAACAGCCTCCGTGTCTGGCCCGGCACCCCGTACCCCCTCGGAGCCACCTGGGATGGCGTGGGCGTCAACTTCGCAATCTTCTCCGAGCACGCCACACGTGTCGAGCTGTGTCTCTTCGACTCGGCGGAGGCCGAGGTCGAATCGCTGACGATTCCCCTGCCGGAGCAGACCGACATGGTCTGGCACGGCTATCTTCCGGACGTGCATCCCGGCCAGCTCTATGGCTACCGCGTGCACGGGCCGTACGCGCCCCACGCCGGACACCGCTTCAACCCCAACAAGCTCGTGATGGACCCATACGCCAAGGTCGTCGGCCGTGCCACACGCTGGCACGAGGCGCTCTTCGGGTTCACCATGGCCACGGGCGACGATACGTCGTTCGACACGCGCGACAGCGCGCCGTACGCGCCGCTGGCGGCGGTCGTCGACGACGCGTTCACCTGGGGCAACGACCGTCCGCTCCGCACTCCGTGGTACGAGACGCTCATCTACGAACTGCACGTCAAGGGCTACACGCAGCTGAACCCGAACGTGCCGGAAGCCCTGCGCGGCACGTATCTCGGCCTGGCGTCCGAGCCGGCCATCCAGCACCTGATCTCGCTCGGGGTCACGGCCGTCGAGCTGATGCCGGTGCACCACCACACGAACGAGTGGCACCTCGTCAAGCGCGGTCTCTCGAACTACTGGGGCTACAACACGCTCTGCTACTTCGCGCCCGACGTCCGCTACACCGCCTCGGCGCTTCCGCTCGAGGGAGTCCGCGAGTTCAAGATGATGGTCCGGGCGCTGCACGCCGCCGGCCTCGAGGTGATTCTCGACGTGGTGTACAACCACACAGCCGAGGGCAACCATTTCGGCCCGACGCTCTCGCTCCGCGGCATCGACAACAGTTCCTATTACCGGCTCGAGCCCCACAATCGCCGGTTCTACCAGGACTTCACGGGCACGGGCAACACCCTGAACATGCGCAGTCCGCGCGTGCTGCAGCTCATCATGGACAGCCTGCGCTACTGGGTCCTCGAGATGCACGTCGACGGGTTCCGCTTCGATCTCGCGAGCGCGCTGGCCCGCGAGTTGCACGCCGTCGACAAGCTCGGCGCCTTCTTCGACATCATCCATCAGGATCCGGTGCTGTCGCAGGTGAAGCTCATCGCCGAACCCTGGGATCTGGGTGAAGGCGGTTATCAGGTCGGCAATTTCCCCACCAAGTGGACGGAGTGGAACGGCAAGTACCGTGATGCGGTCCGCCGGTTCTGGCGCGGCGACAAGGGCGTCGTCTCCGAGCTGGCCACACGGCTGTCGGGCAGCAGCGATCTCTACGAGCAGAGCGGCCGACGGCCGTACGCCAGCATCAACTTCATCACCGCACACGACGGATTCACGCTCGCCGATCTGGTGAGCTACAACGAGAAGCACAACGAGGCCAACGGGGAGGGCAACCGGGATGGCGAAAACCACAATCTGAGCTGGAACTGCGGTGTGGAAGGTCCGACCGACGATCGCCGGGTGCTCGAGCTGCGCGAACGGCAGCGCCGGAACCTGATGGCCACGCTGCTGCTGTCGATCGGCGTGCCGATGCTGAGCGGGGGGGACGAGATCGGCCGCACGCAGGGGGGCAACAACAACGCGTACTGCCAGGACAATCCGGTGAGCTGGACGCACTGGAACCTCGCGGCCTCGCACCGCGACTTCCTCGACTTCACCCGGCGCGTGATTCGGATCTGGAAGGATCATCCCGTCCTGCGCCGGCGCAAGTTCTTCCAGGGCCGCCGCATCCGCGGTGCCGAAGTGCTCGATGTCGCCTGGCTGGATCCCTCCGGACGGGAGATGACCGACGAGTTCTGGAACTCGCCCGACGTCCGCTGTCTGGGCCTCCGCCTGAACGGCGATGCGATCGACGAAGTCGACGAGCGCGGGAAGCGCATCGTCAGCGACACGCTCGTCGTCCTGCTCAACGGCGGGGCCGAAACGATCCCCTTCGTGCTCCCGGCCACGGCACCCGTTGAGCGCTGGGAGGCCCTGATCGATACTGCGGATCCATGGCAGGCGTCGCGGCGCCTCCGGGCCGGCGACCGCTACGAGCTGCGGGGCCGATCCATGGCCGTGCTGAAGCTCGACGGTCGGCGCAGCGGGCGCGCCGAGGACTGGGGGCCGATGGGTGTCTACTGAGCCTCGAATCAATGGGCAGGTCTCGACCGAGTTGCTGACCGGTCGCCTGCATCCGGATCTGCTCCGACGGGCCGTCGTGGAACGGGTGCGCCCCGAAGTCGACGGGGGGCGCTTCCCGATCAAACGCGCTGCCGGCGAATCGGTCGTCGTCCGCGCCGACGTCTTCGCAGATGGCCACGACCTGGTCGCAGCGGCGGTCCTGTGCCGCCGTCCCGACGACCCGTGGCGCGAGGTGCCGATGGAGGCCCTCGGCAACGACCGGTGGCAGGCGGCGTTCGACGTGACGGAGCTCGGGCGATATCAGTACACCGTCGAAGGCTGGGTCGATCGGTTCGGCAGCTGGCGCGCGGAGCTGTCGAAGAAGGTCGGCGCCGGGCAGGACGTCGGAACCGAGCTGCTCGAGGGCGCGACCCTGATTCGAGCGCTCCTCCGGGACGCCGATGACACGCCGGACGTGCGGGATCTGCGTGCGCGCGCGTCGTTCATCGGCGACACGGCGATCCCGCCGGGTGAGCGCATCGCCGCCGCTCTCGCCGAGCGGCTCCGTTCGGGCCTGGCGCGGCGAGGGCACCGCGATCCCCGCACGCGCTACGATCGGGTGCTCGAGGTCCTCGTCGAACGGGATCTGGCCCGCTTCGGCGCGTGGTACGAGATGTTCCCGCGTTCGGCCGGCCCGGACCCCTCCCGGAGCGCGACGTTCGCCGAGGCGGCAGGGCTGCTCCCCTACGTCGCCTCCATGGGATTCGACGTGCTGTACCTCCCGCCGATTCATCCGATCGGCCGCAGCTTCCGGAAGGGCCGCAACAACACGCTCGAGGCTGGGCCCGACGACGTGGGCAGCCCGTGGGCCATCGGTGGACCCGAGGGGGGGCACACGGCAGTCGAGCCGGGACTCGGCAGCCTCGCCGATTTCGACCGCTTCGTGGAACAGGCGCGGCGGCACGGGCTCGAGGTCGCGCTCGATATCGCCTACCAGGCCTCGCCGGACCATCCTTACGTCGGCGAACACCCCGAGTGGTTCCGCCATCGGCCCGACGGCTCCATCAAGTACGCGGAGAACCCGCCGAAGAAGTATCAGGACATCTACCCCTTCAACTTCGAGTCGGACGCGTGGGAGCCCCTCTGGCTCGAGTTGAAGCAGGTGATCGAGTTCTGGGTCGCACGGGGCGTCAAGATCTTCCGGGTGGACAACCCGCATACGAAGCCGTTCCGGTTCTGGGAATGGGCGCTCGCGGACGTGAAGCGGCAGCATCCGGACACGATCTTCCTGTCGGAGGCGTTCACGCGGCCGAAGGTGATGCGCTACCTCGCCAAGGCCGGCTTTTCGCAGTCCTACACCTACTTCACGTGGCGGAACACCAGCGACGAGCTGCGCGACTACTTCACCGAGCTGACGCAGACCCCGGTGCGGGAATACCTCCGGCCGAATCTCTTCGCCAACACGCCCGACATCCTGCACGCGTACCTGCAGCGCGGCGGCCGCCCGGCGTTCCAGGTCCGGCTGGTGCTCGCCGCCACGCTGGGCGCGTCGTACGGGATCTACAGCGGGTTCGAGCTGGCCGAGAACGTGGCCGTTCGCGAGGGAAGCGAGGAGTACCTGGACTCGGAAAAGTACCAGATCCGCATACGCGACTTCAGCCGGGCCGACAGCCTCGCGGAACTCGTCGCGCGCGTGAACGCGGTCCGCCGCGACCACCCGGCCCTGCACCGCGACTGGGGGCTGCGGTTCCACGACACCGACAACCCCCAGCTGCTGGCGTACAGCAAACGGTCCGTCGACGGGACCGATCTCCTCCTGATGGTCGTCAACGTCGATCCCGTTAACATGCAGCACGGCCACGTACGCCTGCCGCTCGAGGCCTGGGGGCTGCCGCCCGACGGTCCGGTCGACGCGCTCGACCTGCTGTCCGCCGAGCGTTACGTCTGGCGGGCCGAATGGAACTACGTGCGGCTGGACCCGCCAGTCCGTGTCGCCCACATCCTGCAGATCAGGCTCGCCGCGCCTCTGCCTTCCGAACCCGACCGTGACGATGACTGATCGCGACAAGCTCTGGTACAAAGACGTCATCATCTACCAGGCACACGTGCGGTCGTTCTTCGACAGCACGAACGACGGCGTCGGTGACTTCACGGGGCTCACCCAGAAGCTGGAGTACCTCGAGGGCCTGGGGGTCAACGCGATCTGGCTCCTGCCCTTCTATCCCTCACCCCTGCGCGACGACGGCTACGACATCGCCGATTACGAGAACGTGCACCCCAGCTACGGCACGCTCGCCGATTTCGACGCCTTCGTCGAGGAGGCGCACCGCCGCGGCATCCGGGTGATCACCGAGCTCGTCATCAACCACACGTCCGAGCAGCATCCCTGGTTCCAGACGGCCCGGCGCGCACCCGCCGGCTCGCCCGAGCGGGAGTTCTACGTCTGGAGCGACACCAAGCAGAAGTACGAAGGCGTCCGGATCATCTTCACGGATACCGAGGCGTCGAACTGGAGCTGGGACGACACCGCCGGGGCGTACTACTGGCACCGGTTCTTCTACCATCAGCCGGATCTGAACTACGACAACCCGACGGTCCTCGAGGCCGTGATCCGCGTGATGCGGTTCTGGCTCGAGCGAGGGGTGGACGGGATGCGGCTCGACGCCGTGCCGTATCTCATCGAGCGCGAGGGCACCATCTGCGAAAACCTCGAGGAGACCCACCAGGTCCTCAAGCAGGTTCGCCGCGAGCTGGATGGCGCGTTCCCCGACCGGATGCTGCTCGCAGAGGCCAACCAGTGGCCCGCCGACGTCCGCCCCTACTTCGGCGACGGCGACGAGTGCCACATGGCCTTCCACTTCCCCCTGATGCCGCGGATGTTCATGGCCATCCGGCAGGAGGATCGGCATCCCATCGTCGAGATTCTGCGGCACACACCGGAGATTCCCGAGGCCTGCCAGTGGGCGATGTTCGTGCGGAACCACGACGAGCTCACGCTCGAGATGGTCACCGACGAAGAGCGCGACTACATGTATCAGGCGTACGCCGCCGACCCGCAGATGCGCGTGAACGTCGGGATCCGCCGGCGGCTCGCGCCGCTGATGGAGAACAACCGCCGCCGCATCGAGCTGATGAACAGCCTGCTCTTCTCGCTGCCCGGGACCCCCATCATCTATTACGGCGACGAGATCGGCATGGGCGACAACATCTACCTCGGCGATCGCAACGGCGTCCGCACGCCAATGCAGTGGACCGGCGATCGAAACGGTGGTTTCTCGAAGGCGGATCCCGCCCGGCTGTACGCGCCCCCCATCATGGACCCCGTGTACGGTTTCCAGGCGATCAACGTGGAGGCGCAGGAGCGCTCGCCCTTCTCGCTCCTCAACTGGATGAAGCGCATGATCGGGCTGCGCAAGCAGTACAAGGTTTTCGGCCGCGGCAGCATCGAGTTCCTGCCGGCGCACAACCGGAAGGTGCTGATCTACGTCCGGCGCTACGAGGAAGACACGATTCTCTGCGTAGCCAACCTCTCGCGCACGGTGCAGCCGGTGGAGCTGGACCTCGCGCGATTCCGCGGGATGATCCCCGTCGAGATGCTGGGTCTCACGGAGTTCCCGCGGATTGGCGAGCTGCCGTACTTCCTGACGCTCGGCCCCTATGCCTTCTACTGGTTCCGCCTCCAGCAGGCGCCCCCCGCGCTGATGGCCAGGACGGCCCCGGAGACCGCGACGGACGTGCAGGCGCCGGCCCTGCTCATGGGCGCCGCCTGGGACACGCTGCTCGACAGCAGCGTCAGGACGCTCATCGAGCGCGAGATGCTGCTCCCGTTCCTGCGGCGCCAGCGCTGGTTCGGCGGCAAGGCCCGTCACCCCCGCGCCGCGCGGTTCGCCGACTGGGGAGTGCTCGAGCGCGGCGCGCACCCGCTGTTCGTCTCGTTCGTCGACGTCGAGTTCGAGGACGGCGTGCACGACCAGTACTTCCTGCCGCTGGCCGTCTCGGCCGCTGCCGACGCACGCGGGCTCGAGGAACGCGCGCCGCACGCCATCGTCGCGAGCGTGACCGGCGCCCGCAAAGGGATCCTCTTCGACGCCTGGGTCGACGACCGGTTCGGCGCGGCCCTGCTCGACTGCATGGAACGCGCCCAGCAGATCCGCATGAAGCGTGGCACGCTGCGGGCCGGGCCGACGGCCCGTTTCGCCGAGGTCCGCGGGGACGCGCGAGACCCCGTCCGGATCTCGCGCATGTCCGCCGAGCAGAGCAACACGTCGATCGTCTACGGCGATCGTCTGATCCTGAAGCTGTTCCGCCGCTGCGAGCCCGGCATCAACCCTGACTTCGAGATCGGGCGGCAGCTCACCGAGAAGATGGGCTTTCCGCGCGTGCCGGCCGTGACCGGCGCCTTCGAGTACGAGCGGCCGGCCGAGCGGCCGGCCACCGTGGCCATGATGCAGCAGTTCGTCGAGAGCCAGGCCGACGGGTGGTCGCACGCGACCGACGAGCTCGGCCTGTTCTACGACCAGATCAGCGGCCAGGATCCGCCGGTGCTGGATCTCCCCGAGAGCCTCAGCGCCCTGGCTGCGCTCGAGCCCCCGCGCCAGGTGCAGGACGTGATGAGCGGCTATCTGCGGACGGCCGCGACGCTGGGCCGCCGCACTGCCGAGATGCACCTCGCGCTGGCCGCCGACGCGAGCGATCCGGCATTCGCGCCGGAGCCGCTCACGCGCGACGATCTCGCGACGGTGGCGGCCAGCGCCATCGGCGAGGCGCAGCGCGGGCTCGAGCGCCTCGAGACCTGGGTGAGCACGTACGAGGCGGCCGGCGACAGCCCGAAAGTGGCTCCGGAGGTGATCGAGCGCGCGCGCGCCCTGCTCGGGTCGAGGGATCGCGTCATCGAACGACTACGCAGCAGTCCCGTGGTGGAGTTCGCTGCGACGAAGATCCGGATCCACGGCGACTTCCACCTCGGGCAGGTGCTGTGGGCCGAAGGCGACTTCTACATCATCGACTTCGAAGGCGAGCCCGCGCGCCCGCTCGCGTTCCGCCGTGCCAAGCAGTCACCGCTCAAGGACGTGGCCGGGATGCTCCGGTCGCTCAGCTACGCCGCCCACGCGGCGCTCTTCGCACATGCGTCGGGACGCCCCGCCGATCGGCCGCGGCTCGATCAATGGGCACGCATCTGGCAATCCTGGTCCACGGCCGCGTTCCTCAGGGCCTACCTCGAGACGGCGGAAAGCGCCCTGTTCGTGCCCAGCGAGCCGACGCAGCGCGACGAGCTGCTGCGCTTCTTCGTCCTCGACAAGGCGCTGTACGAGTTGAACTACGAGCTGAACAACCGCCCCGAATGGGCGCACATCCCGCTCTGGGGCATCCTCGACCTGATGCAGATGGTCCGATGAACACCTTCGGCGTGCTTCCCGACGCCCGTGGCGCCACCTTCCGGCTCCTCACCGCGGGTCGCCGTGCCGCGTCGCTCGTGCTGCACTCGGGCACAGCGCGGGGCCGGTACGTCATGCCGCCGCCCTGCGAGGGCGTCAGCGAGCTGTGGATCGAGGGCGCCGCCGCGGGCGACCGTTATGGGTATCGCCTCGACAGCGGTCCTCCCCGGCCGGATCCCGCATCACGCTTCCAGCCCGAGGGCGTGCACGGCCCCTCGCAGATCGTCGACCCGGCCGCGTTCTCCTGGAGCGACCGGGCCTGGCGCGGACCGAGCCTGTGTGACCTGATTGTGTACGAGCTGCACGTCGGCACGTTCACCACCCAGGGCAGCTTCATCGGCGTCCGCGACCGTCTCGAGCACCTCCGGGACCTCGGCGTGACCGCCGTAGAGCTGATGCCGGTCGCAGACTTCGCCGGCAGCCGCAGCTGGGGGTACGACGGCGTGGCCCTGTACGCCCCGTCGCGCGCGTACGGCACGCCGGACGCCCTCCGGGCGCTGGTCGATCGCGCGCACGCGCTGGGGCTCGCGGTGATTCTCGACGTCGTCTACAACCATCTCGGCCCGGAAGGGGCGTACCTCCCGGAGTTCAATCCCGGACACCTGACCGATCGGCACACCACGCCCTGGGGGCGCGCCGTCAATCTGGACGGTCCGGATGCGGATCTGGTCAGGCGGTTCCTGATCGACAACGCCGTCCACTGGATCCGGGAGTACCACGTCGATGGCCTGCGCCTGGACGCCACGCACGCGCTCGTCGACGGCGGGCCCGTGCACTTCGTGCGCGAGCTGGCCGAACAGGTCCGAAGCGCGCACCGCCCCGTCTTCGTGCACGCGGAGGATCATCGCAACCTGACCGCCATTGTCTCCAGTGCAGGGGACGGATGGGCGCTCGACGGCATCTGGGCCGATGATTTCCACCACGCGGTGCGGACGCTCGTCTGCGGCGACTCGCACGGCTACTACGCCGATTTCAGCGGCACCACGGGCGAGCTGGCCCGCACGCTGCGCCAGGGTTGGCTCTACACCGGCGAGCACTCGCACCATCTCGATATGGCGCGAGGCAGCGATCCGTCCGGTGTTCCGATGTTCCGGTTCGTCGTCTGCGCGCAGAACCACGACCAGATCGGGAACCGGGCGTTCGGCGAGCGTCTCCACCATCAGGTGGACGCTGCGACCTGGCGGGCCGTCAGTACGATCCTGCTGACGGCGCCCATGACGCCGCTGCTGTTCATGGGGCAGGAGTGGGCGGCCTCGACGCCGTTCCAGTTCTTCACGGATCTCGAGCCCGCTCTCGGGCCGCTCGTGACCGCGGGGCGGCGCCGCGAGTTCCGCGACTTCCCCGCGTTTCAACTGGAGGAGGCGCGCCAGCGCATTCCGGATCCGCAGGCGGAGTCGACATTCGCCGCGAGCCGTCTCCGCTGGGAGGAGCGGGCCGAACCGCGGCATGCAGCCGTGCTGGCGCTCTACCGCGCGCTGCTCCGGCTCCGTCGGAGTACGCCAGCGCTCTCCGGATCGACCGCCCTGACCGGCGAGGCGGTGGCCCCCGACGATCGCTCGCTCGTCGTCAGGCGCGCGTGGGGACCGGAAACGTGGTGGATCGTCGCGGGCCTGCGCGACGCCGCCGAAGTGACGCTGAGGGGCGTCGCCGTCTCGCCTGACGCACGGGCCAGATGGGAACTGGTGCTCACGACCGAGGACGCGCGTTTCGCAGCCGACCCCGTGCCGGCCGTGGTGGATCTGGCGAGCGGGCCGGCGGTGCGCTTCGAACGACCGGGAGCGGTCATCCTGCGGTCCGCACTGACGGGGGCGTCCGGAGGCGGTCGCGAACCCATGCCCGCCTGATCCTGCCGTGCAGCCTTCGATGCCGGACCACCGACCGCGGTACGTACCCGTCAGCACCTATCGGCTGCAGCTGCATCACGAGTTTCCGTTCGCGGCAGCCGAGCGGATCGTGGCGTACCTCGCGCGGCTCGGCGCGGGCGCGTGCTACACGTCGCCGTACTTCACGGCCACGCCGGGCAGCACGCACGGCTACGACGTGGTGAACCACAACGAGATCAATCCGGAGCTGGGCGGCGAGGACGGCCACCGGGCGTTCACGGCGTGCCTGACGGCGCACGGGCTGGGCCACGTCGTGGACTTCGTTCCGAACCACATGGGCATCGACACCGGAAGAAACGCCTGGTGGCGAGACGTCCTCGAAAACGGGCCCAGTTCGCCGGCCTCGCGCTTCTTCGACGTGGACTGGGACCCGATCAAGCCCGAGCTGCACGCGAAGCTGATGCTGCCTATCCTCGGCGATCAGTACGGGTCCGCGCTCGAGCGCGGCGAGCTGCAGCTGGCGTTCCGCGACGGCAGCCTGCTGCTCACCTACTTCGATTACGAGCTCCCCGTCAACCCGCGGCAGGCCCCACGCGTCTACCGGCGCGCGGTCGAGCCGCTGGCGGCCGCCCTCGGCCGCGACAATTCGCGCCTCCTGGAGTTCCAGAGCATCCTGGCGTCGCTGCAGAACCTGCCGCCGTACACGGAGCAGGCGGCGGAGCGTGTGGCCGAGCGGCAGCGGGAGAAGGAGGTCGCGCGCGCCCGCCTCGCCAAGCTCGTCGCCGAGTGCCCCACCGTCCGCGAGCACATCGAGCAGGCCGTGCGAGAGGTGAACGGCGAGCCGGGGCGGTCCGGCAGCTTCGACGCGATGCACGAGCTGCTCGAGGCGCAGGCCTACCGCGTGTCGTACTGGCGGGCTGCGTCGCACGAGATCAATTACCGGAGGTTCTTCGATATCAACACGCTCGCCGGGCTGCGCGTGGAGGATCCGGCGGTGTTCGAGGCGACACACCAGCTGCTCGCCCGTCTCCTGCGCGACGGGGCCGTCTCCGCCGTGCGGATCGATCATCCCGACGGGCTCTTCGATCCGGCCCGTTACTTCGAGATGCTGCAGGATCTCGCCTGCCGTGCGTGGGACGTCGAGCGCGAGACCCCACGTCCGCTGTGGGTGGCTGCCGAGAAAATCCTCTCCGCTGGCGAACAGCTGCCTCCGCGCTGGGCCGTCCACGGGACGACCGGCTACAACTACCTGAACGATCTGAACGGGCTGTTCGTCGATGCGAAGCAGGTCAAGCGAGTGCGCCGCGCATACGCGAAGCTCACCGGCAGCATCGAGCCGTTCGAGGAGGTGCTCTACGCCAGCAAGCGGCTGATCATGGAGACCGCCATGGCCAGCGAGCTGACCGTCCTGGCCCACAGGCTGGATCGGATCGCGGAGAGCAACCGGCGTTCGCGCGACTTCACGCTGGAAAGCCTGCGCAACGTGATCACGGAGGTCGTGGCCTGCTTCCCGGTCTACCGGACCTACGTGGACGAGCGCGGCTGGACGGCGGAGGATCGGGCGGTCGTCGTCCGCGCGGTCGCGCGGGCGCGCCGGCGCAACCCCGCGATGGAGGCCTCGCTGTTCGACTTCCTGCTCGAAGTCGTGCTCCCGCGCGGGGACGAGAGCGGCACGGCGCACGCCCCCGATCGACGGGGGGGCTACCCGGCTCAGGATGCGGCCGAATCGGCCGCCCGGCGCCGGTTTGCGATGAAGCTGCAGCAGTACACCGGGCCCCTGCAGGCCAAGGGGCTCGAGGATACGGCGTTCTACCGCTACAACCTCCTGCTCTCGCTGAACGAAGTCGGCGGCGACCCGGAGCGGTTCGGCCGATCGCCGGCCGAGTTTCACGCCGCAAACGAGCACCGGCTCCGCCACTGGCCCTTCGAGATGCTGGCCACGTCCACGCACGACACCAAGCTCGGCGAGGACGTGCGCGCCCGGGTGAACACGCTGTCGGAAATCCCCGAAGACTGGGCGCGCGAAGTGTCGCGGTGGATGCGCATCAACCGGACGCACCGGACCGTGGTCGATGGCGATCCCGCGCCGGACCGCAACGACGAGTACCGGTTCTATCAGGCCCTCGTCGGCGCCTGGCCGCTCGAGGCCGGGGATTCAAGTGTCGACGATGTGGACCGGGGGAAGGGAGACCGGGAACGAGCGGCCGGCCTCGAGTTCGTCGCGCGAATACAGGCCTACATGATCAAGGCCGTCAAGGAGGCCAAGCGCCACACGAGCTGGCTGACGCCCAACGCGCCCTACGAGAACGCCGTACTCCGGTTCGTGGAGCGCGTGCTCACCGGACCCGGGCAGGGGCGTTTCCTGCCGGCCTTCCTGCCCTTCCAGCAGCGCGTGGCCCAGATCGGCCTCGTCAACTCGCTCGCCCAGCTCACTCTCAAGCTCGGTTCCCCGGGCATTCCCGATTTCTACCAGGGGACCGAGCTCTGGGACCTGAGCCTGGTCGATCCCGACAACCGGCGACCGGTCGATTTCGCGCATCGCGCCGCGCTGCTCGACGAGATCGAGAGCGTGCTCGCGGAGCCACTCGGGCAACGGCGGTCCGCCGTGGTGGCACTCCAGCAGCGCTGGAGAGATGGCCGCATCAAGCTGCTCCTCACGGTGGCGGGCCTGCGGCTCCGCCGGGACTGGCCCGAAGGATTTCTCCAGGGCGCCTACCTGCCGCTCGAGACGGAGGTGAGCGTGCCCGCGGACCTCGTGGCGTTCGCGCGCGTCTTCGAGGACAGGGCCGCCGTCTTCGTCGTTCCGCGGCTCGCCGCGCGCCTCGTCGCTCAGGCCGGCCTGCCGCTCGGCGGCGATGCCTGGAAGACCTCCCGCGTGCTGCTGCCGCCGGAACTGTCGAATCGGACGTTCCGCCACGTCGTCACCGGCGCGGAGATCCGGCCGACGTCGACGAACAGCCGTAGCTGGATCTTCGCCGGCGAAATCTTCCAGGTCGTCCCCTTCGGGATCCTGGTCGCCTGAATCGCGGATTCTCTGCGCGGCATCGCTGTCCGGCTCCTCTACCTCACGAGGCGCGGGTGGCCCGCGTGTGCTCCCGGATCGTCTCAGCGGGCTCGCGGGGCCAAGCCGCGGCCCCACCGCTCAGGCGAAGGTTCGGGATCCGCGGCCATCCGCCTACGCCCTGCGGGCTACGGCGGACAAAGTCCGCGTCCCGTGGTCAGCCGTGATCCGCGCGCATCCGCGTCCCGTGATCAACCGTGAATCCGCGTTCATCCGCGTCCCGTGATCAATTCTGCTCCGCGCGCATCCGCGATTCGCGCGGCACCCGCGTCGCCGGATCCAGCCGGGGCGGCCGCGCACCATGCCGGACCGCGCCCGCCACGGGCACGTAGGTCAGCTCCTGCCCGGCGTGCGCGCAGCGCAGCAGGAGCCCGCCTCGGCTCATGTCGCCGCGGCCCACGAACTCGGCGGGGAACACCAGATTGTTGCCGAACACCTCGAGCAGGACGTCGACGTACTTCGCCGACGCGATGCTGCCGAGCAGCACGACCTGGCAGGCCGGGCCGACCTCGCCGGCGATCGCTCTCGCGCTGCGTTCGAGCGGCCGACGGTATCTGGGGTTGTCGCTGGCCACGTCGACGCCGGCGAACCGCTGGAGAGCCTCGAGCGTGACCCTCGTCTCAGGGCTGCGCAGGCCGGCACTTGGCGTGATGACGAAGATTCCCGAGCCCGCGATGGGCGAGGCCGGGTCCGCCGGCCTGGCAAAGGCGCGGGCGTAGGTCAGCTTCCCGCGAAAATACAGCCCGCTGACGAACGTGAAGACCTCGCCGAGCGTGGCGCCCTCCCGGCTCCGGAGCCTGAGGACCAGGTCGAAGCTCGCCCGATCCGAGAACAGCAGCCGGCCGCGGCTGCCGCCGCAATTGGCAGGAGATAGAAGGAATAGGCGGGTCATTGCCGATTGCGGATTGCCGATTGGCGATTGCATTGGTGGATTGGCAGATTGGGGGATTGATGATTGGCGATTGGGTGATTGGCGATTGGGGCCCGATTGCGGATTGCCGGATTGCGGGATTGCTCGATTGCCGGATTGCTCGATTGCCGAATCCGCGATAACTCCGACTCGCTCGCTACCTCATGAATCCGCTCCGGACGGTGACCGAGGCGCTCAGCTCGTCGTTCAGCGGATCGTCGAGCGCCAGCAGATCCCGCAGCTCCGGGCTCAGCCCGCTCTGCACTTCCGGGCGCAGCAGCTGTTTCTGGTACTGCTGCTGCGGCTTGTCCCGCCGGCAGTAGAAGGCGTGCATGGCCAGGCGCGGCGCAGGCGAGCGGTTCGCCGTGCCGGCGTGCCACAGGTGCGCGTTCATGACCGCGATCGTCCCCGCCTTTCCCGTGAGCAGCACCTCTTGGGAGTGCGGCGCCACGGGATCGGCCAGCACGTCCTGGGGACGAGTCCCCCAGCGGTGCGAGCCGGGCACCATCCGGGTCGGCCCGTTCTCGCGCGTGAAGTCGTCCAGCATCCAGACGGTGTTGCAGACCCAGTAGCCCCGCGCGTCGGGCACGGCGGCCATGTCGACGTGCAGCGGCTGGCCGACGGCAGTCTCCGGATCCGCCGATCGCGCGTTGAGGCTGCTCAACTTGATGCCCGGCCCCAGCACGTGCCGCACGTACTCGAGGAGCTCCGGCAGCGCGATCGCACGGCGGAACACGTCTCCCTTGTCGACGAGGTTGGCCAGACGCCGCGCGTGTTCCTCGGTCCTGAACTCGTGGCCCGCACGCTCCCCTTCCTCCGCGAAGAGCTCCTGAATCCGCGCGCGGAGCTCGCGCAGGAGGTCGTCGCCCATGAAGGAGTCGAGCACGACGTACCCGCGCTCGTCGAGCTGCCGACGTTCGTCCGGAGTCATGACCGCATGCCCTTCAGCTCCCGGCTTTCAGCGCCCATCTTCCAGCGTCCAGCTCGCGTGGAGCGGGCCGCGCGTCACGACAGCTTCTTCACACCCGCGGTCAATCCGCGTGCGGAGCCCGCGTCACGCGACCGTCGATCCGCCGCAGGATACGAAGCGGATTGCTCTCGCGCAGCGCTTCCGGCAACAGCGCCTCCGGAACGTTCTGGTATGCCACCGGGCGAAGGAACCTGGCAATCGCAGCGGTGCCGACCGACGTGAAGAGCGGCGACGAGCACGCCGGGTATGGACCGCCGTGATGCATCGCGTCCACGACGGCTACCCCGGTGGGGTAGCCGTTCCACACGAGCCGGCCCGCGCGATCGCGAAGCACGTCTTCCAGGGCCGCGGCCCAGGAAAGGTCCTCCCCCTCCGCGTGAACCGTGGCCGTCAGGCTTCCCTCGAGCGTCGCCGCGACCTGCGGCATGCGCCCCGGAGGGCAGCGAATCACCACAGCGAAGGGGCCGAAGTGCTCCTCCTGGAGGGCCGGCGTGCCCAGGAACTCGTCCACGGTCGCGCTCACGATCATCCCCGACGCCCAGTAGCCCGCGGAAGGGGTTTCGCCGGGCCCGGCCAGCGCCTGCACGGCGGGCAGCGCGGCCGTCCGGGCGGCCTGGCCCGCGAGATGGCCGGCGATGCCGGCGTTGAGCAACGGGCCCGCCTCCCGCGCCGCCACGCGCGCCGCCAGCGCCCCGGCGAACGCCACGCCCCGATGGTCGTCGGGGACGAAGACGAGCCCCGGCTTCGTGCAGAACTGACCCGTCCCCAGCACGATCGAGGCGGCGAGCCCGTCCGCGATCGCATCGGCCCGCGCCGCGAGCGCCGACGGTCCGATGAAGAGCGGGTTCAGGCTGCCCATCTCTGCGTACACGGGAATGGGCTGCGGGCGTGCGGCCGCGATGTCGAGCAGCGCACGGCCGCCGCCGCGCGACCCCGTGAACGCGACCGCCTGCACCTCCGGCGCGCGGACCAGCGCCGCGGGGATCTCGGTGGCGCGCGCCTGCAGGAGCGACAGCAGGCCTTCCGGCGCACCGCTCTCGGCTGCCGCGGCGTCGAGCGCGGCCGCGCAGAGAGCTGACGTCCCCGGATGAGAAGCGTGGCCCTTCACGACCACCGGGCAGCCGGCCGCCAGCGCGGACGCCGTGTCCCCCCCGGCCGCCCCGAACGCGAGCGGGAAGTTGCTCGGCGTCACGACCGCCACCGGGCCGAGCGGCACGCGCAGGCGCCGGACGTCGGGCCGCGGAAGCGGCCTCGCGTCGGGATCGCCATGGGAGATCGTCGCGTCGACGAACGAGCCCTCCTCGATCAGCGCGGCGAACATCCGGATCTGCCCCGTCGTCCGGTCGAGCTCCCCACTCAGGCGGGCTGTCCCCAGGCCGCTTTCGAGGTCCGCGGTCGCCACGATGCGCTCGCGGTCGGCCTCGAGGTTCTCGGCGGCAGCGCGCAGGACGCGCGCGCGCGCGTCCGGCGCGGTACGCGACCAGACGCGGAAGGCCGATGCCGCCGCCGCCGCAGCGCGACCCACGTCCTCGAGGGTCGCCTCGGCGAACGCCGGCTCGAGCGCCTCGCCCGTCCGGGGATTCACGGCCCGAAATGATTGCCGATTGCCGATTGCGGATTGCCGATTGGATTGGCGATTGCTCATTTCTCAGCTGCCAATCGTCGATTGCTGATTGTCGATTGGGGGATTGGCGAACCGGTGATTGTCGATTGTGTCATTTTCGATTGTGTGATTGGGAGTGGAAGATTGGTAGATTGCCACCTCCCGCGTGGCAGCCCGTGGCCGATGCCGGCGCGCCGCCAATCCACTCCGCATTCTGCCAAGTCAATCGCCAATCGGCAGCCGGCAATCCTGTTACTGCAATATGCCGAGCTCATCAAGCGAGACGTGCAGTTCGGCCGGGTCGCGATAGACGCGGAACGCGCCGGCGCGCGTCAGCTCGTCCTCGCCGTACCCTCCGCTGAGCAGGCCGATGCTGAGCATGCGGGCTCGGCGCGCCGCGAGCAGATCCCAGACGGCGTCGCCGATGACGTAGCATTCGTCGGCCGGCACGCCGAGGCGCTGCTGGCAGTGCAGGAACAGATCCGGCGCCGGCTTCGCGCGCCGCACGTCGCCGCGTTCCACGACCACCAGATCCGGGCCGACCTGCAGCGCCTCGAGGGCGCGGTTGATGTCGGGCCGGCGGCCCGAGGTCGCGACCCCGTGCGGCACGCCCGCCGCGCGCAGCGCCGCCAGGAGCGCGCGCGCACCCGGCAGCGGCAACGGCTCCGGCAGGATCTGCCGGTACAGGTCGCCGTGCCGGCGCTGCAGCGCTTCGGCCTCGTCCGGCGGAATCTCCCGCCCGATCTCGCGCGCGACCGCACGCGTGAACAGGCCGCCACTCATCCCGATGCGCCGGTGGATGCGCCAGCCGTCGACGGCCATCCCCGCCTCGGCCAGCGTCCGCTGCCACGAGAACACGTGCGCATACACCGTGTCGACCAGCGTCCCGTCGAGGTCGAAGATGAGCCCCGGCATCGCGCACCCGGCCGCGTCTATTCCTGGCCTTCCAGCTGCTGCGACAGATACCGCTCGTACCCGACTTCCTTGATCAGATGGAGCTGCGCCTCGAGCCAGTCCACGTGCCCTTCCTCGTCCTTGAGCAGCCGCTCGAAGAGGTCGCGCGACGTGTTGTCGGACGCCTCGCGGGCCGCCTGGATCGCCTCGTTGTAGCTCGTCACGGCCCCGTACTCGAGATTGATGTCGCTCTCGAGCTGCTTCTGGACGGTCTGCCCGATGTTGAGCGGCATGGGCTCCATCGCCGGGGTGGCGTCGAGGAACAGGATCCGCTCGATGAGCGCCTCGGCATGGCGCATCTCGTCGATCGACTGCTTCCGGATGTAGCGGCCGAGCTTGTGGTAGCCCCAGTTGTGGCACATCTCGGCGTGCACGAAGTACTGGTTGATGGCCGTCAGCTCCTCTTTCAGCGCCTTGTTGAGATGCGTGATGACGTTGGCGTTGCCCTTCAATGCGACCTCCGGAGAGTATGGGTCAGGCTCTGGGGGCGCGACGAGCATGGCCGGCAGCGCCGCGCGGAGCTCTCGGCTCCCGGCGCGCAGGCTGTTGGCCAGAGCCTGCAAGAGCCCTGAGCCTTGAGCCCTGAGCCGCTCGTCACAACGACCACCGCAGCAGCACCGCGCCGACGGTGAACCCCGCGCCGACCGACGCGAGGAGGACCATATCACCCTTTTTCACGCGCCGTTCGCGCACGGCGTCCGCCAGCGCCAGCGGGATCGTGGCCGCCGTCGTGTTCCCGAAGCGCTCCAGGTTGATGACCACCTTCGAATCCGGCAGGTTGAGCCGATCGGCCGCCGCCTGGATGATCCGCCGGTTGGCCTGGTGCGAGACGAACAGATCGATCTCGTCGGTCGTCACCCCCTGCTGCTCGAGCAGGCGGCGGCAGATCTCCTCGCTCTTCCGGACGGCGAACCTGAACACGGCCTGGCCATCCTGCTTCACGTAGTGCAGCCGTTGGTCGACCGTCTCGTGCGAGGCCGGCAGCCGGCTCCCACCCGCTGGCATGCACAGCGCCGGACCGCCGCTCCCGTCGATTTCGTGCGCGAAGCCCATGAGGCCAGGCTCGTCGTCTTCGGCCGGCGACAGCACGACTGCGCCGGCCCCGTCGCCGAACAGCACGCACGTCGTCCGATCGGTGTAGTCGATGATGCTCGACATGACGTCCGCGCCGACGACCAGCGCGTGCTCGTGAGCCCCGGTGGCAACCATCTGCATCCCCGTGGTCAGCGCGTACGTGAAGCCCGAGCACGCGGCGCCCAGGTCGAATCCCCACGCCCTTCTCGCGCCGATCTTGTGCTGCAGCACGCACGCCGTGCTGGGGAAGATCGTGTCCGGCGTCGTCGTGCCGACGACGATGAAGCCGATGTCATCGGGCGTGAGGCCGGCCTGCCGCAGCGCACAGAGCGACGCCTCGCGCGCGAGGTCGGACGTGGCGACGCCGGGATCGACGATGTGGCGCTCGCGGATGCCCGTCCGCTGGAGGATCCACTCGTCACTCGTCTCGACCATCTGCTCGAGGTCCGCATTGCTCAGCACGCGGGGCGGGACGTAGGTAGCCAGACCGGAAATCCTCACCCGCCGCATGCAGCGCGGAGCGCCGCGCGAATCGCTCACCACAACCGATCCTTTCCTGGGGCCGTGAGGCCGAAGTACTCGTAGGCGCGCGCCGTGGCCACGCGCCCGCGCTGCGTCCGGTCGAGGAACCCGATCTGGATCAGGAAGGGCTCGTGGATCTCCTCGATGGCGTCCCGCTCCTCGCTCAGGGCCGCCGCCAGGCTGCTCACGCCGACGGGGCCGCCGCCGAACTTGTCGATAATCGTGCGCAGCAGCCGCCGATCGACTTCGTCGAAGCCGTGGTCGTCCACCTCGAGGAGCTCCAGCGCCCGTCGGGCGACGTCGGCCGTGATGCGCCCGTCGGCGCGGACCTGGGCGTAATCCCGTACGCGCCGCAGCAGCCGATTCGCCACGCGCGGTGTCCCGCGCGAGCGCCGGGCGATGTCGCCGGTCGCCTCGTCGTCGGTGGGCACGCCGAGAATGCGGGCGGACCGTCTGACGATCTCCCGGATGTCGCGCTCGCCGTAGAAGTCGAGCCGGTGCACGATCCCGAACCGCGCCCGGAGCGGCGAGGTCAGGAGCCCGGTGCGCGTGGTCGCGCCGACCAGCGTGAACGGCCGCAGCGGCACTTTGACGGAGCGCGCGCTCGGGCCCTGGCCGATGACGATGTCGAGCTCGTAATCCTCCATCGCCGGGTAGAGGATCTCCTCGATGACGGGCGCCATCCGGTGGATCTCGTCGATGAACAGGACCTCCCTCTCCTGCAGGTTCGTCAGGATGGCCGCCAGGTCGCCTGGCTTTTCGATGACGGGGCCGGCAGTCGAACGGATGGGGCTCCCGAGCTCGTGCGCCATGACGTGCGCCAGCGTGGTCTTGCCCAGGCCGGGAGGGCCGTACAGCAGGACGTGATCGAGGGCCTCGCCGCGCCCCCTCGCGGCGGCGATCGACACCTGCAGGTTCTCGCGGACGCGGTCCTGGCCGATGTATTCGTCCAGGGTCCGCGGCCGCAGGCCCGCTTCGTACTGGGCGTCCTCGTCCACGCGGACGGACGTGACGAGGCGGTCGTCGGTCATCTCATCCCTTCATCAGTCCGCGCAGGGTCGCCTTGAGCACCCCTTCGAACGCTGCGTCGGGCGACGCTTCGAGCTCCCGGTCCACTATCTTCTCCACCGTCGCGCGCTGGTAGCCGAGGTTCACGAGCGCCGAGATCAGGTCGTCGCGAAGCTGCTCGCCCGGCGTCGCCGGCGCGGCGGTGTCGGTCGTCGGCTGCAGCGACGCCGGCAGGCGGTCCTTCAGCTCGAGACCGATCCGCTCGGCCGTCTTCTTGCCCACGCCCGGAATGGCGGTCAGCCGCGCCACGTCCTGCAGGCGGACCGCCCGGACGAGCTCCCCGGGCTCGATCCCGGACAGCACCGACAGCGCGAGACGCGGGCCGATGCCGCTGATCGCGATGAGGCGCTCGAACAGGTCCTGCTCGAGCCGGCTGTTGAAGCCGAAAAGGGCGATCGCGTCCTCGCGCACGTGCGTGTGCACGCGCAGGGAGATGGACCCGCCTGTCTCGCCCAACGCGTAAAACGTGGAAAGCGGGACCTGTACGTCGTACCCGATGCCGCCGACGTCCACCACGATCCGGTTGGGCCCCTTCTCGACGAGCGTGCCGCGCAGCCTCGCGATCATGATCCCGGCCGGTACGCGCGCCAGGACCTCGGGCCCGGCGGGACGCGCACGCCACCCGGCATCCGTCCGGGCACGCTGTGCAGATGGCAGAGCGCGACCGCCAGGGCATCGGCGACGTCGTGGGGCGCCGGGGCCGCCTCGAGTCCGAGGAGCAGCTTGATCATCTGCTGCACCTGGTGCTTTTCGGCGCGCCCGTATCCGACGACCGCCCGCTTGATCTCGGCGGGCGCGTACTCCACGACCGGCACACCGGCCTCCGAGGCCGCGAGCAGCACCACGCCGCGCGCATGCCCCAGCTTCAACGCACTCCGCACGTTGCGTGCGTAGAAGATGTTCTCGACCGCCATGCAGTCGGGCCGATGGCGCGACAGCAGCGCCGCCAGACCGGCGTGGATGGCTTTGAGCTTGTCAGGAAAGGCGGCGTGTGCGGGAGCGGACAGGGATCCGCAGGTGACGAGAGTGTGGCGGCTGCCGAGGCGCTCGACGCAGCCGTAGCCCGTGCGTTCGGAGCCGGGATCGATCCCGAAGATCTTCACGCCAACGAGGCCTCGATCTCCTTCTCCTCGATGTCCGCGTTCGACCACACCTTGCGGGTGTCGTCGTGCTCTTCGATCGCCTCCATCAGCTTGACCATCTGCTGCGCGGGCTTGCCTTCGAGCTTCACGTAATTCTGCGGCAGCATCGCGACCTCGGCGGCGGCGGGCTCGATGCCGAGCGCCTTGACCGCCTCGAGCACTTTCTGGAATGCCTCGGGCGCCGTCACGACTTCCCAGGTCTCCCCGTCGTCCCGCATGTCATCCGCTCCGGCGTCGAGGGCGGCAGCCATGAGCGCCTCCTCCGCGGCGCGACTCTTGTCGACGACGATGTACCCTTTCTTGTCGAACATCCAGGCGACGCTGTTCTCGGCGGCCAGGTTGCCGCCGTATTTCGCAAGCAGGTGCCGCATCTCGCCGACGGTGCGGTTCCGGTTGTCGGTGAGCGTTTCGATGATGAGCGCCGCACCTCCAGGCCCGTAGCCTTCGTAGGTGATCTCGTCGTACGAGACGCCGGGCAGCTCGCCCGTGCCGCGCTGGATGGCCCGCTTGATGTTCTCGGCCGGCATGTTGACCGACTTGGCTTCCGCGACGACCGTCCTGAGACGCGGGTTGGCGTCCGGGTCGCCGCCCCCCGTGCGGGCCGCCACCGTGAGCTCCTTGATGATGCGCGTGAAGAGCTTGCCGCGCTTGGCGTCCGCGGCGCCCTTCTTGTGCTTGATCGTGTGCCACTTGGAATGGCCGGACATGGCAGAACTCCGGGAGACGAGGGCTTCGACGACCGTCGATCCTATCACGAAATCCGCGGCTCTCCGGGCGTTCCGGACGCGTGCCCGCGGGCCCGCAGGCGTGTCCCCGGGCTCAGGAATCCACCCTCGGCCGCAGTGCCGCTCCGCCCCTCAGGACGTCGAAGATGACGTCTCCCGCCTCGTCCACGTCGCCGGCGCTCCGCACGCGGAGCTGGTAGATCGGCACCTGCGCGGCGATCGACGTGAGGGCCGCAAACTCCGCCTGCAGCTGCCCGCGATCGGCAATGTCCAGCACGAACATGACGCGGGCGAGCGCGAGGCAGCCGTCACGTGGCGGGAGGCGTTCGACTCGCGCAGCCGGGCCACGGGCATATCGGGGACCCAGGACGAAAACCGCGGCCAGGGCACTCGGACGCGATCGCCACGGGTGGACGCGGACGCGCACCTTCCGCGTGTAGTGCGCGACCGCACGCGATCCCGACGTATTGAGACCGAGACGGCGGGTCGTCTCTCTCCACAGCCGGAGTCCGGGATAGGCCGGGACCACGATGGGGCCTCGTGACGGCTCGTGGCGCACGACCACGCAGTCGTCCGCAATGAGCGGCCATCGGCGCCGCGACAGCGCCGCCGCGATCGTGGACTTCCCGCGGCCGCTGCCGCCGGCGAAGGCGACCGCCCCGATCCCCGGCACGTGAACCCCGCTCGCGTGCAGTGCCGTCCGACCCGCCCGGCTCAGCACCAGCGGCAGCACCTGATCGAGCAGCAGATGCCGCAGCGTGGACGGGGGCAGCCCGTGACGAGGGCGGCAGTCGATGAACGTCCCGTCCGCCGCAATCTCGAACACGGCCAGGCCGGGGAACCGCAGGACGTACGCATCCCCCGCGCGGAGGAACACGAGCCGCGTCTGCCCCCCGGCGTGCCACGCATGATAGCGGTCGGCCTTGCGCGCGCGCGGTCCGTCTGCCAGCCGCACGAAGCAGTCGGGTCGTGAGGCTCGCGACGGCGTCAGCTCCGGCAGCGCGATCGCACTGCCGAGCGTGACACCGTGCACCCTGAAGACCCGCACGTCAGGAGCTCGCCCGCGCATCGCGTGAGACGATCTCAGCCACGAACCGGTCCGCCTGCGCGCGCGAGGCAAACAGGGTGCCGTGCCGCTCGTAGACCTCCGCCTCGATTTCGCCGACTGCGGCGCCGCCCCTGCAGAGTTGCAGCACCGTCAGCCGGGCCGCGCCCCGCTGGCTCAGGCACGGCCGGTAGGAGGGCGCCGTCCGCCGGAGATCGCCGCGCTCCAGCACCAGACCGGCGAACGTGGAATGACGGAACCGCCGGGGCCGGCCCGATCCGGCAGAAACCGTCACGTCCCACGCGTAGACGTCGTCGGACGGACGGAAGCGGAACGTCGCGTCGACGACATCGCCTGCGTCAACCGGAATCGCCTCTCGCAGCGGGAAGATGACCTGCCGGCGGCGTATGCGCTCCGCCGATGTGGGCGAGTTCGTGAGGATCACCGAAGGGGCGAGCGTTGCGACGAACCAGCCGCCGATGCCGTGGAGCATGCCTGGCCGGGTGATCCGGTGCGAGCAGGATCCCTGCAGCTCGTCAGCCGGCTCGAGGCCGAGATCGATTCCCAGCAGCACGGCCGGCGCGCCGAGCAGCTGCGCACTGCGGATTCGGACGACGTGCATGGCGTTGAGCGCGGTATCGAACGTCGCGGTCATGTCGAGCCCGGCGGGTTTCTTCGCCCAGAACGAGATCCGCTCGTGCGTACGCGGGTGGACGACGGGGGCGGTCACGAGCTCCAGCGTCGAAGGCACCAATGCAGCCCCCGGGCGCAGCAGGCGCGCACGCGCGTCGCGGAACACGTCGATCACACCGGCGTCGATGCCGAAGGGCCCGAGCTGATCGGCGACGAGCACGTCGCCACGTTCGGGCAGGATCGCTTCCGAGGAATGTGCACGGACGATCACGACCCGATCCTCGAAGCCGTTCGCCTTCACGATCCGTCTGGCGAGCCCCGCGATCGGTCCCTCTTCGATGGCATACACACGGGAGGCCCCCGCGCGGCATGCGAGCATGCCCAGCACGCCGGTCCCCGCCGCGAGGTCGACGACGACATCACCAGGCGCCACCAGCGCGCTCAAGGCGCGCGTGTAAGCGTCCAGCCGGGCGGCATCCGCGAGGTAGCCGCGGTGCTCCTCGATCAGCTCGACCACGACGGGAATGTCCGGACCGATGCAGGTGGAAGCCTGGCCAGGCGGCCGAGGAGGGGGCCGCCGCCGAGCACCACCTCGCCGTGACACTCGACCCAGGCGTGGGCACGCAGTGAACCGTGTTCCCGGCGGACGCCGATCGCCAGCCCGCCGGGTCGACGACGGAGTGCCAGCAGACAGACGAGGCCCAGGGCCTGCTCGAGGCACGTGGCGTTCACGAACCGTCTGGGTGCCACGCCCGCGACGGCCCCCGCGAGCGCCGAGGCAACCACGCGGGTATCCACGCCTGCCGCATCTGCCGTGACGCGGCCGCCGGCGCGTGTGGTGGCCCACCGGATGGACGCCCGCCGCGCCAGCCGGAGGAGTGCTCTGGCAAGAACCAGGCTGAACAGGGCCTGCACGTACAACCAGACACGCGCAATCGATCGAGGCATCCAGGTCGGTCGGGCGGGCATGGCCGATGATCCGTCAGGCGCGCATCATGTTGGCGCCTGCGTCGGCCTGCGTCGATCCTCCGGCCCGGGTGAGCTTCGCGACGCTGCCGTAACTCACGAGCTGAGGCGGCTCATATGGACGCCGCAGCGTGTTCCCGTCGCGCGGTCCCCCGCCCTCATCCCGTGTCGTCTCACGACGCTCGGTCATATGCGTTCCTTTTGCAGGCCGCCTCGCCGCCTGGCTCCTGACGGAGGACCGGACGGTCTGCAGCCCTCGTCACGCCGCCACATCGAACCCTGCCGGTACGGCGACACGTCCGCCATCACGTCGCATGTTCGAGCCACAGTTCGAGGCCGGCGACCTCCCACAATCCCCGCGTCCACGGAATGTACGACCCATCTCCGGCCCTGTAAAGCTCGAACATCCGCGCGGCGCGGCGGCGGACGGCTTCACCATCCACCCAGCCGGCCTCCTCCGATCTCAGCCGCTCGAAGCACGACATCCCTCCCAGGGAATCGAGCGCATCGACGAACGTCGAGCTGAACTCCGCCTTCTCCGTCCGGGAGCCGATGGAGGGTGGAAGGAGATCCTGGAGTCCGCGGCGGATGACGAGCTTGGTCATGCGATCGCGCCGCTGCACCTCGGGAAGCGCGAGCCCGAAGGCGGCCACCCGCCGATCGTAGAACGGGTGGCGCTGGACGATGCCGAACGCCCGCGCCGCCCGATGTTCCATTTCGTCGCCGACGATGCGAGCCGCCCCGGTTCCTACGCGGTAGATGTGCCGCTGCGCGCGCGTCGGAAACGGGGGCTCGCCGTTCGATCGGAGCCGATCCGCCAGGTTCGTCCTCTGCGCCAGCTCCGGACGGATCCATTTCCACCGATTCGGCTCCTTTCCGCGCAGGCGGCGCAGCAGTCGCCAGAGGCCGTTCGGGAGGACCGCCGCGGCGGTGAGCCTCGCCAGATCGCCCGTCGCGTAGGGTCCCCCGCCGTAGATGGAATCGCGGTGCAACTGCCGGCACGCGGAGGCGAAGCTGCCCCCGGCAAGCAGATCGGCCGCGTGAAACACGCTGCCGGTGAACCAGTCGTCTCCGCCGTAGCCGGTCAGGAGCAGAGGCAGCCGGAGATCGGACGCCGCACGGCGGAGCGGATGCAGCATGACGCCGTTCGGATACGGCGGCAGGTCGCGCCACCGTTGCACCTCTGCGCCCAGCGCCGCCCGTGTCACGCGGCCGGAGCCCTCGACCCTGTGCCACTCGAGGCCGAGCGTCGAGACGACGTCCTGCATGTAGGGGGATTCGTCGCAGGCGCGGCCCGGAAACGTGAGCGACAGCGCGTGTGGGGGCGGACAGCGGCCTGACCGGCTCAGCGTCTGCGCGACTGCGGCGACCGAGGAGGAGTCGACGCCTCCACTCAGCAGCAGTCCGACGCCCGGTCTGCCCCGGACGCGGCATTCGACGGCCTCGGTGAACACGTCGCGAAAGAGCGCGCCGTACTCCGCCGGCGACCGGGCATGCACGCGGGCCTCGGGATCGAAATCCCAGTAGCGGCTCACCCGGTGCACAGCGGACGCCAGCACCAGGGCGTGCGCGGGCGGCAGCCGCCACAGGTCGCGCCAGATCGTCTCGTGCACCGTGGTCAGCGCACCCGTCAGGTACTCCGCGACGACGCCCTCGTTGATGCCCCCGGTGAACTCCGGATGCCGGACGACCTGCTGGGGCTCCGACCCCCAGAGAAAGCAGCGGGCGCCGCGGCTGTAGAACAGCGGGCGCTGGCCCATCGGATCCCGCACGCATGTCAGGCGCGCGTGCGCGGGATCCCACAGCGCAAATGCGAAGTCTCCCACGAGACGGGCCCAGGCGCCGGGGCCCCAACGGTCGTGGGCGGCGAGCACGAGCGCGGGATCTCCCAGCCGCCCGACGCCAAGCGCCGATATCAGTTCCGCGTCATTGTCGAGGCAGCCGTCGAAGACGATCACGCAGCCGGTCGCGGGATCGCGGCAGGGTCGTGCCGGCCCGGCCCCCGCGAGCACGACGGCCCCTTCGATGTGATGCTCGAGCGCGCCGCCGGGGTCCGGAGACCCGGCATGGGCAAGCTCTCCGGCCGTCGCCGGCCGGCCGTCGAGCCTGAGACAGCCCGCGATGACGCTCACGGCGGACTGTCGCGCCGGATGAGGCGACGATCCACGAGCGCGTCTACCAGGGCGGCCACGTCCCGCTCGGCAGTAGGACGATCGACGTCGTATTCCTCGACGATCGTCCGAGCGATCTGGTCGGGCAGCCGGCCCGCCTCCAGGAGCTGCCAGATCCGCGTGCCCACCTGGTTCAGCCCGAAATAGGCGCCGCTCGAGAGATCGAGCAGCACGGCCTCCCCGTCGAGATCGCGCCACACGACGTCAGGGCTCGGCCGCATCCGGGGCACTCTACCGCTTTCTGGCGAGGATGATCCAGACGTCCGCCCGATCATCCCATGGGCCCCCGCGGTAATCGCCGAGCACGGCGTCGATGCGGAAGCCAGCGCGCTCGAGACGGCGGCAGACCTCGGGCACCGACAGCGTCCGGAACGAGAGGGAGAAGCGGTGCACGCGTCGCGTCCGACCCCGTCGCACGACGTATTCCTGATCGAAGCGGGTCATGCGCCGAGGGCGATCCTGCCGGACCGACTCGACGAGCGCCAGCGTCGTCGCGCGACCTTTCCGCCCGCGAAGGCTCAGCCGGCGGCGGTACTCGGACCAGCGCGGGAGGTCTGGCACGAGATCGATGGCGAAGAGCGCGCCCTTGCGGAGCACTGCGGCCACCGAGCGCAGGGCGGCGAGCAGGTCGCGTTCGCTCGTCAGCGACTGCAGGATGCCGTAGGGAGCCATGACCAGCGCGAAGCCGCGCCGGCGGCGGAAGGGGAGGGCACGGATGTCGCCGCGCACCAGCAGCGTGCGATCGAGCAGTCTGGCGCGCGCAAGCCGTCGGCGGGCGCGCGCGAGCATCGCCGCGGACCGATCGATGCCGACGAGCGCGGCGCCGGCCCGCGCGACAGGGATCGCGACACGGCCCGTCCCGCAGCCGAGCTCGAGTACGGGGCCGTCCTGTGCGGCGGCCAGGCGCTGCCAGAACACGAGGTCGCGTCGCGCGACCGTCCGCGCGTTCTCCCAGTCGTAGAACGGCGCGTACTCGTCCCATCCGCGCCAGCCCTCCGCACCTTTCCCTTTCCCCTTCGCCCTCGGCCTTCCCCTTCCCCCTTTCCCCTTTCCCATCCGCCAGGCTCACTCTGCCCGCTGCCCGACGGTGGCGAAGAGCATCGTGTGCTGGATCTCGACGAACGCGGCGCCCACGCTCGACGACTCGCGCGCGTACTGCTCCACCGATTTAAGGTAGTCAGCGCCGAGCCGACGGAGCGACTCGTGCGGCGCCCGGTCGATGGCGTGGCGGACCGCGGCCAGGCGCGACTCCCAGAACGCCTTCGGGGGTGCGCCGAGCTGAGAGACCGCGACCGGGAACAGGTGCACGGAGACGGGTTCGATGCCGAGCTCCGCGAGCATCCCCGGCACGAGGGGACCGACAGCCGAGGCCGGCGCTTCCCCGCGGGCCGAAGCGAGGCCTGCGAAGAAACGGCGCGCCTGTTCGAACGCGTGCATGCCGGCGGGTACCGAGCTGAACCAGTAGCGGGCCGCATTGTCGGGCTCGACGATGAGCAGCCGCCCGCCGCCGCGCGTCACCCTGGCGAATTCGGCGAGCGCGCGCGGAATGTCGCGGATGTGCTGGAGCACGGCGACGCAGTAGGTCGAATCGAACACTTCGTCGTGGAACGGCAGGCGGCTGCCATCGGCCGCAGCGTAGCCGACCCTGGCGTTGCTGCCCAGCGTCTCGCGCCGCGCTTCCTGGACGCGATCGACGAGCAGGTCGACCGCGAAGAGATCGACCTGCGACAGCCGGAGCCGGGAGAGGCTGACCTCGGCTGTCCCCGTACCGCAGCCCACGTGAAGGATGCGGTTGCCCGGCCGGGGCCTGAGCGTCTCGACGAGAAACGCCGTGAACGCGTCGCTCCACCAGTGGTCCCGCAGATGTTTGAGCGTTGAGGAGGTCAACGCATCCAGGTCACGGCTCATGATCGACGTGGGACTTTATCACCAACCCCGGTGTGACACTTTGCGGCAATTCGTGCCGGATTTTGTCAGGCGGGCCGGCAGACGACGCGACGGCTTTGTGATCGCGCTGTCCTGTCCTGGGACATGCGCGTGCGGAACGGGCGCACTCGGGTCCGCAAGGCGCCCCGGACGGTCACGTGGCGCGAGCCACTGGATGCAGTGGGCCGCGGCGTCTGCGGCCGGAACTTTGCTACAGGGCCAGCGGGCCCGGGCATGTTCGGCGGCGGGCTCTGCACGGCGCTGCGCAACCCGCTGACACCGAGAGCTCATGAAAGCAACGCAAGCCGTCCCCGCGAAGTCAGGGACGGTGAAGGCCGGTCGACGTGCGTGGTCGGCGCTCGCCCTGGCGGCCGGGGTGTGGACGATGGTGTTCGCCCCGGGGTTGCCAACGGGCGTCATCGAAGCGCGCCAGACCGCACGCGTGATCGGCACCAGCCCGGGCACCGTGGTGGGGATGGCCTGGAAGGCCGACAACACGCCGTTCGCCGGTGCGCGGGTGAGGCTGCGCGACCTGACCAGCGGCCGCGGCGTGGCGACCACCCGGGCCGACGCCAGCGGCCGGTTTCGGTTCGACCGCGTCGAGGTCGGTGTCTACGCCGTGGAGCTGCTGTCGGATCACGACGAGGTCCTGGCGGTCGGCGAGCTGTTCGGGGTCCGGCCGGACGAGACGGTCGCCACGGTCGTGCGCCTCAGCGCGCGGGGGTCGTTCTTCGCCGGTTTCTTCGGCAATGCGGCGGCGGTTGCGATTGCCGCCGCGTCGAGCGTCGGCATCACGGCGGTCGGGTCGAGCGGACTGCCCGCCAGCCCGCAGTAGCAGCAGCATCATGTTCGACACCCAGGATCTGCAGCCGCCCGCGACGGTCGCGCCCGACGCCGGGCCGCTGCCGCTTTCCCAGGCCAGCCAGCCGGTGCACCCGCTGGACCGTCTGACGGCCGTTTTCCGCCACCGTCGCGTCGCCGGCGCCGCATTCGTGATCGTGGTCGGGATACTCGCGCTGCAGACCTACTCGATGATTCCGCTGTACCGGGCGAGCGCGCAGGTGCTGATTCAGGATGAGCGGAGCACGGCCGTCGGCAACCTGAACGCGAACGATCCGCTCTTCTGGCAGGAGTCGGATCAGTACTACAACACTCAGTACAGCATCCTCCGCAGCCGCGGGCTGGCCAAGCGCGTCGTGACGCGGCTCCGGCTGCACGAGCACCCGCTCTTCGACGGCTCGGCGCCGCAGAGCCGGGGGCCGCTCACCCTGGTGCGCGAGACGCGGCAGGCCATCGGCACGGCCGTCCGGCGCCTGATCGCCCGTGGTGCACCGGCGGCCGCGCCGGTCGATGCGCCGGCCGCCGACGAGACCTCGGCGGAAAGCGCCCTCATCAGCGCGTTCCTCGGCGGTCTCGAGGTCGTGCCGGAGAAGGCCACGCGGCTCGTCTCCCTCGCCTACACGTCGCCCGATCCCCGGTTCGCTGCGCTGGCCGCGAACACGCTCGCCGAGGAGTACGCGCAGCAGAACCTCGATCTCCGGCTGGAGACCATCAAGAAGAACCTGACGTGGCTCGGCGAGGAAGTGAAACGCCAGGAGGCCAAGGTCCGCGACGCGGAAGCCGCCCTCGCGCGCTACCGCGAGGACCAGAACGCGCTCTCACTCGAGGACCGTCAGAACATCGTCGTCGCGAGGCTGAACACGCTGAACGAGACGGTCACGCGGGCGCGCACCGCACGGCTGCAGAAGGAAGCCCTGTTCAGCCAGATCAAGTCTGTCGACCCGGCGTCGGACGCGGCTGACGCGTTCCCCGTGATTGCGGCCAGCCCTGGCGTGGTCGAGGCGAAGACCCGTCTCAACGAGCTGCTGGCGGAGAAGGCGCAGATCTCGAGCCGATATCTCCCGGACCATCCGGCGATGACGAAGATCGACACGCAGATCGAGAGTGCACGGGCCGCGCTCAACGCGCAGCGCGCGCGTGTGATCGAGGCCGTGCGGAACGACTTCGAGGCGGCGGCCGCCGAGGAGCGCAGCTTCGGCGCTCAGCTGGAATCCCAGAAGACGGCCGCCATGGATCTCGACCGGAAGAGCGGCGGGTACCTCGTGCTGCAGCGCGAGGCCGAAAGCAACCGGCAGGTCTACCAGTCGCTGCTGCAGCAGGAGAAGGAGCTGCGGGTCATCAGCAACAGCCGGACGAACAACGTGCAGCTCATGGACCGCGCGGAGGTGCCGGGCGCGCCGTTCTCGCCCAATGCGCGCAAGGAGTGGTTCACGGCGCTGCTGGCCGGCCTGATCGTGGCGGTCGGGCTCGCGTTCGGGCTCGAGTACCTGGATGATACGGTGAAGACCCCCGAGGACGTCGGAAAACGACTCGGGCTCCCGATGCTGGGGCTCGTGCCGGCGGTGCGCGGCGAGCACGTGCCTCTGCTCTCCGAGCCGGTGCCGCACGACTTCGGCGAGGCGTTCCGGTCGCTCCGGACGTCGCTCGTGTTCACCGGCAGTGCCGGCGGTCCGCGCGTCATCGCGGTCACGAGCAGTCAGCCGCTCGAAGGAAAGACCACGACGGCGTGCAACCTGGCCATGGCGCTGGCGCTGGGCGGCTCCCGCGTGCTCGTCGTCGACGCCGACCTGCGCCGGCCCGGGCTGCACAAGGCCATGGGCGTCGGAAACGAGCTGGGGCTGTCACACGTGCTCGTGGGTCAGGCGCGCGTCCGCGACGCCGTGCAGCGCACGCGCGAGGACAACCTCTTCGTGATCTCGGCGGGCCGCCTGCCGCCGAACCCGTCGGAGCTCTTGGCCTCGCCCCGGATGCAGCTCTTCATCGACCACCTGCAGAACGGCCCGTTCGACTGGGTGATCGTCGACACACCGCCGGTGCTGGCGGTCACCGACGCGGTGATCGTCGGGCGGATGGTCT
>DASPFV010000304.1:0-8431 GCA_035620975.1 Vicinamibacterales bacterium
CTGGACGCCGTTCACCGGATCCAGGCGGAACAGGCGCCCGACCTCGCCGTCCGATGGAACTGCAAGGCCGGCAAGTGCGGTTCCTGCTCCGCCGAGATCAATGGTCATCCGCGCCTCATGTGCATGACGCGGCTCGACAGCCTGAACCTGAACGAGCCCGTCACGGTCGAGCCGATGCGATCGTTCCCGCTCATCAAGGACCTCGTGACCGACGTCTCCTGGAACTACTCGGTCAAGCAGAGCATCACGCCCTTCACCCCGAGACCGCCGGACGCGCCCGACGGGACGTGGCGGATCAGCCAGCGGGAGGTGGACCGGGTGCAGGAGTTCCGGAAGTGCATCGAGTGCTTCCTCTGCCAGGACGTGTGCCATATCCTCCGGGATCACCACCTGCACGGCGAGTTCATCGGCCCGCGGTTCCTGCTGTACGTCGGCGCGCTCGAGATGCACCCGCTCGATACGGCCGACCGCATTTCCACCCTGAGGGAGCGCGACGGCATCGGCTATTGCAACATCACGCGTTGCTGCACCAGGGTCTGCCCGGAGCACATCACGATCACCGAGAACGCGATCATCCCGCTCAAGGAGCGCGTGGTCGATCGGTTCTACGATCCGGTCACGCGCCTGCTGCGCGTGTTCAGGGGTTGAGCGGGTTGTATGTCAGTTAGTCGCCCTCAGACAGCAAAAGCCTGACGCAAACGCAGGAGGCTCCCATGTACACGCTCAAGCCACTCTCCCGGGACGCCGTCCAGTCGGCCCTCGCCAAGGCCGAACGTTACCGCCTGCTGAACGAGCCGGGTGAGGCGGAGAGCATCTGCCTCGACGTGCTCGAAATCGAGCCGGGCAACCAGGCTGCCCGCATCTCCCTGATCCTGGCGCTGACGGACCAGTTCGGCTCCGACCCCGGCGCCTACGGCCGGGCGCAGGGGCTCGTCCCGGGGCTCCAGAGCGACTACGAGCGCGCGTATTACGCGGGCATCATCGCCGAGCGGCGCGCCAAGGCGCAGGTGGCGCACGCCGGCTACGCCGCGGTTCACGGCGCTCACGACTGGCTCATGGAGGCCATGAAGCACTTCGAGCAGGCCGAAGCGCTGCGCCCGGCCGGGAACGACGATGCGCTGCTGCGATGGAACGCGTGTGCGAGGTTCCTGATGCGCCACCCGGACCTGCGGTCCGGGGCGGAGGAGCGGCACGAGATCGAGATGCTCGAATGAGGGATAGAGGGCTGTGGGCTCTGGGCTCTGGGCTCTGGCTCACCGCGGAGCGATCCGCGGAGCCGGCTCGCTGGGACTCTTGCGGCTCACCTCCGTGCCCGTGGTGGTGAGGTAATACTTCGCCAGCATGTTCGGCCGCTCCCAGGCCGGAAGCGTGCCGCGATCGCGGACGTATCCGAGAAACGCCGATGTAACCTCTGCGAAGTGCGCCTCGTGGCCGAGGCGGAGCCTGTCGGGAACGGACACGTGGAGATCGGCGCCGCGGTCCCCGGCAGCGATGCCCGGGAACTCCGACTGGAGCGCGGCCACGCGTGCCTGCAGCGCCTTCAGAATCGCGGCCCTGGAGCCGGTGTCCACCGGTACCACGTACAGCTCCGGCCGGTATTTGTCGGCTTTGCCCTGACGCACCTCGATCCGCGCGCGTGTGCCGCGATACACCGCGAAGTGCGTGTCTCCCGCGCCCTCGGGCGCTTCCCAATCCCAGATCACGTTCAGCTTCGCGTGCACGCCGCGCAGCGTGTACGTCACCAGCGTGTTGCAGAAGTACTCGAGGCGGCTTTCCTTCACCGAACCAGCGAGACTGGCTGGGAACTTCGGCTGATTGGTCACCGTACGGAAGTCCGCCTCGGGAATCCACGTCGGCCATCGCTGCGCCGACAGCACGCGGATGTCGGCGCGGTAGTCGAGCGGCTGATCCGGGTAGAGCGTCCACTGGACGAGGTCCGCCAGGTGCGTGCCGATGTCGTTGAGTCCCTCTCCCTGCTCGGCCGTGTCGAAGAACCACGGTGGACGGATGTTCGGCGCGCCCGCGACCACTTTCTTCAGATGGTGGACGCTCTCCATGTAGACAGCGGGCTCGCTCTCGGATCCCTTGTTGATCTCGCCGAACACGGCAGCGTCGTTCACCAGCGCGCGCTGCAGCCGGTTGGTGACCTCGTGCCGCTCGGTCATGATGTCGTACGCCACGACGCCTTTCGAGTCCGCCTGCGACAGGGCGGCCTCCAGCTTCGGCAGGTCCGCCGAGGTGAGAATCCAGGGCTTGTCGGCGAGGACGTGCAGCCCCGCCCCGACCGAGGCGACGATGCGGTCGATCTTCCCGCGGTTCCGGCCGGAGAAGATCGCGACGTTGCCGGGCCGCTCGCGGAGCATCCGCTCGAAGAAGTCCGACCCGGTGTGCACGTCCAGCTCCCAGGCCGTGGGCGACTCGGCGCGGCGGTTGAACGCGCTGATCCGGTTGAGGTGCTCGAGCAGGTCCGGCCCGAGCGGCGCGTATACATCCACGCGCTTCGCCACGCCGGGGTACATTTCCTTCTGCACGAGGCCGGCATGGAAGTGGCCGGGATCGATCGTCATGAGCCGCAAATCGGGCATGCCGCCGTTCTCCTGCCTGGCGAGGAGGAGCGCGCCGCCGGTGGCGGCTGCCAGCAGCATCGTGATCATGGCTCTCATGCGGCTCCTCCCGGGCTGAACGCCCTATCGAGACTATACTCCCAGCGGCTCCCGGCTCTCGGCTCTCGGCTCTCGGCTCTTGGCTCAGGGCTCTGGACTATCGGCTCGGGGCTCAGGGACGAAGGCGCTCAGTCCACTCAGTCCAAGACGCGCAGTCCAAGAGCTGACAGCAGAAAGCTTATCCGCTAGACTCCACATCCACATGTCCCGGATCCGGCAGGAACCCACCGTCCACGACGTGGTCGTGATTGGATCGGGCGCGGGCGGAGGCACGGTCACGAAGGTGCTGGCGGATCTCGGACTCCGCGTGCTCCTGCTCGAAGCCGGCCCGATGCTCGCGATGTCGGACCTGAAAGAGCACGTGTGGCCGTACCAGGTGCCGCACCGCGGCGTCGGCCCGCGCGCCGAAGGCTACTTCGGCCGCTCGCCGTTCACCTACAGCGCAACGTTCGGCGGGGCTCAGCTCGAAGGCGAGCCGTACACGGTCGCGCCAGGAAGCGATTTCTCCTGGTTCCGGTCACGGGTCCTCGGAGGCCGGACGAATCACTACGGCCGGGTCACGCTCCGGTTCTCGGATTACGACTTCAAGCCCCGATCGCGGGACGGCCTGGGCTGGGACTGGCCGATCGGCTACGAGGACCTCGCGCCCTATTACGACAAGGCGGAGCGGTTCATCGGGGTGACGGGAACGGCCGAGGGCATCCGGAGCGCGCCGGACGGCATCTTCCAGCCGCCGGCAGCCCTCCGGGCGCACGACGTGCTCGTGCAGCGGGCGTGCGCGAAGCTCGGCATCCGCGCCGTGCCGGGGCGCCAGGCCGTCATCACGCGTCCGACCAACGGCCGCCCACCGTGCCACTATTGCGGCCAGTGCGGGCGCGGCTGCATGACCGCCTCGAACTACGCGTCGAGCTACGTCCAGATCTTCCCCGCCATGCAGACCGGGCGCGTGCAGATCGTCGCAAACGCGATGGCGCGCGAGTTGACGACGGATGCGACCGGGCGGGTGCGCGATGTCAATTACGTCGACAGGACGGACGGCAGCGAGAAGGCCGTCCGCTGCCGCACGGTCGTCCTCGCCGCCAGCGCCTGCGAGTCGGCGCGGCTGCTCCTCAACTCGAAATCCTCCCGCCACCCGCAGGGGCTGGCGAACGCGTCCGGCACCGTCGGCCGCTACCTGATGGACACCGTCGGCTCCAGCGCGTCGGCCTTCGTGCCGGCGCTCTCCGGGATGCCGCGGTACAACTCCGACGGCTACGGCGGGCACATCTACATTCCCTGGTGGCTGTGGGAGGGCAAGGACCTCGGCTTTCCGCGCGGCTACCACATCGAGGTCGGCGGCGGCTATGGCATGCCCGGCGTCGGCTCCTTCACCGGCATCGTCAATCGCCACGAAGGGTACGGCGTGGCCATGAAGCAGGCGATTCGGGACGAATACGGGGCGTCGGTCGGCCTTTCCGGGCGCGGCGAGATGATCCCGAACGAGCAGTCGTACTGCGAGATCGACCCTGGCGTCGTGGATCGCTGGGGCATACCGGTTCTGCGGTTCCACTGGGCCTGGAGCGATCACGAGCTGAACCAGGTGCGGCACATGCAGCAGACCTTCCGCGCCATCCTCGAGTCGATGGGCGGCCAGGTCCGGAGCGGTCAGGCCGGCGCGCAGCCGGCGGGCCCGGCGCGGCCGCCGATCTCCCGGGGCGGGGCGATCATCCACGAGGTCGGCACCGTACGGATGGGAGACGATCCGAAGACGAGCGTGCTGAACAGGTACTGCCAGGCGCATGAGGTGAAGAACCTCTTCGTGGCCGACGGCGCGCCGTTCGTCAGCAATCCGGACAAGAACCCGACGCACACGATCGTGGCGCTCGCCTGGCGGACCGCCGAATATCTCGCAGAAGCGATGAGGAAGGGCGATGTCTGAGACGCCGCTCGCGCGGGTCGACGGCATCTCGAGGCGGGATGCGCTGCGCCGGCTCGCGCTCGCCCTCGTCGCGACGGGGACGGTGGATCGCCTGGCCGCGCAGGACGTGCACCGGGTGGCTGCTGAGACCCGCGCCGTCTCCGGCGGCGTCTACACGCCCGTGGCGCTCACGGCGCACCAGTACCGAACGCTCGAGCGCCTCACGGATCTCATCATCCCGGTGGAGAACGGCGCCCCGGGCGCGCTGGCCGCCGGCGCGGCCGCCTGGATCGACACGCTCGCGGGCGCCAGCGATCGGCTGAAGTTGATCTACAGCGACGGCCTGGCCTGGCTGGATGCGGAGATGAGGCGCCGGGGAGCCGCCGATTTCGTCTCGGCCTCCACCGCCGAACAGACGGCCCTTCTGGATCTCGTCGCCTATCGCCGCAACCGGACGCCCGAACTCGAGCCCGGAATCGAGTTCTTCTCGTGGGCCCGGCGCATGACCGTCGATGCCTTCTACACGAGCGAGATCGGCATCAAGGACATCGACTACCGGGGCAACGCCGCGATGGCGGAGTACACGGTTCCGACCGAATCGATCGAGTACGCGCTCAAGAGGAGCGGACTGTAACGGCGCGCCGCGGGCAGGGAACCCTGAACCTGGAAACCTCGAACCTGGAACTCCACCGCTAGCGGCGGTTCCAGTATGCGTTCTGCCCGACGTAATCATCGTCAGGAAAGCTCGCGAGGATCAGGCGGCGCGTCTGGAGGATGTCGAGCCGGCCGTTCCCCTTGTAGAGCACCTTCCCGCCCGGCGCGATGACCATCGAGTACGGCACCCCGCCGTCCCAGTCCGGATCCACGGCCTTCATCAGCTCGTACGGATCCATCGTGCCCGAGATGTAGTTCCGGGCTGACGCGAGTTGCGCCTCCAGGAACTTCCGGACGGCGCTTTCCTCGTCCGGGTAGTTGAGGCTGAGTGTAACGAGCTGGAACGGCCGGCGGCGGTACATCCGCCACGTGTTCATCAGGTCGGGGAACTCTTCCACGCAGGGCGCGCACCAGGTGGCCCAGACGTTGAGCAGGACAGTCTTGTCCGTGGCGTTCTGCCGGAGCGCCCGCACGCCCGCGGCGTCGATTTTCTCGACCGTGACCGGCTCCTTCTTGAAGCCTTCGCGCTCCCTGTTGACGGCGGCCTTGTCGAGCCACTTGATCGAGCAGCCCACCGCGGGCGTCCGGTCGAGCGGCACGGCCGTTCCGGCGAGCACCGCGTCGATCGCATTGCGGGCGTCCGGCACCTTCGCGAGCGCCTCGCGCGGGTTGCTGTCGATCCGCCCGTGATACCGCAGGAGCCGTTTCTCGTCGAAGACGAAGATGTGCGGCGTGGCAACCGGCCCGTATTTCTTCGACACCTCCTGAGTCTCGCCGTCATAGACGAACGGGAAATTGAACTGGCGGTACTCCGCGCGGATCTTCATGTCCTCCAGCGAGTCGCCCAGATCCGTGTAGCCCATCTCGTCGAGCCGGACCGCCTCGGCGTTGTTGGGCTGGATGGCCACGAACGCCACTCCTTTGTCGCGGTAGTCGGCGACGAGCTGCTGGATGCGGGCCTCGTAGACCTCCGCCGTCGGGCAATGGACGGCGGTGAAGATGACGGCGAGAACCTTGCTCCCTTTGAACGTCTCGAGTGAATAGGTCTTCCCGTCGATGCCGGGCAGGCTGAAGTCCGGTGCCGGTGAACCGATCGCCAGCGGTGCTGGCTGAGCCGGCTTCGCGGGCGCCTGGACCGGCAGTCCGGAGGCGGAGATGCCGATACCGGCGACGGCCAGGCCGATCACTGCGGCGACGACGGCAATCCCGGCCAGGATCCGGGAGGGCGAGCTCGACATGTTCGAGTCCTTTCTGTATCTGCCGCAGATGATGTCGGATCCGGAGCGGCGGAGCAAGCGCCCACGCAGGCGTGCAGGTCAGCGTTCCAGTGCCCGGGCCAGCCTCGACCTGAAGGAGGGAACGTCGATCGACGGGTACCGGTACATCCCGGCTTCGATGGCTTCGAAGTACCGCCGCAGTTCCTCGCGCTGTACGAGCCCGCGGTCCAGCAGCTGGCTCACGTCCTGGAGATCCTGCGCGTGGCCCCGCTCGATCTTCGCGAGCGCCTGCGCCGACAGATCGAAATGGTGGAAGGCGACCCGCCCCTCGCGCCCGATGAACGGGCTCCGATCCTCCCAGTCGGGCCGCACGGGAATGAAGTCGGCCGGCGAGGCGAGCTCCACGTTGAGCGCGAGGCGTTCCTTGATCCCGGGAATGGCGCGGTACAGCTCGTCCCGCTCGGGCACGAACTTCACGTCGACGTCGAGAGTGCTCGTGCGGAAACCGTGGAGGACGGCCGTTGCTCCACCGGTGAAATAGACGCGTGCGTCGCCGCGCGCCGCATCGCCGAGCGCGCGCATGAAGCGGCGAATCCTGTTCAGGTCCGCGGCTGCGCGCACTCGACGGCCCGCTCGAAGCTCACCAGCCTGCGGATGAGCGCGTTGTACCGGCTGTGGGCGGAGTCCTGGTCTTCGGCGGCGAGCCGCTCGTACAGGCGCCGCTCGGGATCGGGGAAGGGGTCCGTCACGACGATTCCCAGGTGCCGCAGGCGCGGGGCGCCAATCGAGACCAGGAGGGCCTCGACCGTCTCGGTCCGCCGTGCGAGATCCTGCAGTCCCCGCTCCACCAGGTCGGCGCCGGGGGCACCCGACAACATGCCTCGATTATAGGGCGGTGGCCATGCCAGGCCTGCGAACGAAGGACTTGGGTCGAAGCCGTGCCGCTGGCTGTCCCGCGGAGGTTGTCCTATCGCGGATGCGCGCGGCCGGGACTCTTCACGAGACGCGGACCCGTCTCGCCGGAGCCGCAAGGCGAAGGCGGATGAACGCCGATTGTCGCGGATCCGAAATCGCGCGATCATCGGCGACCCGCCGAGCCACGCCAGAACCCCTGCGTCTGCATCGTGTCGTCGGTCCGGCTTCCGCGCGGCTCGGCCGCCGTCCGGGCGAGCATCCACGACCCGGCGCTCGTGATCAATCGAAGTCTGATCCCCAGGCGCGAACGAACCGTCCGGATTGAAATTGGTTGGTATACTGGGGGCTTCCCTCCTGTGCCGGAGTGGTGAAACTGGCAGACGCGCGGGACTCAAAATCCCGTGGGGGTCACCCCCCGTGTGGGTTCGATTCCCACCTCCGGCACCAAATAACCACTAAATACTGGGCAAATTTCGACATCGCCCACCCGGGGCGATCTGGCCGCTTTCTGTACTGGCAGGAAAGGTACGCTGTTCGGGAACGGGAGGCCGAACCACGGCCCGAGGGCAAAAAGGCGCCGGCTGCGTCTTCCAGCGCACCTACCGCGACGCACACGGCCGAAAAAAGCGCACGAAGAACTGGTACATCGAGTACGTCGTCGGCGGCCGCACGATTCGCGAGGCGACGGCGTACGCGAAACGCTCCGAAAGCGATCGAATTCCTCAAGAGGCGTGTCTCTGATGCGCTGAACGGCAAGATCGTCCTCTCCAACCAGGTCACGTTCGACGATCTCAAAGACCTCATCGTCAACGACTACCGCAACAACGGAAAGACGGCGCTGCCCCGGCGACCTTGAACCGCGAGCTCGCCGCACTGACGCGCATGTACCGGCTCGGGCTGCGCCACGGCTTGGTTGCCACGATGCCCTACATCTCGCTGCTGGCCCAGCACAACGTGCGGAAGGGCTTCTTCGAGCCCGATCAGTTCCGAGCGATCCTGAAGCATCTGCCACCGAGTATCACGCGCTCTTCGAGATCGCATACATCACCGGCTGGCGGATTCGGTCGGAGCTGCTGACGCGCCAA
>DASPFV010000305.1:0-11225 GCA_035620975.1 Vicinamibacterales bacterium
CTCCCTGGGACGTCTCGATGTGGCTCGTCCTTCCGCTCGTACTGATGGCAACCGTCCTCGTCGCGAGCTACCTACCGGCCAGACGCGCGAGCGTCAGCGAGCCGGCGGTGGCGCTGCGGACGGACTGACTCTTGGCGCGGATTGTTCAGGATGCCTCCGGGTCGGTGAGGTTCGTTCGCACGCGATGAGGCGCGTGCCCCCCTCTGAAGTCTCAGCGAGGTCATCGGCCAGTCCGTCCGCTATACTCTCAGCCACTCCTTGAGGGGTAGACGGATGGAGACAGACCGACGGTCCTTCGTGCGTGTGGCGGGCAGTTCGCTGTTCCTTGGTGCCGGAAGCGTCTGGAGCGCGTCGGCGGCGACCCAGGCACCGGCCTCGCCCGTGTCGTTCCCCGGCATCGCCAATCCACTGGAAGGCGGCGTCGACGTCATCGCGACGGGCTACATCTGGACCGAGGGTCCCGTGTGGGTGGGCGGCGAGGACGGACACCTGCTCTTTTCCGACGTGCCCGGCAACGCCATCTACAGCTGGGATGGCAAGCGGACCACCGTGTTCCTGGCCCCGTCCGGCTACCAGGGCTTTCCGATTCCCGCCTCGCTCCGCGAGGCCGGCTCGAACGGCCTGGCGCTGGGCCGTGGCGGGTTGTTGATCGCCGACAGCGGAACTCGGGCCCTGGCGCGAGTGGACCTCGCCACGCGGCAGAAGGCGCTGTTCGCCGAGTCCTACCAGGGGAAACGCTTCAACAGCCCGAACGATCTCGTGGTCGCGCGCGACGGCTCCGTGTACTTCACCGATCCGCCCTTCGGCCTGGCGGGCGTGCAGAAGTCTCCGCTTCGGGAGTTGACCTACACCGGCGTGTTTCGCGTGACGCCCGACAATCAGGTGCACCTGATTGCCGACAACCTCTTCCCGAACGGCATTGCGTTGTCGCCGGACAACCGTATTCTCTACGCGACGGACAGTTCGGGCTGGGTGGCCATCGATCTCGATACGTCCGGCATGGCGACGGGACAGCGGCAGTTCGTCGCCAGCGACAGCGTTGGGGGCGCGCGCGGTGACGGCATGAAAGCCGACTCCGCGGGCAACATCTGGACGAGCGGCCGCGGCGGGATCTACGTCTTCTCACCGAAGGGCGAGCACATCGGCTTCGCCCCCATCGCGGGTCGCGTCTCGAACTGTGCGTTCGGGCCCGGCCGGTCCCTCTACGTCACCAACGATACGCAGGTGGTGCGCGGCCGCATTCGGAGCGACTTTCCGGGAGGGTCGCCGATCCAGTACTGACCGCGACAGCGAAATCCTGGCAGGGGATGGATTGCCGCGACGAGCGGGAGGAGGCACCCGAAAGACGGACACTCGTCAACCAAAACCGGAGATCCCGATGACCGTCCGGCGAGACGGGCAGTTCACGGGAGGCGAAACATGAAGACACGACCGACGGCGCTGATTGTGGTACTGATGGTCGGCTGGCTGAGTGGATGCGGTGGCGATCCTGGCACGCCAGCGGCGACACCGGCCCCGGAGCGACCTCCCGGCCTGAGGATCGCGATGATCGCCAAGAGCGCGAAGAACCCGGTCTTCCTGTCGGCGCGCAACGGCGCCGACGCTGCTGCACAGGAGCTCGCGCAGAAGCACGGCATTCCCATCGAGATCGTCTGGATGACGCCAGACGACGAAGACGCACAGGTCCAGGCGGAGCGGATCGCTCAGGCGGTCAAGGAACAGGCGAGCGCCATCCTCATTTCCTGTTCCGACGCCGGCAAGGTGAGCGGCGCGATCGACGACGCCGTCAACCGCGGGGTGCCGGTGATGACGTTCGACAGCGACGCGGCCGGGTCGAAACGCTTCGCGTTCTACGGTGTGGACGATGAAAAGTTGGGTGAAACGGTGATGCGCGAGCTGGCCACACTCCTGCGCAAGAAAGGGGCGGTGGCGGTTCTCGCGGGCAGTCCGGATGCGCCCAACCTGCGCAGGCGGGCAGACGGTGTCAAGAAAGAGGCCGCCGTCACTCCCGGCATCAAGATCGTCGGCACGTTCACGCACGTCGAAACGGCGAAGGACGGGGCCGAAGAAGTGTTGCGCGCGCAGAAGGCACATCCGGAGATCCAGGGCTGGGCGATGGTCGGGGGATGGCCGCTCTTCACGCCGAGGCTGATGGATCTCGATCCGGCGAAGGTCAAGATCGTCGCGGTGGATGCACTGCCCGCGCAGCTCGCCTACGTGGAGAAGGGCCTTGCCCCGGTCCTGCTCGCCCAGCCGACCTACATGTGGGGCTACGTGTCGGTCCAGCGCATCATCGACAAGGTGCACCTCAAACAGGACGTTCCGGAGATCATTCCCATGGACGTCGTCCGCGTCACGAAGAGCAACCTCGGCAGCTGGGCACGCCAGTTGAGGACCTGGGGGTTCACGGTTCCGGAGACCTACGTGAAGCTGCCGTAGAAGCCGGGAGCCTGATGACGGCACAGCTCGTGCTGCCGTTCAACGTCTTCGACGAGCTACTCCGGGCGGCGCCGCTCCGCTGATCCCGCCGGCGGTCGGCGCCAGTGTCGCGCCCGGCGCACCGGCTCAGAGGGCATTTGATCTTCGCCGGCAACTGAACGCGCGGATGGTGTCTTTTCTCGGATCGGGGCCCGACTTCTTCCGGCAGGAAAGAGGCCCTGTCTCGTCGACAATCGAGCTATCGCCAACCAGCTGGGGAGGTTCCCGCCTTCGCTCGATTCCGGTATGCCCCTTGCTGCGGTAGACGGACCCACCCAGCAGGAGTTCGGGAACAGCCGCTAGCCGTGGAGGCGGGACGATGAGCTCTCGCAGAATAGCGCTGGCATTGAGCGTTGCGGCAGCCGCGTTGACCGGCTGGCAGTCCCATCCCGAGGCGCAGGGCCAATCGGCGCCGCAGCGCCCTGGACAACGTCGTTACCTCGTCGAGGTCAGCCGACCCGGACCCGAGGTGCCCGCCGCGGTGCGGGCGGTTGGCGGGGAGGTCGTTCACGAGTTTCCGCAGTACCGGGCGCTGGCCGCGTGGCTGCCAGAAGCGGCGCTCGCCGGGTTGCGGGCACATCCCCAGGTGACGAGCATCGAATTGGATCCGGAGCGGTTCCCGCTGGCTGAGACCATCCCGTATGGCATCACGATGGTGCAGGCGGATCTGGTCAGCGATGCTGGTGCCGCGAATCGGAGGGTCTGCATCATCGACTCGGGATACTCGCTCGGCCAGCCGGATCTGCCAGCCGGAGGAAACGTGACCGGCGTGGACGGCGGCCCCGCGGGTGAGTGGTCGGTGGATCGGTGCGGTCACGGCAGCCATGTGGCCGGCACGATTGCGGCGCTCGGTCAGAACGGTTTGGGCGTGCTCGGGGTGCTGCCAAGCGGCGTGGTCTCTCTTCACATCGTCAAGGTCTTCGGCGACAGCTGCGGCTGGGCCTACTCGTCGGACCTCGTTGCGGCGCTCAACCAATGCCGGTCGGCTGGCGCGAACGTCGTCAACATGAGCCTCGGCGGGCCGATCTACAGCACGGTGGAGGGGAACGCGTTCGACGACGCCTACAACGCCGGCGTGCTGTCGATCGCCGCGGCTGGTAACTCCGGCAACACGAGCACTTCGTACCCGGCAGGCTACGGCTCGGTGGTCTCGGTGGCCGCCGTCGACGAGAACAAGGCCCTCGCCACCTTCTCGCAGAGAAACCCCGACGTCGAGCTGGCGGGGCCCGGCGTCGGCGTGCTGTCCACGATTCCCTGGCTCGAAGAGAACTCGGTGACTGTTGACAACGGGACTTACAACGGCACGTGGCTCGAGTTCGCCGCGCGCACCGGAAGCGGCGGCGTGTCAGGCACTCTTGCCGACGGCGGGCTCTGTGACTCGGTTGGTTCCTGGAGTGGCCAGGTCGTGCTGTGCCAGCGAGGAAACATCTATTTCGCGGACAAAGTTGCCAACGTCCATGCCGGAGGCGGCGCGGCGGCTGTGATCTACAACAACGTGCCTGGCGGCTTCGTCGGCACGCTGCTCAGCCCGAGCCAGATTCCCGCCATCGGCATCAGTCAGGAGGACGGGCAGATCCTCGTTGCGAAGAATGGGCTGCAGAGCATCGTGGTCAGCTATCGCGACGAGACCGGCGGCGGATACGAGGCGTGGAACGGCACGTCGATGGCCACGCCTCACGTCGCCGGAGTTGCCGCGCTCATCTGGAGCCACTATCCGGGCAAGACGAACGCCGATGTCCGCAATGCCCTTACGGCATCCGCAGAAGATCTTGGAGTGCCGGGTCGGGACACGTCGTTCGGTTACGGCCTCGTACGCGCGCAGGCGGCCCTCGACATCCTCTCTGGCCTCGAGCCGCCGCCCCCGCCCCCACCACCCGTGAACATTGTCCTGAGCGCTACCAGGCGCGGCAAAAAAGTGGATCTGGCGTGGACCGTCACGGCATCGTCGAGCGTCGACATCTACCGCAACGGCTCGCTCCGTGTCAGCACGGCCAACGACGGCGCCTACAGCGACAGCTTCACCAGCAAGGGCAGCTACACGTACCAGGTCTGCGAAGCCGGCACGGCGAACTGCTCCAACGAGGTCACGGTCGTGTTCTGAGGAGAGGGTCGGCTTTGATCGCGGTCAGACATCAGCCGCGCACGAAGGTCCGGAAGGCAGTCTGCCAGGCTGCGCTCGCCCGAAACCAGTTGCCCTCGCAGCCGCGATAGATCGCTGTCGTGTTGAGGCGATAGGGCGCGTCGGATTCTCCGGGCAGATAGACGTAGCCCTGACCGGTCTCCGGATCGACTGCGTACGAGACGACGTAGGCGAGGTGGTCCGCCTGCTGGCGGACGGGCCGATTTGCGTACCTGACGTGGAACGACAACTCGAACAGGCGAAGTCCACTCGGGCGGTCAGTTACCGCGCCGGCGCCCCAATCGACGATGAAGCCGTCGGTTCCCTCGACGCCGTTAACGAACGTCCCGGGCCCTGACCACACGTTGAAGTTCTTCAGAACGTCGGGATCGCTGATCTGACATTCTATGCACGCGACGGGCGAACCGGTCGTGGCAGGTGGCAGACCATGGCGGGAACGCTGATCCATCTGGACGTGCGAACTCGGGAAGAGTGGCGGCGCTGGCTCGCGAAGCATCACGCGTCCAGTCCTGGCATCTGGCTCCTCCGACACAAGCACCACACCGGTGTCACAGCCATGTCTTATGACGACCTCGTGCGCGAGGCGCTCTGCTTCGGCTGGATCGACAGCCTGGTCAAACGCCTGGACGACACGCTCTACGCGATTAAGGTCACGCCGCGCCGGCCGACGAGCAAATGGTCCGAGCCCAACCGGAAACGCTGGAAGGAGCTTCGGGCCGCCGGTCTCCTCGCGGCACCGGGCCTCGCCGCGGCACCGACCGCGAATCGCTATGCGGCAAGGCCGAGGATTCCCGAACTCCCGGCGTACATCGCCACGGCATTCAAGACACAGGGCAGAGCCTGGGCTTTTTTTCAGACACTCTCGGCCAGGAATCGGCGTGATTTCGTGGTCTGGATTCACATGGCCAAGAGACATGAGACGCGCCAGCGGCGTATTGGGGAGGCGATTGAACTGCTCCTGGCCGGCAGGAAACTCCCCTTGAAGTAAAGGTTCATCAGCCATGGCCACGAACTCGACCCGCGTCGCTGCCGATCGTGCGAAGGGCGAAGGGGCGAACAGAAATCTCGCGTCGATCAGCCCGTTCTTCATCGTGAAGGACCTGCAGGTCTCGATCTCGTACTACCTCGAGCGCCTCGGGTTTCAGCTCGACTTCCAAGGCCCACCTGACGACCCCTACTACGCCGGAGTGACCCGGGATGGCATCGGCATCATGCTGAAGGCGATCCTGCCCGACGTGCTTCCCCAGCCCAACCACACCCGGCACGAATGGGCTCGCTGGGACGCGTACATCTACACCCTGGACCCCGATACGCTCTTCGACGAGTTCAGCCAGCGAGGCGCCTCGTTCGTCAAGAAGTTGTCGTTCATAGACGAGGGCCTGTGGGGGTTCGAGGTCACCGATGCCGATGGGTACGTCCTCGCCTTTTTTCAGCTCCGCCGCGAGTAGGGGGCGTGGAGCAGCGGAGGCTGACATCCAATGGAGGGGGGCGTGAAGCCGCCGACGGCTGCCGCCCCTGCGCTCCCGGCAGCGAGCGAACAGGCGGAGCGGTCGTCAGCACGGTGATGGTCAGCCCGCGTGATCGGGGCCGGTGCGGGCGACCGGCCTGATGTGGGCGAACAGGCTGCGGGCGTTCCAGGTCGGAAAGGCTCTGACTAGCGCCGGGAGCCCGCCGAGTTCGATGCGGCCCTCGCGGGTGGCCTGGGCCCACGTGAGCTGGCCGCCGTGCCATTGGACGAACGCTTCGGCGTCCGCGGTTATATAGAGGTCCTCGTCGACGGGGTGCGTCTTGCTCCCGTTCTAACCCCGGTACTCAGTTGCAAATACGATGAACACGAGGCGACGATGACACGATGATCCCCTGAGCGAAAACACTCATCGTCCCTTCGTACCATCGTGAGCATCGTGCTCACCGTCGGTTCGTGCATGCGCGAGTCAAATGAATTCCGGGGCGTCGGGGTTAGGTTCTGGTTCAGCCAGGGTTTAGGCAAGGTTTAGGGATCAACCGGAGGCCGGGGCGATGGCTCGACTCGAAGGAACTCGGCTCATTCTGGCGGTTCGAAACCTTCGCGCTGCCACCGACTTCTACGTCAACGCCCTCGGCTTCCGGCGCGATTTCGGTGACGGGTCGGACGGCTGGAGCTGGCTTTCCCGGGATAGTTTCCGGGTCGGGCTGGGCGAGTGCCCGGACGCCGTGCCGGCGGCCGAACTCGGCGATCATTCATACGTCGCGTATGTCAACGTGGACGACATCGACGGGCTCTACGCCGAGTTCGTCTCACGCGGGGCACCCATAGCGACCCCGCCAGAGACGAAGCCGTGGGGAATGCGGGAGTTCGCCCTGCGGACACCAGACGGTCATCGCATGACGTTCGGCAGCACGGCGCGATGACTCGCGCGAGGTCGGACGAGCCGACGGTCGCCGGCACGAGCGCTGTGCCGGCACGGCTGCTCCGAGGATGGCTGAGCGACGCCACGCCGTCCGGGGGATCGCAGCGGTGAGAGCCTGATCTCAATGGACAGTCTCAAGACCGAACTGAACGAATACCTCTTCCTCGAGTTCGACGTAGACGGTGACGAGTCGCGCGTATCCGAGGAATGCGCGGAATCATCGGGACGTGGTTTCGAAACCCGGTTTTCGACCGCGTAGGCTCTGCCAATGTCCCACCTGCACGACAGCAGGTCGCGTGCAGGCATTCAGCGGGTTGAACGTCCCGCAGGGCGAGATCCGTAGCGCGGCCATCGCAACCGCGGTCCAGGCCGGTGCCGGCATTCTTTCGCGGGGGTCCCTCCGCGTTCTCTGACCGCACCCGGTCACTGCCTGTTCGGATCCGGCTCACTTCGAGGGTCGGATGCGGCGCCCAGTCGAGCGGACGTGGGGCGACGGGGGAGATTGTTCGATTTCCGCCCCGGTCTCAGCCGCACCGGCTGGCATTCTTCTGGCTTTCGCTCGCGTCACCCCGGGTAACTCCTGCTCGAGCCCGGCTGCATCTGGGCCGTCTGATCGAGCCGCAGGCGCGAGGTGACGATGATCGAGCCGATGCTCCATGACGTCCGGTTCGCGGTTCGCGTCTGGCGGGCGCGTCCACTGCTCGCCGCGGTCATCGTCCTGACGCTCGCCCTCGGCCTGTCGGCCACATCGCTCATCGCCAGCGTCGTTCATGCCGTGTTGCTGGAGCCCCTGCCGTACGCCCGTCCGGACCGGCTGATCGTTGTACGAGCCAGCCTGCACGGGCAGAACCAGCCGGTTGCGCAGCTGTCGGGCCCGGAGGTGGTGGCGTTGATGGACCGTGCCCGGACCGTCGAGGCCGGTGGGGCCGTGTGGACACGTCCCGGCGTGCTCGGAGGCTCTGACTCCGCCGTGGAGATCGAGATTGGCTGGATCACGCCCGGGTTCCTCGAGGCCTACGGCGTGAGCCCTCAGCTTGGCAGGCTGCCGAGCCTGGATGAGCACCTGCGGAGCGATACCATCGTGCTCAGCGACGTTCTGTGGCGGGAGCGGTTCGGTTCGGATCCCTCGATCGTCGGCCGCCGGATCGAGTTCGACGGCGAGCCACGAACTGTCGTCGGCGTCATGGCGCCGCGCTTTCAGATGCTGTTCCCGCCCGAAGATGGCGTGCCGGATTCGATCGCGGCCTGGCTGCCCTGGGGGGAGGGACTGGAGCGGCTCTCCCGGACGTTTCGCGTCTTCACCGTTGTCGCGCGTCTGCGCCCCGGCGTCAGCGACACCGAGCGGGACGGCGACTTGACGAGCGTTGGCTCGACGATCGCGCAGGAGACAGCCGAGTACGCACGCTCCGGTTTCTCGCTGCGGGCGGCGTCGCTTGCGGCGGCGCTGGTCGCGCCCGTACGGCCGGCACTCCTGGTGATCCTCGGCGTGGTCGGGTTGGTGCTGGCCATCGCGTGCGCGAACGCCGCAACGCTGCTGCTGATCCGATCGATGCAGCGATCCCCGGAGTTCGCCATGCGACTTGCGCTGGGCGCGAGGCGTGGGCGGCTCTGGCGCCAGTTGCTGACCGAGCACCTCCTGCTCGGGAGCATTGCCGCAGCGGCCGGGCTCTGGCTCGCCGACGGTGGGCTGGCCCTGCTCCGCTACCTGGATCCGAGCGGGATTCCGAGGCTCCAGAACGTCTCGCTCGACGCGCCAGCCGTCGTGCTCGCTGCGCTCGCCGCTCTGGGTGTCACGATGCTGATCGGTATCGCGGCGTCGGGGCATGCCTCCCGATGCCCGCCCCGGGTTCACCACTTGATGCGCAGCGGAATCGGACGGCCACACCCCGCGCTCCGGGTGTTCGTCCTCGCTCAGTTCGCGCTCGCAGTCGTGCTGCTTGCCGGTGCCGGGCTCCTCGTGCAGACCATGGTCCGGATCAACGCCGTCGATCTGGGATTCGAACCCGAGGGAGTCGTGTCGATGCGGGTCTCGCTTCCCGACATCCGATACCCGTATACCAGCGCCGGGCCGGCGATCGCGGAGTTCTATCGGCAGCTCGACGAACGGCTCCGGCAGGTTCCGTCCGTCCGGGCGGCTGGCGCGACCGTGAGCCCACCGCTCGTCGGGCATCCGATGCGCGCCCGCGCTTATGCGTACCGGACACGCGAGGGGGAGGTGCAGTGGGGACACGCCGCGGCAGACTACCGGACCGTCACGCCCGGCTGGTTCGAGGCGATGGGCGTTCGCCTCGTCACCGGACGTGTGCTCGACAGCCGCGATCGAGTGGATCGTCCGCTCGCAGTCGTCGTCGACACGACGCTCGCGGCCCGCGCCTGGCCTGGTGAATCGGCTCTGGGCAAGTCGATCAAGGTGGAGGTCTTCAGAGACGGCGTGTTCGCTCCAGGCTGGGGCGAGGTCGTCGGCGTCATCATCCCCGTGCGTCAGACGAGCCCCCTCGCGCAGGAACGTGAGCAGGTTTATCTGGCGCATGCGCAGTCGCCGCAGCGGACGATGTATGCATGCGTCCTGACGGACGCCGATCCCCTGGCGGTCGTCGCTCAGGCGCAGGCGATCGTTCGGGAGCTCGAGTCTGGACTGCCGGTGTTCGACGTCCGTCTGGCGACCGACTACGTCGCGGCGGCCACGGCCGTGACCAGGTTCGCGATGGTCGCGCTCGGGCTGTTTGCGAGCGTGGCGATCGTCCTCGCAGGCGCAGGCGTGTTCGCCGCGATGTCGGCGTCGGTGACGGAGCGCCGGCGCGAGATCGCCGTTCGCCTCGCGCTGGGGGCCTCTCCGTCGAGCGTCTTCCGCGGCGTACTGACCCAGGGCCTTGCGGTCGCGCTCATCGGCATTGGATCTGGAGCCCTCGCCGCAGTCGCGCTCACGCAGGTACTCTCGAGCCTCCTGTTCGGCGTCCGGCCCGGCGACGTGCCGACGATCGTTGCCGTCGCCATGCTGGCCGCGGGGTGCGCCGTGATCGGCTGCTGGCTACCCGCAGCGCGCGCGGCGGCCGTAGACCCGTGGGAGACGCTGCGGGCTGAGTGAGGCGCTGTCTTTCTACAGGACGCTGCAAGACGCAGCCTGCAGGGGAAGCGGGTGGGAAAAAGGAAGCGCCCGATCCGAGCGGTTTTCCATTCCCAACTTCCCATTGCCGTCCAGGCCGGTTTTCTGCGGCCTGACCTGTTCATCCGGTTATCCAGAGCAGCACGGCGAACACGACGATCGTGGCGGTCACGACGCGTTCGAGCCATCTGTGGCCCTTCAGCACCGCCACGCGAACGCCGACGATGCCGCCCAGGAGGTTGCCGAGGCCGAGAGCGGCGCCGGCGGGCCAGTCCACGTGTCCCGTGCCGGCGAACACCGCGAGCGAGAGCAGCGTCAGGAGCATGACGGTGAACACCTTGACCGCGTTGCCGCGGACCAGGTCGAGCCCGGCGAGGGAGGTCATCGCGAGCGAGAGGAAACCGACCCCCGCCTGAAGGAAGCCTCCGTAAACGCCGGTGACGAAGAATCCCGCCAGCATCGTCCAGTGCCAGGGATGCCGAAGCTCCTGGACGGGGGCACTCGAGCGTGATCGCCGCAGGAGCGTCCCGAACGTCATCGCGAGCATCACCAGCGACAGAATCCGCCTGAACGCGACATCCGGGACGAGGAGCGCCGCCCAGACACCGAGCGCTGCCCCGGCCACGGCGGGCACGCTCACGCCGAGCGCCCAGCGCAGGGGAAGCGCCTGGTGCCTGTGAAAACCGAGCACCGCGCTCACGTTCTGCGCCAGCACGCCGACACGGTTGGTGCCGTTGGCCACCGAAGCCGGAAGGCCCAGGAAGAGCAGCAGTGGCAGCGTCAGGAACGATCCGCCGCCGGCGATGACGTTGATCACGGCCGCGACGAAGCCGATGGCGGCAAGCGCCGCGAGGCCGGGATCGAACACTGTTCGAGATTATCTCCTGCCCGGGTCGAAGCGTCGCCTCGGGCTTCCGTCAACCACCAACTCCGGCAGGTGAGCCGGCCGGCGGACCGGCGAACAAACCCGTGGCGCGGACGTCTAAAGAGAAACCGGGGGGCTTCGCCCCGCCGGACCCCCCATCGCCGTCGCTCGCGGGGGCCCACGATCCCCGCTCCGCTCCGGCGGGGCGCGCCCTTGGCGCGCCTTTCATGACGTCGTGGGTCCGGCGCA
>DASPFV010000306.1:0-22631 GCA_035620975.1 Vicinamibacterales bacterium
CGTGGTCGTACGTCATTGCAAGACCTGACCCCCGTACCCTACCCCCTACGTACTCTTCTTATACGTCATCTTGCCGGCGCCACGGCCCCCGGTCCGTTCGATCGTCAGCACGCCCCCCTCGAGCGACCAGGTCTGCGTGCCAGTGCCATTCGGCGTCGTCGTCGAGATGACGATCTTGTTGCCGTCCCATTTCGCCGTGGCGGTCGCTTCCATCTGTCCCATCGCGACCTTCGTCTCGCTGCCATCGAGCTTGTAGACGGTGGTGACCGCGCCGCCCCGGCCCTGCCGTTCCACCGACAGCGTGTCCCCGCTGTGCTTCACGGTCAGCGGTCCGCTCATCATGCCACGGCCGCCGCCGCCCGCCGCCGCGTCCGGCGGAGGATCCGGCGTCCACGTGCCGGAAAAGTCCGGCTTCTGCGCCCAGGCGATCGACGCGACCGCCAGGATAGCTGCGGCTATTACCCCGGTTCGTGCCCGCTTCATGCGTATGCTCCTTTGAAGGATGAGACTGACCGACATCCCGTCCGCGCGAGTATAGCGCCGGCCCCGACCCCCTGCGGACGGCGCCAGCTGGTACGGCCGGCGCAAAGGCCGGCGGTTGATCACTCGAACCGCAACGCCTCGATGGGATCCAGCCCCGATGCCTTGCGCGCCGGGTAGAACCCGAAGAACACGCCGGTGGCGGCGGCCACGCCGAACGCCACGGCGATCCAGTCGGCGGGAATGGAGGTGGGCCACTGCGCGAATCGCTCGATCCCGATCGACAGCGCAAACCCCAGCCCGATGCCGATCAGCCCCCCGAACAGGCTGATCACGACCGCCTCCACGAGGAACTGCAGCAGCACGTCGCGGCCGCGCGCGCCGATCGCCATGCGCAGCCCGATCTCGCGGGTGCGCTCGGTCACGGACACCAGCATGATGTTCATGATGCCGATGCCGCCGACCACGAGCGAGACGCCGGCAATCGCGGCGAGGAGCACCGTCATCGTCCGCGTCGTCTCGGTCCGCACGCTGGCGATCTCGTCCTGCGTCCGCACGGTGAAGTCATCCGGCTCGCCGGGCGTCAGCTTGTGCCGCAGGCGCAGAACTTCGCCAATGGCCGCGGCGACCGGCGCGGTGTCGGCCGTCTCGGACGAGATGATGATGTTCTGGATGTGCTGGATCCCCTGCAGCTTCTTCTGGACGGTGGTGTAGGGGGTGAGCACCACGTCGTCCTGGTCCTGGCCGAAGGCGCCCTGTCCCTTTGCGGCCATGACACCGACGACCTTGAACGGCTGGTTGCGGACGCGGATCATCTGGCCGGTCGGATCGACGCCCGGCCCGAACAGCGTCTCGGACACCAGGGTGCCCAGGACCACGACCTTCGCAGCGGCGTTCACGTCCTGCTGAGTGAAATAGGCGCCGTACCTGGTGGGCCAGTTGCGGATCAGGGGGAAATCCACGCCGGTGCCCTCGATGCGTGTAGACCAGTTCTGGTTCCCCGCGATCACCTGGCCCCGCGAGTTCGCGCCAGGGGACACGTACTGAACACCCGGCACCGCGCGCAACGCCTCGGCATCCTCCGGCATCAGGGTGCTCGACATGCCCTGGCCCTGGCGGACGCCACCCTGGGTGAAATTGCCGGCGTTGACGTTGATGACGTTGGTGCCCGCCGACTTGACCTGTTCCTCGATCGTCGCCTGGGCGCCGCGGCCGAGGGCGACCATCGTGATGACGGCACCCACGCCGATGATCATGCCGAGCATGGTCAGCGTCGTGCGCATCTTGTTGCGGTTGAGCGCCTTCAGCGCGATTCGCAGCGTCATCAGCAGAGACATGGCACTCGTGTCGGCCCCGTTTCCGGCCCGACCCTCACTCCCGACAATCCTCAGACCACGCCGCCGTGCTCGACCGGCGCCGGATCGGCAGGTTCGTTCGAGTCGTCGACGTCCTCGGCCGGCGGCAGCGCCGCGAGCTCGGTCTCGGCGTTCCGGCGCCGCGTGATCTTCTGATCGACCTGGATCTTCCCGTCCCTGAACCGCACGAGCCGCGTGCCGTACTCCGCGATGTCCATCTCGTGCGTGATGAGAACGATCGTGATCCCCTTCTCGATGTTCAGCCGCTGGAAGATACCCATGACCTCGATGCTCGTCCGGGTGTCGAGGTTGCCCGTCGGCTCGTCCGCCAGGATGATGGACGGTTCGTTGATCAGCGCGCGGGCGATGGCGACGCGCTGCTGCTGGCCGCCCGAGAGCTGGTTCGGATAGTGATGATAGCGATCGCCGAGGCCCACGGCCTTCAGCGCCTCCATGGCCCGGCGGTGCCGCTCGACGGCCTTCATGCGGCTGCCGCCGTTGTAGAGGAGCGGCAGCTCGACGTTGTCCAGGGCCGTGGTTCGCGACAGCAGGTTGAACCCCTGGAACACGAACCCGATCTTCTTGTTGCGGACGGCCGCCAGCTCGTCCTTCGACATCCGGGAGACGTCCTTCCCGTCGAGGAAGTACTGGCCGCTCGTCGGGCGATCCAGACAGCCGAGGATGTGCATCAGCGTCGACTTGCCCGACCCCGACGGCCCGGTCACCGCTACGAACTCTCCACGCTCCACGTCCATGTCCGCGCCTCGCAGCGCGCGGACGACCACCTCGCCGACGGTGTACGTCTTCACGAGGTCCCGGACGGAGATGACGGGTGTGGCCATGTGCTCAGTCTGCTCCGAAATTCTTCTGAACCCCCGGCTCCCTGACGGCGGGAGCGACGAGACTCCGACAGCCGGCGGAGTCCGGCCCCGGAACCCGGACGCGGAACCTAGAACCTCTAGAACCCCCTGCCCCCCCGGCCGCCGCGCTGCGGGCCCATCAGCGGGTTCTGGGTCGGACCCTGCTGACCTCCCGTCCGCGTCGTGGGCTCGAGCCCGGTGACCATGTTGACCACCACCTCCTGGTTGTCCTGGAGGTCGCCGTCGAGCAACTCGCTGTACGTGCCGTCGGTCACGCCCAGGCGGACGTTGATCGGCTTGAGCTGCCCGCCTATGTAGAGCCACACGCGGCCGCGCGATTCGGGCGGCGGCAGCGGCGCGAACAGCGAGTCGATCGTGGCGGCTCCGCTGGTGATGGTCGAGCCGGCGCTCACGCTGCCGACGATGCCGCGTGACGTGTCGCGGCCGGCCAGCGGCGCGCGTCCGGCGCCCTGTGTCGGCAGGCCGCCTTCGCGGCCGCCGGGGATGCTCCCGCGGCTGAACTCTCCCGGCTGGCCACCCTGCGACTCGCGCTCGCGCATTCGCGCCTGGAACCGTTCCCGCTCTTCGGGCGACATCGCTGCCATCCGCTCTTCCAGCCGCTTCCGGCGCTCCTCCGGCGACATGTTCGGATCGAAGCCGCCCCTGCCGCCGAATCCCCCGCCCCGGCCCCCGAAGCCGCCATTGCCAGGCGCAGCACCTTCGCCGCGATCTCCGCCGCCCCTGGCCTCGCCAGACTGGGGCTGAGGCCCGCTCTGCTGGCCCGCCTGCGCCCGCGGCTGCGAGGCGGGTTGCGACTGCGCTGCGGGGCCCGGTGACGACGGACCCGGCTGGGCACCGGGCTGAGGAGTGGCGGCTGCCACAGGGGCGTCGGGCTGCTGCCCCGCGCCGGGGGCGCCGTCGCGACCACGGCCACCGCGACCGCCCGCGCCAGCAAAACTCCCGCGCCCGCCGCGCAGAACCTCGGTCGGCACGTCCTGGTCGAGCGCCTGGAACATGAGCTCCGTCGGGCGGAAGCGCAGCGCCGCGGTCGGCACCCGCAAGACGTTGGTCCTCCGGGCGATTTCAATCTCGACCTGCGCCGTCATCCCGGGCTTGAGCTTCAGCTGCTGGTTGGGCACGGCGATCACGGTGGAGTAGACGACGACGTTCTGCACGACCGTGGGCTGGAGCCGGACCTGCTCGACCGTGCCGGTGAAGCGGTCGGTCGGGTAGGCGTCGACGCGAAACGTGACCGGCTGGTTCGGGCGCATGCGGCCGACGTCGGCTTCGTCGATGTTCGCGAGCACCTGCATCTTCGTCAGGTCGGCGGCGATCTGGTACAGGACGGGGGCGTTCATGCTGGCGGCCACGGTCTGGCCAGGGTCGACGTTCCGCGAAATGACGATCCCGTCGATGGGCGATCGGATCACGGTGTGCCCGAGGTTCACCTTCTCGGACTGGAGGTTCGCCTGCGCCTGCACGAGCGAAGCCTCCGACGACTTGATCTGCGCCTCGGCCGAGCGGACGTTCACTTCGGCGGTCTCGAGCTCGGCTTTCGGAATCAGCTGACGTTCCCACATCTGCTGGGCCCGCTCGAGCTTCTGCTTCGTGTCCGCCAGGGCCACCTTGAGCCGTTCGAGATCGGCTTCGGCGCGGATGACGCTCGCGCTGTTCTGTGCGATACGCGTCTGGATCAGCGAGGGATCCAGGCGCGCGATGACCTGATCCTTCCGCACGATGGAGTTGAAGTCGGCATACATGTCCTGCACCAGGCCGGACACCTGGGTCCCGACGTCGACCGTCGTGACGGCCTCGAGCGTGCCGGTGGCGGCCACCAGGTCCACGACGTCGCCGCGCGACACGGGCATGGTTGTGACCTGCGGCTCTGGCCGTCCCTTCCGCATGTAGTAGGCGCCGACGCCGGCGCCCACCGCCACGAGCACGAGCAGGATCGTGATGAGCTTTTTCATGTGCGAGTCTCGCCGGACGCTCCGGCGCTACGAATGCGCCGGCTGCCCGGCACGGCGGAGGCCCTTCCAGCCCTCCTCGAAGAGCGTGTACACCACCGGCACGAAGACGAGCGTGATCAGCGTCGACGCAGTCAGGCCGCCGATCACGACGCGCGCCAGGGGCGCCTGCAGTTCAGCGCCCTCGCCGATGCCCAGCGACATGGGCACGAGGCCGAGGATCGTCGCCAGCGTCGTCATCAGGATCGGCCGCAGCCTGGTCCGGCCCGCCGTCTCCACCGCCTCGCGCAGCGGCAGCCTGTCGCGGCGCCGGAGGACGTTGGTGTAATCCACCAGGAGGATGGCATTACTTACGACGATGCCGGCCAGCATGATTACCCCGATATAAGCCTGCAGGCTGAAGGTCGTGCCGGTCAGCTTCAGCGACAGGACGACGCCGATGGCGGCGAGCGGCACCGAGAACATGATGATGAAGGGATCCCGCAGGGACTCGTACTGCGAAGCCATCACGGCGTAGACTAGGATGATCGCGAGGATCAGCATCAGCCGCAGCTGCGAGAAGGCGCGTGCCTGCTCCTCGGCTTCCGCGCCGAAGCCCATCGAGAAGTGCTCCGGGACCTGGACCTCGGAGAGCCGCGCGTTGACCGCCGAGAGCGCTTCGCTCAGCGTGACTTCCGGCTCGGCGGTCACGCGCAGGATGCGCTCCTGGTTCTTGCGCTGGATCTCGGTGGGCCCGGCCTGGTTGCGGACCGTCATCAGGTTCTTGGCCTCGACGACCTGCCCCTGCGTCGTGCTCAGGAGGATGTCGCTGATGTCCTCGACGCGCCCGCGGTCCTCCTCGCGGAGACGGACGATGATCGGATACTCGTTTCCGGCCTCGCGGAAGAACGCAGCCTGCGTCCCGCCGACGTTCGTGCGGATCGAGTTGGCGACGCCGGTGACCGAGAGGCCCAGCAGGGCCGCCTTGGGCCGATCCACCTGGATCGCCAGCTCCGGCCGGCCGTCGTCACGTCCCACGCGCGCGTTGCGCACCTCGGGCACCTTGTCCATGACCGACTTGGCGTTCTGGGCGACCCGCTGCGACGTGAGCAGGTCGTCGCCGCGGATTTCCAGCGCGATGCGCGAGTCACCCGAGCCGAACAGCCGGTTCTGCTGCCGGTTCCCGCCGGACGCGCGCGTCTGGATGATCACGCCAGGGATGATCCCGGCGAGCTGCCGGTTCAGATCGCGAGCGATCTGATCGCTCGATCGCTCGCGCTCGTCCTTGGGCACGAGCCGGAGCGTCATGTTCACGCGGCTGGCCGTGCCGCCCATGAAGCCGCCCCCGCCCGCCTGGGTGATGACCTCCGCCGCCTCCGACACGTACTCCTTCCCGAGACCCTCCAGCCGGATGGCGACTTCCTCGGCCCGCTGGGCGCGCGTGCCCACGGGCAGTTCCGCGGTGACCTGCACCTCGCCCTCGTCGGCCTCGGGCATCAGCTCGAAGCCGATCGTCGGGAGGATCAGCACGGCGGCCACGGTCAGCGCGCTGCCGAGCCCCAGCACCGTCGGTCGATGGTGCAGCGCCAGATGGATGAACGACTTGTACCTGTCGTCCATTCTCTCGAGGAAGCTCTCGCTCATGCCGTACAGCCGGCCCACGACGCCGCGCCGCTCGTGCGCCGGAGGCGGCAGCCTCAACAGGCGCGAGCAGAGCACGGGCACGATCGTGACGGCCACGAAGAGCGACATCGTGAGCGAGAACATGACCACGACCGACAGCTGCTTGAACATGATGCTCGACACGCCGGTCAGGAACAGGAGCGGCACGAACACGGCGATGTGCGTCAGCGTCGACGCCAGGATGGCGGACCAGACCTCCTCGCTGCCGAAGATGGCAGCCTCCATGCGGCTCTTCCCGTGCTCCATGTGGCGGAACGTGTTCTCGAGCACGACGATCGAGGCGTCGACGATCATGCCGATGCCCAGCGCGAGGCCCCCGAAGGTCATCGTGTTCAGTGTGTACCCGTTGAAGTAGAGCAGCGCGAACGTGCCGATCACCGAGATGGGAATCGATGTGAAGATGATGAAGGTCGCCCGCAGGTCGCGCAGGAACAGGAAGATGATCGCCATGACCAGGACCCCGCCGAGAAGGGCGTGCTCCTTCACGGAGTCGATCGAGCGCTTGATGAAGATGGAACTGTCGTCGAGCACCATCAGCGCGACGCCCGGGACTTCCCGGTTGATCCGCTCGACCTCGGCCCGCACCGCGTCGGCGATCTGGACGGTGTTGGTCCCCGACTGCTTGGTGATCCGGAGACGCACGCCGGGCTTGCCGTTGATGCGGGTGAACGAGCGGAAGTCCTCGGTCGAGTCGGACACCTCCGCGATGTCACGCATGTAGACGGGCACGCCCTGGCGCGTCATGACGACCAGGTTGCGGATCTCGTCGAGGCTCTCGAACTGCCCCTGGCTGCGCACCAGGAACGTGCGGTCCCCTTCGTCGATCTCGCCGAGCGGAATGTTCTGGTTCTCGGTGCGGAGCAGGTTGACGACGCGATCGACGGGCAGGTCGAGCGCGCGGATCTTCTCCTTCGACAGCAGCACGTGGATCTGCCGGCGCAACCCGCCGTCGACGGTGACCGCCGCGACGCCCGGCACGCGCTCGAGCCGCTGGGAGAGGTCGTGCTCGGCGATTTCGCGCAGCCGAACGCGGTCGTAGTCCCCCTCGACGCCCACGCCCATGATCGGAAAGGCCGTCGAGTCGAACTTGAACATGATCGGCGGCTCGGCCTCCACCGGCAGCCGGCCCCGCGTGCGATCGAGCCGGTTACGGACATCGTCGGCTGCCTCGTTGAGATCGGTGCCCCACGCGAAGTTGAGCGTGACGCGGCTCGACCCTTCGGACGAGGTCGACTCGAGGCGCTCGAGCCCCGCCACGGCGCTCAGCGCCTGCTCGAGCGGGCGCGTCACGAGCTCCTCCATCTCGAGCGGGCCCACCCCCGGATACCCGACCCTGACCGTGATGCTCGGGAACGAGATGTCGGGCATCAGATCCACGGGAAGGCGGGCCAGGGACAGCGCGCCGATCAGGATGATCACGCCCGAGAGCATGAACATCGTGACGGGCCGTTCGATTGCCAACCGAGGAATGCTCATCGCGTGCCTCCCTGCCGCTCTCCGTTGCCCTGGGCGCCGCCGCGCGCGCCGGGCCCCCGGCCCCCGCCGCCACGCTGGCCCGAGGCCATGATCCGGTCGCCGTCTCTCAGGGCGCCGGCGCCGGTCGTGATGATCTGCGCCCCGTCGGGGAGCCCCGTGACCTCGATGTGCTCGCCGTCCCGGATGCCCACCTGCACCGCCACGAACTTCGCGACCAGCGGCGCGGGACCGGCGTTCGACGCGGGTGCCGGACCGCCGGTGCCCGCGGCCGCCGGCTCCGCGACGAACACGCCCTGACGGCCTTCGAAATCAATCAGCGCGTTGCGCGGAACGGCGAGCGCGTTCGGCCGCGTGTCGACCGTCAGCTGCACGCGGGCGTACATGCCGGGCTTGAGCCGGAAGCCGGGATTGGGCACCTCGATTTCCATCTCCGCCGTCCGCGTCGCCGGGTCGAACACAGGCGCGACACGGCTCACGCGGCCCTTGAACTGCTCTCCGGGAAAGGCGTCGACCTCGACCGCGGCGGCCGTGCCCGCCGACACGCGCGAGACGTCGCGCTCGACCATGTTGGCCACCATGCGGACGGTCTGCAGGTCCACGACCTGGACGATCGGCGAGTTAGGCCCGACGAAGGCCCCGGGATCGACGAGGCGCTTGCCGACGAAGCCATTGACGGGCGACGTGATGACGGTGTTCGAGAGCGTGATCTTCAGCTCGTCGAGGCGGGCCCTGGCCTGCTCGAACTGCGCGCGCGCGAGATCGAGCTGGGCCAGCGCCGCCTGATACCGCGCTTCCGTGTCGTCGAAGGTCTGCTGCGGCAGCAGCTCACGCTCGTAGAGGCTGCGCGATCGGTCGAGGTTCGTCTTGGCCAGCTTCAGGTCCGCCTCGCGCTGGCGGATCTGGGCCTGCGCGACCTGGTAGGAGGCCGCGGCCTGCCGGACCTGCTCCTGGATCTCGAAGTCCTCGATCTTCGCGATCGTCTGGCCTCGCCGGACCGAGTCGCCCAGCCTGACGTTGATCCCCTGCACGCGCCCGTTGACCTTGGGCACGACTTCCACGGTGGCGGCGCCAATCAGGTTGCCGACCACCAGGATCTGTTCGGCCAGGGGCACGCGGCGCACGGTCGCAAACTCGACCGGCATCGGGGGGCGCATCGCGCCGCCGCGGCCGCCGCCGGGCGCCGTTGCGCCGCTGGCGGGATCGCCGCCGCTGCCGTTCCGGTTGTACGCGACCGCGCCCGCCAGGGCGAGCACGGCGACGACGACGATGACAATGGTTTTACGCATGACGCACCAGCGAAGCGTTACCGGGGGCTGATCTGAACGCGCTGGAAATCGACGAGTGCGCGCCGGTAGTTGAGGTGCTCGCGCAGCTCGCGGTTCGTCGCGTCCGCCAGATCGCGCTGCGCCTGCACGACCTCGAAGTTCGTGGCCATGCCGACTTCGAGCTTGCTCTGGGCGGCCTCGTAGCGCTTCTGGGAGAGCTCGCGCGCCGCGGTGGCCGCCTGGATGGCCTCGAGCGAGTTGCGGATCGCGATGGCGGCCGCCGTCACCTCGGTGGCAATCTGCAGCTCGGCCGCCTTGACCTGCATGTGGTTCTGCCGGATCACGATTTCCTGCCGGGCCCTGTTCGCATCGGCGGCGCTCATCCCGAGCGGATAGCTGAAGTTCAGCTGCACCGTCCACGTGGGCGCATCCACTTTGCCGATCGCGCCGAGCGCGTCCCACCATCCCGAGGGTGGAAGCGTAGGGCTGGTCGGCAGTCCGCCTCGGCCGTCGAGGCGGTACGTCCCGACCAGGTTCAGCGTCGGCAGCTTCTGGTTGGTGAGGCTGCTCAGCGTCACGTTCGCCGATTCCACGTTCTTCCGCTGGGTCTGCAGGTCCGTGCGGTTGCTCAGCGCGTTGCGCACGGCGCCCTCCAGATCGATCGCTTCGGGATCCGGACGCGGACGATCGACGGCATTGATCGTCGAGGCCCAGAGCGGATCCTCCGTGCCGCTCACGATCAGGCGCTTCAGCCCCAGCTCGTTGTTCTGGAGGATCGCTTCCGCGTTGACCACGGCCTGGCGCCGCGTCGCTTCCTCCGCCTGGGCCTGCACGACCTCGATGGGCGCCATCGTGCCGATCTCGACTCGCGCCCGGTTGTCTTCCACCAGCTTCGCCGCCAGTTCGAGCGACGTCCGCTGCGCCTCGAGGTTCATGATCGCGAACACCAGCTCGTAGTAGGCATTCCGCACCTGGGCCACGATGCTGGCCGCCGTCCCCTGCAGCTCGATCTGCGCAATGTCCTGGGAGATCTCCGTGTTCAGGAGCGTCGTTCGAGTGTTGTCGATCTTCCGGTTCGCCAGCAGCGGCTGAGTGAACGTGGCTGCGAACTGCGACGTGTACGCCGGGTTGAAAATCGCCGTGCTCTGCGTCGACGCCAGGCGGTTGTTGGCCCAGTTCACCTGCAGCGAGCCCCCCTGCCACGGAACCTGCTGGGTGAGCCCGGCGTTCCAGATCGTGGTGTCCTGATTCGTCTTCTCGCCGCCGTCGGTCGTCAGCCGCCCGAGCTGGGTGGCCGAGATGTTGCTCACGGTGGAGGTGACCGTCGGCCGGTAGAACGCCCGGGTGGCGGCAATCGAGAAGTCGAACGTCTGGGGCGTGAGGCGCTGCGTCGCCAGCGTGACGTTGTTCTCCAGCGCTCGCGCGACGGCCTCCTCGACGGTCATGTCGACCGTCGGCCCCTGCGCCGTGGAAGGCGCCCCTTGCGCGGGAACGGGTTGCGCCGACAGGCGGACCATGGCCTGCTCGATGAGCGCTTTGACCTGATCAGCAGTGGGCTCCTGCGCCGCGGCGGGGCAGACCAGGCCGGCGGCGATCACGATCGCCAGTGGGAACGATGTGGTCTTGCTCACGAACAGCCTCCAGAAATACGAGCGGATGAGTCCCGGTATTCAGATGTGTGCGGCCGGCGAGTCCGACAGGAAGCTGAAAAACGCAGCGAGCCCATTTCCGAGCTCCCTTGTCGGGGTTCAGCGGTTCTTCCAGCGGCCCCTCTAGTGTTCGGGCCTGTCCTTGTCGCCCTGCCTGCGGCGGTTTTCCTCGCGCCGCGCGCGATGCGCTTCCAGCTTGACTCGCTGGTCGGGAGTGAGCACCTGGCTCATGCGGTACAGCATTATGGTGCGTGTCCCGTTGATGGCCGCCCGCAGCTTCTCGACCTGCTCCACCTGCTGGGCGACTGCCGCCGAATCCATCGTGGCCGCCTTGAGCGTCTGCTCGAGCTCGCCCTGCAGCCTCTGCAGCTCGTGCCATTTCTCTCGCTGCTGCGGGGCCACCGAGGCCCAGATCTGCTCGATGGCGGCCGACTGCTGGTCGGTGATCCCGAGCTCGCGACGGTCGTCGGGGTTCATCCACCACTTCCAGCGGTTGGGATCCTGCGATCCGGTGGAAGAGCCGCCATTGCGCTGATCGCGCCCCGGCTGCGCCAGGGCATTCGCGGGTGCACCGACGGCCAGCGCTGCTGCGAGAATCCACGCAACTTGCCTTGCCATAGCTGTTTGCCTTTTCTGCCCGAGGATACGGCGATCATTACGACGTCTCCGCAGAATACGTTTACGTCGATCGACCCTCCGCCTTGTCTGCGGACCTCACGAATTCAGCCCAACTAACTGATTTTCAGGCACATCGAGGTTGGCCGGCACATTGCATACCGTGTAGCTCAACGGCCGCATGCCCGCCGACCTGAACGGCCTGGAACGGGGCAGCGGATGGGCTCGGCCGTCGGGAAGGAGCATCGTCGTGAGGCGAGCACTGGCTGTCGCCCTGGGACTGGTTTTGCTGCTGGGAGCCTATGCAGCCGGGCGCGCCTCCGAGCGCGATGAGGTCACCCTGACGGTCGAGGTGAGCTCCTCCGATCACGAGGTGATCGAGGGCTATTTCTCTCTCGGCGATGTCACCGTGATGGTCCGGCCCGGCTCGCCTCTTCACCGCTTCCTGTCCAGGCAGCGGGGGCGTGAGGTCACTCTGACGCTGACCGAAGGCGCCGTCCGCGAGCTGTCGCGGCTGGACCGGGAGTGATCGGCCGATCCACATGCCGGAATTCTCCCGCCTCGCGCCTTGCAGGCGGGCGCCTCGCCGCCTCGGTGCGACGCCGCAGAACAGCAGGACTACGCCGAGGCGAATCGCTCCAGCAGCTCTATGACCTCGCCGACGATGTTGTTCGGGGTGGAGGCGCCCGCCGTCAGGCCGATGGCCAGCGGGCAGGCAGGAGGGAGCCAGTCGCGGGTTGTCACTTCGGCGCTGCCCGCGGTGGAGGGCTGGCCCACGGGTCGCGAGCGGATTACTCCGGGCGAGACGAGGCACGCCGGGTCCGCGATGTGATACGTGGGCACGTCGCGTGCGCAGATCCTCGCCAGATTGCAGGTATTGCTGCTGTTGTAGCCGCCAATCACCAGCATCAGATCCAGCCGTCGCTCCGAGAGCAGCTGCAGCACCGCATCCTGCCGCTCCTGCGTGGCGCTGCAGATGGTGTCGAATGCGCGGAAGTGTGCAGGAAGATGGTCCTCCCCGTAGCGTTCGGTCATCGCTGCCCGGAACATCTCTCCGATCTCGAGGGACTCGGACATGAGCATCGTGGTCTGATTGGCGCACCCGATGCGTTCCAGATCCCGGTCGGGATCGAACCCCGGAGAGGCCGCCGGCCCGAAACGCTGGATGAAGGCGTCGCGGTCTCCGCGGCCGCGGATGTAATCGCAGACGGTCGTGGCCTCGTCGCGGTCGAGCACCACGAGATACCTGCCGCCGGGATATTTCAGCGCCTGGGATGCCGTCGCCCGTGTTTCCTCGTGCTTCACCTTGCCGTGGATCACGGCCGTGAAGCCGTCCTGGGCGTAGCGGACGACGTTCTTCCACACGTTGAGCACGGATCCGCAGGTGGTGTCGACCAGCGTGCATCCCTGGCTCGACAGACGCGCCATGTCGGAAACGGTCACCCCGAACGCGGGCAGGACGACCACGTCGTCGGGCCCGAGCGTGCCGGCGTCTTCGCCGGGGTCCGACAGGAAACGGATTCCAGCGTCCCGCAGGCGCGTGTTCACGTGCGGGTTGTGGATGATCTCTCCGGTCAGATAGACCTGGCGATCGGGGAAACGGCGCCGCGCCTGGTAGGCGTAGTCCACCGCCCGGTCCACGCCGTAGCAGAAGCCGAACTCCTTGGCCAGGTGGATGGTCAAGCGGCCGGAGCGGTGCGTGAAGTCGTTCGCCCGGATGGAGTCGACGAGGGAGCTGTGGTACGCGTCGGCCAGCTCGGCGGCAACGGCCTCTTTCATGTCGAGGCCCTTGCGGAAAATCAGGGGATGGGGTGAGGCCACACCCTATCTTCGCAGATCGAGATCCCGGGAGCGAGGAGTGATGGCGTCGATGGCCTCCAGGGCCCGGACGGGACCGGAGTCGAGATCGTAGAAGAGCTCCTCGTCTTCCAGCGATACGGGAACGGGCGTCATCGGCGCCGACGACCGGGCGCTCTGGCTGTTCCGGGCGATCGGCGCTTCGGCCTGCTGACTGGTCGATCCCGTCTGCCAGGGTAGATCCATGAGCTGTCCGGCCGCCAGGCCGACGAACAGCCCCGCGGCCGCGGCGGCCCCAATCCAGCGCTGTGTGCTGCTCCGCGTGCCCCTGACCACGCGAGTGAAGCGGGGGAACGCGATGACGCGTGCCGGCCGCCCCATGGCTTCGAGGCGGCGGAGGATCTGGGACTGCTGGGCGGCCAGGCGCTCCGGGGTGAACACCTCGTCGGCCTCGGCATACGCATCCTGCCGCAGGGAGTCGGCCCAGGTCGTCAAGGCGGCGTAGCGGGAACGGCAGCTGCCGCAATCGGCCAGGTGCGGATGAGGCAGCGGCGCGACGTCGAGCCGGGCCGCGGCCCAGATCTCCATCAGCGCGTCATCGTCGAGATGGCGGGTCGGCTGCAGGCGATCAAGGATGGACACGTCTCTTCTCTCCCGTCGATTTCGTCGTGTCCGCCTGGTCTCCGTTGCCGGCCAGCAGCGTCCGGAGACGGCGAATAGCCCGGAACAGATGCACACGCACGGTCGATTCGTTCAGCCCCGTCAGCGCGCTGACTTCCCGCGACGTGCAGCCCTCGTAGTGGCTCAACATGAACACCGACCGCTGCCGGGCCGGCAAGCGGGCCAGCGCGGCCGCGAGCTTCTGCCGCCGTTCGCGCGCCAGCAGCTGATCCTCCGGCGAGGGGCCGCCGCCGGCCGTGCGCTCGGCGAAATCCGGCTGCCCGGGCGCGGATTCGGGCAGCGATACCAGCCACCGCTCGCGCCGGGTTCGGGCCTTGATCCGGTCGAGGCACCCGTTGATGAGGATCCGGGTGAACCAGACCTCGAAAGGCAACTCTTCCCGGAACGTGCCGAGATGCGAGTAGGCCTTCACGAAGGCGTCCTGCGCGGCCTCGTCGGCGTCGGCGGCATCGCGCAGGTAATGAAACGCGATCCGGGTCGCGCGCCGCTGGTGCCGGGCCACGAGCTCGGCGTATCGCTCCCGCGCCTCCGCGTGCCGGCCCTCCGCCTGGAGCGCCTTGACGGCCGACGCCGCCGCGCTGTCGGCTTCCCTCGAGGGCACCTGCGCCTGGGCAGCTGCCATGAACTACGCCCCGGAGCTGGCTGCGTTTACCAAGACCTGATCCGCCCACATTATACGAGGGCTGGCAGACGAGGGCTGGCTGGCCGGCGACCCGCCGGGCGCCCCTGCCGGCGCGGCAGCTGACCCGGCACCCGGCGCCGCATGCCGCCTTTATAGGGCGCCGCATGCCGCCTTTATAGAATGAAGGTATGGTCCCCTCGCCTGCAACCGGCCTCCAGGGCAGGCCGCGCGGATCGGAGTTCGTCTTCGCGCGGCTGCGCTACGCGTCCGGCGACTGGGACTACAACCCCAAGGTCGCGGCCAACGTGCTGAACTCCGTGGTCGAGTACACCACCATTCCCGTCTACGCCGAAGAGGTCGTCATCGATGCCGCTTCGGACGAGTTGCTGGCGTTCCCGTTCCTCTTCATGACGGGCCACAAGCTCGTGCGCTTCAGCAGCCGGGAGCGCGAGCAACTCCGCCGGTTCGTCGAGCACGGTGGATTGCTGTTCTCCGACGACTGCAATCACGACGTCAACGGCCTGTATGCGCAGAGCTTCGAGCAGGAGATGCGGCTCGCGTTTCCCGACGGCGGCTCGCTGCCGCGGCTGCCCGCCTCGCACCCGATCTACCGGAGCTTTTTCACATTCGACGACGGGCCGCCGACGACCTCGCACGAGCTCAACGGCTGGGGGGACGAGATCGTGCACGATTACCTGCGCGCGGTCGAAGTCCGGCGACGCGTCGGCGTCCTCTACAGCAACAAGGACTACGGCTGCGAGTGGGATTACGACTGGCGCAACAAGCGCTTCCAGCGCGAGGACAACACGAGGTTTGCGGTGAACCTCGTGGTCTACGCAATGACCTCCTGACCGACTCGCCGCGCTCGGCGGCGCGGGGTTGTATAGTGAGCAGCCATTCCGACCCATGGCCCGAGTGCTGGTAATCGACGACGATCCGGGTGTGCGCGAGAGCATGAGCCGGATGCTGCAGACGGCCGGCTACACCGTCCAGGTCGCGGCCACGGGCGAGGAGGGGCTGGAGCTGGCCCGCGGCGACGCGTTCGACGTCATCCTCTCCGACATGCGGATGCCTGGGCTCTCGGGCATCGATGTGCTGCGCCGGCTGCGCGAATCGCGCGTGGACGCGTCGTTCATCGTCATGACGGGCTTCGGGACGGTTGATACGGCCGTGGAGGCGATGAAGCTCGGCGCCGTCGATTTCGTCCAGAAGCCGTTCTTCCGCGACGAGCTGCTGATGCGGGTCCGGGCGGCCGCCGAGCGTCGGCAGCTGGCCCGCCAGGTGGACCTGCTGCAGCGCCAGATACAGCCGGCGGGCTCGCTGGACGCCCTCATCGGCGCCAGCGCGCCGATGCAGCGGATCAAGGAGCTGATTCGCCGGGCCGGAGCGGCGCAGGGCACGGTCCTCATCACCGGCGAGACCGGTACCGGCAAGGAGCTCGCGGCGCGCGCCATCCACGCCGCCAGCGTCCGAGGGGGCCGGCCCTTCGTGGCCGTCAACTGCGCCGCCCTGACCGAGTCGCTGCTCGAGAACGAGCTGTTCGGCCATGCCCGCGGGGCCTTCACCGGCGCCGCCTCCTCACGCGCCGGGCTCATCGAGCACGCGTCGGGAGGGACGCTCTTCCTCGACGAGATCGGGACGATGTCGAAGGCGCTCCAGGCGAAGCTGCTGCGCGCGCTGGAGTCGGGGGAGCTGCGCCGCATCGGCGAGAACGAGAGCCGCCAGGTCGACGTCAGGTTCCTCGCGGCCACCAATATCGATCTCAAGGCGGCCGTGGACGCCGGGGAGTTCCGAAGCGACCTGTACTACAGGCTGAACGTCCATCACGTCCACCTGCCGGCCCTGCGCGAGCGCGCCGGCGACATCGGCCTGCTGCTCGACCACTTCCTCGAACGCTACGCGCGCGGTTCCGGCGTGACGGGCGTCTCGCCAGCGGCGCTCCAGGCCCTGCTCGGATACACCTATCCCGGCAACGTCCGTCAGCTCGAGCACGTCGTCCAGCGAGCCGTGTCGGTGGCCCGCAGCGCGCTGATCGAGATCGACGACCTGCCCGAGGAGCTCCACAGTCCCGCCGTGCTGCCCGCGGCCGCGGAGGGGACGGTGGCCGCCGCGCGGGAGCGCGCCGAGCGGGAAATGATCGTCGCCGCCCTGGGGCGTCACGACGGCGAGATCGCCGCGGCGGCGCGCGAGCTGCAGGTGAGCCGCACGACCATGTGGCGCCTCATGAAGAAGCACGGCATCGAGGCGTGAGCGCGTTGCATCGCTGAAACAGCCTGCGAGCCGCGCAGGTTTCAGCCGTGCGACACGCCTCCGGCCTTCCGCTGCGGGGCGTTCTGTGTGCACCCGCCAAGTGCCTCATCCCAAAGCGCTGACCGTCCCTCGGCCAGTGGTGAGCGGATTCGGCCCGCGTCTTGCCAATGCTCGATCGGCCGCGCGGGTCGTGCGGCCGGCCGACGAATCCACCCATGCATCAAGGACGCGTATCGCTGCTGCTCGTCGAGCAGGACGGCGACCTGTCGAGGCTGCTGGCCAGGTGCCCGTCTACTGCGGGTTGCCGTGTGACGCCCGCCGTCTCGATGGAGGCCGCGCTGGTCCTGGCACGGGAAGCCGCGTTCGACGCGGCGCTCGTGGACACGTCCTGTCTCGCGCGAAACGGCCTCGAGGCCATCCGGCTGCTGAAGGAGGCGGCGCCCGACACGGAGATTGTGGTCGTCTCGGCGGGCGCGGGGCTGGCATCGGCGCTCCAGTCCTACGAACAGGAAGCCTTCGCCTTCGTGGAGAAGCCCTGCGAGCCGTCGCAGCTGACCTCCACGATCGACCGGGCCGCCGAGCGGCGCCGGATCACGATCTACAACCGGCGGCTCGTCTGGGAGCTGCAGACGATCAACGAGATCGCCGACGGGATCAGCCGGTCGCTCGAGCTCGAGGACGTGCTGACGGGGGCGCTGCAGCGAATCGTCCGGGCGTTCGATGCCGTCGGCGGGGCCATCCGGCTCCGCGACAACGTCACGCGCGCGTACGAGACCCGAGCCGTCGTCGGGACACCGGCCGTGCACGAGATCTGGGGCGCGCTGCCGAGCCGGCCGAGTGACGAGGTGATCGCCACGCGGAAGGCCGTGGTGGTGGAGGATGTCGTGCGCGTGCTGCCGCCGGAGCTCGCCCGGGGGCTCCAGGTGCGATCGGCGATCAGCGTCCCCATGTTCGCCGGCGACGACCTGGTGGGCACGCTGAGCGTCGGCGCGGCCTCCCCCGCGCGCTTCGAGATCGCCGACGAGCGGCTGCTGGCGAACATCGCCGGCCAGATCGTGGTCGCGGTGCAGAACGCGCGGCTCCACGACACGGTGCGGCGCGGCAAGCGTGAGTGGGAGGACACGTTCGACGCGATCAGCGATCCGGTGGCCGTGTTCGACGCCGCCGGTTGCGTGCTGCGCGGCAACACCGCCATGGCCGCGCTGCTCGACCGGCCCGTGACCGCACTGCCGCACGCCAGCTGCGGCGAGGTCGGGTTCTGCGGCGGCGCATGCCCGGCGTGCGCGGTGGGGCGCGCGCTGCAGCACGGCGAAATCGTGCGCAGCGAGGTCACGCGCGCCGGCCAGCAGATCTTCAGCGTGACGACATTCCCCGCAGCGGGCGGCCCCGACGGCGCCCGCGTCGTGCAGGTCGCCAAGAACGTCACCGAGGAGATCCGATCGGCCCGGAAGCTGCAGCAGATGAGCGACGAGCTCAGCGCGGCGAACGACCAGCTCATGGCCGCCCTGCAGCAGCTGAAGTCCACGCAGGCCCAGCTCCTTCAGGCCGAAAAGCTGTCAGCGATCGGGCAGCTCGTAGCCGGCGTGGCTCACGAGCTGAACAATCCCCTGACGAGCGTGATCGGCTACGCGCAACTGCTCGAGGAGGAGTTCACCGACCCGGGCGCGGGCGACATGCGGCCGCCGTCGGAACTCGCCCAGGACCTGCGGCGCATCGCCGAGGAGTCCGGGCGGGCCGCACGGATCGTCAGAAATCTGCTCGCCTTCGCCCGCCGGCAGACGGCGGCCCGCGTGCCGCAGGATCTGGCCGATCTGGTCAACCGGGTGCTGTCGCTGCGGGCCTACGACCTCCGGATGAACGATGTCGAGCTGTGCACGTCGCTGGAGCCCGGGCTGCCGCCGGTCGTCGCCGACGGCACGCAGCTCCAGCAGGCCCTGCTCAACCTCATCCTGAACGCGGAGCAGGCGATGCGCGACCGCGCTGCCCGGCGGCTCACGGTGGGCGTGAGCTACGACGATCGCGCGGACGCCGTGGAGCTGTACGTCGAGGATACCGGGCACGGCATCGAGGAGGCCAACCTCACGAAAATCTTCGACCCGTTCTTCTCGACCCGCGACGTGGGCGAGGGCACGGGCCTCGGCCTCAGTATCTGCTACGGCATCGTCAGGGATCATGGCGGCCAGATCAGCGTCGCCAGCCGCGTGCACGCCGGTACCCGGTTCTCGCTGCTGCTGCCGGCGCGCGTTCCCGGGCTCGCCGCGTCGGCGGACGAGATCCTCGTCGCCCACCCCGACCAGGGCGAACGCGACTTCATCGCCGCGGCCCTCGCCGCCTGGGGCTACGCCGTGACCGGCACGGGCCGGGCCGACGAAGCGCTCGTACGCTATCGGCGCGGCGACCTGCACGCTGCGCTGGTCGACCGCGCCCTGCTCTCGGCCGGCCTCGACGACTGGCGCGCGGCGCGCACCGGGCACGTCCGCCCGGTGCCTCTCGTGCTGCTGTCGATGACGCCAGAGGACGGGGATACGGATCGGTTCGGCCGTGAATCCGCCAGCGGGGTCCTGGCGCCGCCCTTCCAGCTGCGCGCGCTGCGAGGGGCGGTGCGGTCGCTCGGACAGGAGAAGGAGTGCGTATGACGGGGCAGCGTCCGTTGCTGATGGTCGTGGACGACGAACAGGGCATCCTCGACGTGGTCGGCCGCTTCGCCAGTCGCGCCGGGTTCGACGTGGAGTCGTGCTCCGGCGGCCGCGAGGCCATCCAGCGGCTCCGGACACGGCGCGCCGACCTGGTCATGGTGGACCTGCGGATGCCCGATATCGGCGGTCTCGACGTTTTGAGGGCCATTCGCGACATCGACCCTCACTGCCAGACCGTGCTGATGACGGGCTACGCGAGCGTCGACACGGCCGTGGAGGCCGTCAAGCTCGGTGCGATGGATTACCTGAGCAAGCCGCTCGACTTTGGCCGGCTGGAGCAGATGCTCACGGCCGTCCGCGAGGAGATTGACCGCCGCCGCAGCGTGCTCGCGATGGAGGGAGACCTCGCCCGGCGACTCGAGTTCTGCGGCATGATCGGCCGCGGCCCGGTCATGCAGGACCTGTTCGGCATGATCCGGCGACTGGCTCCTCACGTCCGCATGGCCCTGATCACGGGGGAAACGGGAACCGGCAAGGAGCTGGTCGCCCGCGCGCTGCACCGGACGGGGCCACGTCGCGAGCGGCGGTTCGTGGCGGCGAACTGCTCCGCCGTGGTCGACACGCTCGTCGAGAGCGAGCTGTTCGGCCACGTGCGGGGAGCGTTCGTGGGCGCGAGCGAGCACAAGCCCGGGCTCTTCGAGCTCGCGGAGGGGGGCACGCTGTTCCTCGACGAGATCGGGGAGCTGCCCCTGAGCGCGCAGGCCAAGCTCCTCCGCGTGCTGGAGCTGGGGGAGGTGCATCGGATCGGGTCGCTCGACCCGCGCCGTGTCAACGTGCACGTCATCGCCGCCACGAATCGCGACCTGCGGGCCCAGGTTGCGGGTGGACGGTTCCGTAGCGATCTGTACTATCGCCTGAACGTCGTCGAGGTCCGGCTGCCGACGCTCCGTGACCGGCGCGAGGACATCCCGTACCTCACTGCCGCTTTCGTCCGGGAGACGTCGGAGCGCCTGCAGAAGCCGCTGATCGGGGTGACCCCCGGCGCCGAGCGGCTGCTGGCGGCGGCCCCGTGGGAAGGGAACGTGCGGGAGCTGCGGAACGTGATCGAACGGGCGTGCATCCTGGCCGACGGCGAATTCGTGACCGAGCGCGAGCTGGCTCTGAGCATGCCGGCGCCGGTGACGCCGGGCGGTTCCGTCCAGCCGCACCTGCTAGGCGAGGCGTCGCGCGACGGCACCGGCGCGGATGCCGACCTGCTCGTCAACGTCGAGCGCGATCACATCCAGCGGGCGCTCGTCCGGGCGGGCGGCAACAAGAAGGCGGCGGCGAAGATGCTCGGGCTGAGCCGCCGCGCGCTCTACCGCCGGCTCGAACGGCTCGACCTCGCCACGACCATCTCGCGGCGCCGCGACTCGCCTCTGATTCAGGCATGAGCGGCGTCTCGCGGGGCGGGCCGCGCGCCCCGCCGCCGACGCCCTATCCACGTCCGTTCGTTGACTTTCCGGCGCGCCTCTCTGTACGATTCTGCGCTTGGATCCGGGGCCGGGCGCCCCGTAGAAGGGTGAGAGCGTGCGAGGGGCGATGCCACAGGCAGAGCAGCCGGGAACCAACCTCGAGAGCCACGGCATCCGGAACGTCGCCCGGGTCCACTGGAATCTGAGCGTGCCGGCCCTGTACGAGCAGGCTGTCAACCGGCGCGAGGCGCTCATCTCGCTCGAGGGTCCGCTGGTCTGCCGGACCGGGCAGCACACGGGGCGATCTCCCAACGACAAGTTCATCGTGCAGGAGGCGTCGAGCGCCGATCGGGTCTGGTGGAGCAAGGTGAACCGGCCGATCGAGGCGCGGGCCTTCGACCTGCTGCATCAGCGCATGGCGACCTACGTCGAAGGGCGCGAGCTGTTCGTGCAGGACTGCTACGCAGGCGCCGATCCCGACTACCGGCTGGCCGTGCGAATCATCACCGAGCAGGCCTGGCACAGCCTGTTTGCGAAGCACATGTTCATCGACGTGCCGGGCGCCATCGGCGCCCCGGCCCATGTCCCGGAGTTCACGGTCATCGACATGCCGGGACTGTACGCCGATCCCTCCGTGCACGGCACGAACTCGGAAGTCTTCATCGTCCTGAACTTTGCGCGGCGCACGGTGCTCATCGGGGGAACCAGCTACGCCGGGGAGATCAAGAAGTCGATCTTCACCGTCATGAACTACCTGCTGCCGCTCCGGAACGTGCTCTCGATGCATTGTTCGGCCAACGTCGGCCCCCACGGCGACGTCGCGCTGTTCTTCGGCCTCTCCGGAACCGGCAAGACCACGCTCTCGAGCGACCCGGAGCGGCGGCTGATCGGCGACGACGAGCACGGCTGGAGCGAGGACGGGGTGTTCAACATCGAGGGCGGCTGCTACGCGAAGATGATCCGGCTCTCGGCCGACGCCGAGCCCCAGATCTACGCGACGACGCGGCGCTTCGGCACCGTCCTCGAGAACGTGAAAATGGACGCGAACACGCGGCAGCTCGATCTCGCCGACGACTCGCTGACCGAGAACACGCGCGGCGCGTATCCGCTCGAGTTCATCGACGACTGGGTGCCGTCGGGGCAGGGCGGCCATCCCCGGAACATCGTGATGCTGACGGCGGACGCGTTCGGCGTGATGCCGCCGATCGCCCGGCTGTCGCCGGCGGGGGCCATGTACCACTTCCTCTCGGGCTACACGGCCAAGGTCGCCGGCACTGAGAAGGGGGTCACCGAGCCGAAGGCGACTTTCAGCACGTGTTTCGGGGCGCCGTTCATGGTGCTGCACCCGACGGTCTATGCGCGGTTCCTCGGGGAGAAGATCGCGCGGCACGACGTTCGCGTGTGGCTGGTGAACACGGGGTGGACCGGCGGCCCCTACGGGGTGGGCTCGCGCATGAAGATCGCGTACACGCGGCGCATGATCCGGGCGGCGCTCTCCGGCGAGCTGGACGCGGCGCCGGTCGCCACCGACGCGATGTTCAACCTCGACGTGCCCCAGGCCTGCCCGGGTGTGCCGCCGGAGGTCTTCCTGCCGCGCGACACCTGGCGGGATCCGGCGGCGTACGACCACCAGGCGCGGCGGCTCGCGCGGATGTTCGTCGAGAACTTCCGATCCTTCGAGGCGGAGGCCGCACCGGACGTCAAAGCTGCGGGGCCTCGAGGATTCTGATATTGCCGATTGCCGATTGAGGATTGCCGATTGGAGTGGAGGATTGGGGGAGTGGGGGATTGTTGATTGGGGGATTGGATGATTGCAGAATGGATTTGGCGATTGTCGATTGTCGATTGTCGATTGGAACTGA
>DASPFV010000307.1:0-9769 GCA_035620975.1 Vicinamibacterales bacterium
CGATCCGGCGGAAGGTCAGAACGCCCAGGATGCCGGTCAGGAGCAGAGCGGCCAGCGAGGCGATGAGCATCCGCCGCTCGAAGCGCTCGATTCCCGCGATGGAGGCCCGCCCGGCTGCCATGGCGGCCTCCTGGTCGTGAGCGATCCACTCGTTCGACACCTCGCTGAGCCGCAGACCAAGCGGGCCAATCGTGCGGTCGAAGTGCGCGATCGCCTCGGAAGCCCGGCCCTGATCCCCCAGCTCCATCACCTGTCCGGCGCCTGCGACGTAGTCGCGGGCGAGAGTCTGGAACTCGTTCAGCAGCCGCCGTTCCCGATCGTCGATCACGAGACGATCGGCGTACTCCCGGATCAGCCGGCTCAAATCCCGCTCGTCCTGATCGAAGCGGGAGCGCGCCGCGGCCCGCTCGGCCCCGGTACTCGCCAGCATGTGGCTGCGCACGTTCACTCGAAGCTCGGCGAAGGCGCGAGAGAGATTCCCCAGCGTGGCCAGGGCGACGATCCGCGACTCCGCGACGAACCGGCTGCGCGCTTCGATGGCGGCGAGCTGGAACGCGGTGAACACCCCGAGCGCGACGAGCGCTGCCAGGGGCACGGTCAGCAGGACGAGCAGGCGTCTGGCGATGGTCATATTCGCGAGAACGGTCGGAAGCGGCGCCCGGGCCGCCGCGGCGGACGGACTCGCCTGATGTCAGCCTGCGCCCTGGTGACGCACCGAGACTATGGTGATGTCGTCCGACGGCCTTGTGCCGGCGGCGTGGCGGCGGACTGAGTCGAGCACACCCAGCGTGGTCTCCCGCGCGGTTCGGCCGGGTGACCCCTGCAGGTGAGCCAGCAGCCGTTCCTCGCCAAAGAGCTCGCCGGTCGGACCGAACGCCTCGCTGACCCCGTCGGTGAACAGCACGAACGTCTCGCCTGGCTCGAGCGGCAGCGTCTCGCAGCCGATGTCCTCGGCTGGCAGCAGTCCCAGCACACGTCCCGACGAAGTGAAGGCGAGCTGGGGCGGCTGACCGGGGGTCAGGCGAACCGCGGCGTGATGTCCGGCGCTGGCGCATGTGACCACGCGATTCGGCGGATCGAACACCATCACTTGCAGCGTCACGAACATGCCACGAGGGTTCTGCACGAGCAGCTCGTCGTTCAGCTGCCGCAGAATCTCCTCGGGTGCATGCCCCTGCCGCGCCATGCTCCGGAGGATCGTCATCGTCACGGCCATGAAGAGCGCCGCGGGAATGCCCTTGCCCGACACGTCGCCCACCGCCACGAGAACGCGTTCGCCAGCGAGCCGCAGCACCTCGAAGAGGTCCCCCCCGACATGGTGCGCCGGTTCGAGCACGGCGTGCACGTCCAGGCCGGTCCCCTGGATCTGAGCCGGGATGTTCGCGGGCAGGAGCCCGGTCTGAATCTCGCGGGCGATGCGCAGATCCCGCTCCGCCGCGGCCTTGACGGCGTCGGCATACGACTTGGCCTTCAGCAGCGACCGGACGCGGGCCTGGACCTCCAGGATCTCGAACGGCTTCGTCAGGTAGTCGTTCCCGCCGACTTCGAACCCTCGCGCCTTGTCCTTCACGTCCTCGAGCGAGCTGAGGAACATGACCGGCAGCTCGCGGGTCGCCTCCGCCGCGCGCAGCTGACGGCAGATCTCGTAGCCGTCGATGTCCGGCATGACGATGTCGAGCAGCACGAGATCCGGCGGGCTCCGGCGCACGGCATCGATGGCCTGCTGCCCGTTCAGTGCGACCGACAGCTTGTAGTCGCCGCGGAGCGCCTCGACCAGGATGTCGATGTTGGCCCTGACATCGTCGACGATCAGCACGCGGCACTCGGACAGATCCTTCACGTCCGTCTCCTCGCCCGGACGCCGCCGATGCTCACCGGAGCGATGTGCAAGCCCGGTATCGAGTGCTCGTTCCCCAAGGATCGACGGCGAAGTCGGATGCCTGTTACTTCGGGCTCTGCATGACGCGACCTGACCCGCTCCCTTCTGAGCGTGGGAGTCAGGGTCTCAGTCGAGGCCATCCGCGCCCCGGCGCGGCGGTATCAAAACTATGTGTCTACCAGAGAATACAGCAGACTGACCGGAGCGGAGCGTGCCGGGTTACACACGGTAAAACGTATCCGGGACCGGCGACCCGAGCTGGACGTGCTGAATACTACCGACCAATGCTTTTCGATCTGAACGTCACCTGGGCATCTATCCCGGACCCTCGGGACACACGTCGGCTGCGGAGTGGTTTCGCTGCCACGACGACCTGCACAAGAGCGGCGCAGAACCGGGAACCAGGAACCGAACCAGGAACCATGAACCCGGAACCATGAACCGGAAGGGAAACACACCAAATCCCCTTTCGCACCGTCTAAGTGACCATCGAGGCGGTGCGCGTGTTCTGTGTCAAATCGGACAGTGTTCGAACGTGGACGGTCGGAGCCCTCCTGTGCGCGGCGGCCGGCATGCCGACGCGTGCAGCGGGACCAGTTCCCGCCGCTTCGCGTGTGTTGACGGCCGTCGAGGCAGCTCAAACCTCGGCGGTACGCCTGGACGGTGATCTCAGCGATGAGGTGTGGCAACGCGCATCGCCCGCTGACGACTTCGTTCAGCGGGAGCCCGCGGAAGGCGCACAGCCGACCTTCAGGACCGAGGCGCGTGTCGCCTACGATGCGCTCCACCTTTATATAGGCGTCCGCGCCCACGACCCCGAGCCGGCCCGGATCGCCGGGCACCTCACCCGGCGGGACGAGGACTCGCCGTCCGACTGGATCCGCGTGGCGATCGACTCGTTTCACGATCGCCGGACGGCCTACGAGTTCGCCGTCAACCCCGTCGGCGTGAAGCGGGACGGCTACTGGTTCGACGACGGCAACACGGACATGAGCTGGGATGCGGTCTGGGATGTGGCAGTGGCAAGGGTCAGCGACGGGTGGCAGGCGGAGTTCCGTATCCCGTTCTCGCAGCTCCGCTTCAACGCCGGCGCGGATCAGGTGTTCGGGTTCGCGATCGCGCGACACGTCGCCCGGCTCAACGAAACGTCCACCTGGCCGCTCATCGCGCGGAGCGCCACCGGGTACGTCTCCCAGTTCGGGGACCTCGCCAACGTCCGTCTGATGTCTTCGCCGAAGAAGCTCGAGCTGCTGCCGTACACGCTGGGATCCGTGACGACCCGTCCCCACGGCGACAACCCGCTCGTCGACAACACCGACCCCGACGCCGCGATTGGGCTCGATTTGAAGTACGCGCTGGCCTCGGGCCTGACGCTGACCGGCACGATCAACCCCGACTTCGGGCAGGTCGAAGCCGATCCGGCGGTGGTGAACCTGAGCGCGTTCGAGACGTTCTTCTCGGAGCGGCGGCCGTTCTTCGTGGAGGGCTCGGGTGCCTTCCAGTTCAACATGGACTGCAACGACGGGTCCTGTACCGGGTTGTTCTACTCGCGTCGCATCGGCCGACCCCCGCAGGGCGTGGACGATCTGCCCGGAGGCGACGGCGTGTACACGTGGTCGCCCGTGCAGACCACCATTCTCGGCGCGGCGAAGGTGACGGGGCGTGTCGGACAGTACTCGATTGGGGTGCTGAGCGCGGTGACCCAGGAGGAGCGTGCCCGCCTCGCCGGCTATCCGGGTAACGGCACCATCGTCGTGGAGCCGGCGGCCAGCTACTCCATCGGCCGGGTGCGGCGCGAGTTCCGGAACCAGTCCTCGATCGGCTTCATGACGACGTGGACGGCGCGCCGGCTCGACCAGGCGACGCGCTTCCTGGCGGGCCGCGCGCTGACGGGCGGTATCGACTTCGACTGGCGTTTCGCGCCCCGCCTGGCGTTCACCGGCTACTGGGCGGGCAGCCGCGTGAGCGGCGAGCCGCTGGCGATCGAGCGGCTGCAGACGAACGCCCGTCACTACTACCAGCGTCCGGATGCCGCATACGTCGAGTTCGACCCCCTGCGCACGTCGCTCGCCGGCCATGCCGGATCTCTCGGGGTGAGCAAGATCGGCGGCGAGTACGTGCGGTTCAACTCGAACGTGCAGTTCAAGACGCCGGGCTTCGAGACGAACGATGTCGGGTTCCTGCGCCGTGCGGACACGCGCACGATGAGCAACTGGATCCAGTTCCGCAGCAACCGGCCGAACCGCTGGTTCCGGCAGCGCAATCTGAACCTCAACCAGTGGGCCGGCTGGAACTTCGGCGGGGATCGGCTCTACGCCGGCTTCAACGTGAATTCGCATTACACGCTGCTCAACAACTGGCGGTTCGGCGGCGGCTTCAACCTCAACCTGGAACAGCTCGACGACCGCCTGACCCGCGGCGGTCCCGGCGGCCTCGTGGACGGATACCGGAGCGGCTGGAGCTATCTCTCCACCGATTCCCGCAAGCCCGTTGCTTTCGATACCTTCTTCGGCGGCGGGTGGACGAAGCATGGCTCGTGGTTCCGCGACATCGATCCGGCCCTCACGTTCAGACCTCGCCCGGCCCTGTCGCTCAGCGCCGGCGTCCGCTTCAACCGCAACGTCGTCGCGCAGCAGTGGGTCGAGGAGGTCGCGGGTGCCGCGGGCCCGCACTACGTGTTCGGCCGGCTCGACCAGACGACGGTCGGCCTGACCGGGCGGGCGAACTTCACGATGACCCCGAGGCTGTCACTGCAGCTGTATGTCGAGCCGTTCGTCTCGGCGGGCGGATACACCAGTTTCCAGGAGCTGGTGAACGGCCGCGCCGACCGGTACGAAGACCGATGGGCACCGTTTGCCTACCAGGGGAATCCCGACTTCAACTACAAGTCGTTCCGGACGACGAACGTGCTGCGATGGGAGTATCGGCCCGGCTCGACGCTCTTCGTCGTGTGGCAGCAGGGCCGCGAAGGCTCGGAGAGCACGGGCGCGTTCCGGTTCGGCCGCGACTTCGGCGACGTGTTCGGGCTGCCGGCGACCAACGTGTTCCTCGTGAAGATGGCGTACTGGCTGAATCGCTGATGCCGCAAACGCGGCGTCTCGCTGGTCGTCTTCACGGGTCGCGGATTCTCGCGGCTTGGTACTGACGGGACGCGGATTCTCTCGAATCTCCGCCGATTCTGTCCACAGGTCACGGATTTGTCGCGCCGAAGCCCCGAAGCGGCGAAGGCTCACACATGCGTGAGCTTGTCGGGACGGTCCGCGGGCTCCCGAACCTGGCGCTCGAGCGACCGCCCGACCAGCTCCTTCGAGCCGAGGCCGACGGCCAGCGCCAGCGCCAGCACGATCCCGCCGAACAGGATGCCGAAAGCCAGCGTGAGAATGCCGCGGCCGAGCCCGAGGTGCTCGAAGGCCATGGCCCAGGCGACGAGGAGCACGAGCCAGCGGACGCCCCCGCTCAGGAGAACGGCGAACGGGAAGCCCTGGTTCACCGCGCCGATCAGCACGGACCGCGCCAGGAAGCGCGAGAAGATGACGCCGGCGACCAGGATCAGCAACGCGGCGGCCACGCCCGGCAGATAGGCGAAGATCGTCCGGGCGAACGCACCGGGCAGGGCCGCGCCGAGGGCGCTCAGCCCGATGAGCACTCCCGCGAACAGGATGATCCACATGGTCGCGCGCGCGACCAGGACGGACGGTCCCGCCGCGGACCAGTCCGCGACCGCGCTGAAGCCGAGGTGCTGGACCCGCTGATCGAAGCGCAGCCCGCGGAGCGCCCTGAGCACGAGGTTCCGTGCAACGAGCGCCAGGACCAGGGCGGTCAGCAGGATGATCAGCATCCCGACGAGGCCTGGCAGGAACTCCGCGACGTTCTCTACCGTCCGAAGCGCCGCGCGCCGCAGCATGTCGTCGATTTGATCCCACATATCGGACCCTCTCAGCGCCGCAGCTTCACCGGCCTGAAGCGCTCGGGCCAGCGCCACTGCGAGATAATGTACGGCTTCTCCGCCTCGAACGCGAGGGCCAGCTGTTCGATCCGGGCCTCCGCCTCCTCGACGCCCGTGTGGCGCGTCTGCTGGATGAACGAGGCCAGCCACGCCAGGTACAGCGGCGTCAACGATCGCAGGAGGTGGTCGCGTGCGATCACGCGCAACCGGTGTCCCATCGCGAAGTCGTAGATGGTCCGCGCCCAGAGGGCCTCGTCCACGCGGAACCCGTCCATCGGCTGCGTCGCGAGGCGGCGCCACTGGAGGATGGCCATCGGGGGCAGCACTTCGGCCCACACCTCCTGGAGCGCCGCGTACCCGAGCTTGAACGACTCGATCAGGGATCCCACGTCCAGCGCGGGCTCTTCACAGGTCTGCCGCTCGCCGAGTTGTCGGACCGGCCGCGAGCCCCGTATCCGCTGCCAGACCTGCACGCGCGACTCCATTTCGCTGAAGAGCGCGCCCACGACCTGGGACACTGTCGTCGCGAGGTTGACGTCGGGACGCTCGCTGCCGTGCCGTCCGCCGACGTGCGCCTCGCCGACCTGAAAGCCGCCCACCGCGGCCATCGTCGAGAGCCAGAGGTCGATGGTTCGTTGTTCCCGTTCGCTGTCCCACACTGTTTCGCCCAGCGCGGCCTCGAGGAACCGTCCCGAGCACCCGAACTCCATCGCCAGCGGCGTGGAAAGGCGAAGGCCATAGAGCGCGCGAAAGACGGGCGACACCACGCCGTGAACCAGGCCTGCCGTGGCGGGATGCCGGCAGTACACGGGAGAGACATAATCCAGCTCGCCGGCGGACAGCGGATCGACGGCGGCCGGCCAGTTCGCGGAAGGAGGATCGGCGCGCGCGTCGAGCACCAGGCACGCGCGAGCCTGACGCGTCCGCGCTTCCTGGAGGATCGCGCGCAGGGCCCGCGCGCGGCCTGGAAGCCCATGGTAGGGCACGTCCAGCGCATCCGCAGGGTGGATCGTGTACGGCACCTCGACGAACGCGTCGGTTCCCCCGGCCGCCTCGCGCATTCGCTCGAGGGTGCCGTCGGTGGAGCCTCCGTCGGCCGCGACGATACACCAGCGGACGGACGGGAGAGCCTCGAGCGACTGTCGAACGTGGCCGACGACGGCGCCGGCGGTGCGGGCATGGTTGTAGGTGGCGAGCCCCACCACCACGTCCGCTGCCCGCGCCGGCGCGTCAGACGTCGCGGCGCTGGAGCTCGAACCAGTAATAGCCATAGGCGCCGAGCGTCAACACGTACGGCGTCTCGCCAATGTCGGGAAATGCCGTGTAGCCCTGCATTTCGATTGGCGTCGCGCCCGAAAAGGCCGACAGGTCGAGCGTGACCGGCTGCGCGAACCGCGACAGGTTGGCCACACACAGGATCTGATCGTCCCCGTACCGCCGCACGTGCGCCACCACCTTGCGGTTGTCCGGGTTCAGGAACTCGATGCTGCCGCGGCCGAAGACGTGGAACAGCTTCCGGAGTCCCACCATGTTCCGCATCCAGTGCAGCAGCGCTGCCGGGTCGTGCTGCTGCGCGGTGACGTTGACCGCCTGGTGCGAGTACACGGGGTCGGCGATGACCGGGCTGTAGAGCCGATCGGGATCCGCGGTCGAGAACCCCGCGTTGACGTCGGCACTCCACTGCATCGGCGTGCGCACGCCGTGGCGATCGCCCAGCTCGATGTTGTCGCCCATGCCGATCTCGTCCCCGTAATAGATGATGGGCGTGCCGGGCAGCGAGAACAGCAGCGCCGTCATCAGCTCGATCCGGCGCCGGTCGTTGCCGAGCAGCGGCGCCAGCCGCCGCCGGATCCCCAGGTTCAGCCGGGCCTCGGGGTCCGCCGTGTACGCGAGGTACATGTAGTCTCGCTCTTCCTCGGTCACCATTTCCAGCGTGAGCTCGTCGTGGTTCCGGAGGAACAGGGCCCACTGGCAGGGCTCGGGAATCTCGGGCGTTCGCGCGAGCACCTCGGCAATCGGGAAGCGATCCTCCTGGTGAATCGCCATGAACAGGCGCGGCATCAGCGGGAAGTGGTAGGCCATGTGGCACTCGTCGCCGTCGCCGAAGTACGCGCGCACGTCGGCAGGCCACTGATTCGCCTCGGCCAGCAGCATGCGGTTGGCGTAGTGGCGATCGATGTGCTGCCGGATCGCCCGGATCACCGCGTGCGTCTCGGGCAGGTTCTCGCACGAGGTGCCCTCGCGCTCCACCAGATACGGGACTGCATCGAGCCGCAGGCCGTCGACGCCCATGCTCAGCCAGTAGTCGACGACGGCGAGGATTTCCCGGAGCACGGCGGGGTTGTCGTAATTGAGATCCGGCTGGTGCGAGAAGAAGCGATGCCAGTAATACGCCTGCGCCTCGTCGTCCCAGGTCCAGTTCGACGGCTCCGTGTCGACGAAGATGATGCGTGCGTCCGCGTACTTCCGGTCGGTGTCGCTCCAGACGTAGTAGTCGCGCTGGGGCGACCCGGGCGGCGCACGGCGCGCCCGCTGGAACCACGCGTGCTGGTCGGAGGTGTGATTGAGCGCGAGCTCGATGATCACCCGCATGCCCCGATCGTGCGCCGCGGCGAGGAACGTCTGGAAATCGTCGAGCGTGCCGTACTCCGGGTGGACGCTCCGGTAGTCCGCCACGTCGTATCCGTCGTCGCGGAGCGGCGACGCGAAGAAGGGCAGGAGCCACAGGCACGTCACGCCGAGGTCCGCCACGTAGTCCATGCGCTGCAGGAGCCCGCGGAAGTCGCCGGTGCCGCTGCCGTCGCTGTCCTGGAAGGACTTGACGTGCAGCTGGTAGATCACGGCGTCCTTGTACCAGAGCGGAGTCCCGGCGTGGCCTCGGCTTCTCACGCCCGCCGCAGGCGTCCGGCGGCGACGACCGTCGCCGCAGGCACGCCTCCCTCCCCGTCGCGCGCCGGAGACACGATCGCTACTTTTTGGAATAGACGACGAACCATTTGTCCTGGAAGTGATCGAACTGCTGCGCGAGCTCGAACCCGGCGGCTGACATCCAGGCCCGGAGGCTCTCTTTCGTGACGTGCATCCGGGGGTCGTCGCGGTGCGGGCTGGTGTCGGGATTGAACTCCACGACCGCGATGCGACCCCGGGGCTTGATATAGCGGGCGAGCTGCTCGAGGTAGCCGGGACGGTCCTCGATGTGGTGCATCACGTCGTGCAGGAAGGCGAGGTCGACGTCCGGGGCCGGAAGCGCCGGATCCCTCGGCTTGCCCAGCACGGTGACGATGTTCGAGACCTGCTGGTCGCGCGCCTTGCGCGCGATGAGGTCGAGGAAGTCCTGGTCGATCTCGACCGCGTACACCTTCCCGCCCGATCCAACGGCCCGCGCGAGCGGAATGGTGAACACGCCGCTGCCAGCGCCGAGGTCCGCGACGACCTGCCCCGGCTTCACGTCCAGGGCACCAATCACCTCGTCGATCTTCAGCCCGGCGATGCGATCCGGCGCCTCGAGCAGCTTGATCCACTCGTCGACAGGGCGCGAGCCGAGCTGCGCGGCCGAAGCCCCGGCGAAGGCTGTCAGTACGCAGGCAGCCAGAATGGCCGGGTACGAAAGTCGCGGTGAGCGCGGCGTCATGGGAGCCGTCCTTCGCTGACGCCGCGGCGCGGCGCCGGTTGAAACAGGCCCCACACTGTACACGAATCGGCGGCGCGCCGGGCTCCAGGCCCGGCCTCAGGCCCGAAGCCGAGATCCAGAGTCGAAGCCCAGAGCCCGACGCCGGAAGCCCAGCGTCTCTCTCTAGTTGCCCATTCGCCTGCGCCGGACCCGCAAGCCATGAAAGGCGCGCCAGGGGCGCGCCCCCCGGTTTCACCTTAAGTCCTGCCTTTCGTGATTACGGTGAGGCACCGAGGCGGCGAGGCGCCCGCCCCGCAAGGCGCGAGGAGGGAGG
>DASPFV010000308.1:0-21605 GCA_035620975.1 Vicinamibacterales bacterium
TCATCTTCCGCAAGGCGAGCGCGCCCGACCACCTCAAGCTGCCGGACTCGCGCGCCGGCGCGATGTCGTGCCTGACGGGCATCGCGGCCCGCAAGAGCGTCGAAGAGAAGCGCCCGGTGCGCATCGCCGACCTGGTGAAGCCGACCTGATCCGCTGCAGAGCAGGCGCCCAGAACGCCTCCGGGCATCTGCGCGCCGCAGCAGACATTGCGGCGTGTGAGACTGGTGAGACAGCCGCGGCTCGCCGCCGGGCGAGCCGCGAACCCGCGGGATCCGATTCAGACGGTGACCGTCTCGCCCGTCGTCTTGACCGTTACGGGCTTGACGAACGGCATCATCGCGCGGAGGCGCACGCCGACCTGCTCGATGAGCTGCTGCTGCTCGCGCGCCCGCATCGCGTTGAAATTCGGGCGACCGGCCTCGTTCTCGGCGATCCAGCTGCGGGCGTAGTTGCCGTTCCGCACGTCCTCGAGCATCCGCCGCATCGCCTGGCGCGTCTCGTCGGTGATGACCTGCGGGCCGCCCGTGTAGTCGCCGTGCTCAGCCGTGTCGCTGACCGAGTACCGCATGTAGCTCAGGCCGCCCTGGTAGATGAGGTCCACGATCAGCTTCAGCTCGTGGAGGCACTCGAAGTAGGCGATCTCCGGCTGATAGCCCGCTTCCACGAGCGTGTCGAAGCCGGCCTTGATGAGGGCGCTCACCCCGCCGCAGAGCACTGCCTGCTCGCCGAACAGATCCGTCTCCGTCTCCTCCGAGAACGTCGTCTCGACCACGCCCGCCCGGCCGACCCCGATCGCCGACGCGTACGAGAGCGCGATGGCCTTCGCCTGTCCGGTGGCGTCCTGGTGCACCGCCAGCAGCGCGGGCGTGCCGCCGCCCTCGACGAACAGCTCACGCACGCGGTGGCCCGGCGACTTCGGGGCGATCATCCAGACGTCCACGCCCGACGGCGGCTGAATCGTGCCGAACCGGATGTTGAAGCCGTGCGCGAACATCAGGGACTTGCCCGGCGTCAGGTTGGGCGCGATCGCCTCGCGGTAGAGCGCCGGCTGCACCGTGTCGGGCACCAGCACGACGATGACGTCGGCCCAGGCGGCGGCCTCGGCCGGCGTCGAGACCGTGAGCCCCGCGGCCGCCGCCTTGTCCCGTGAATGGCTGCCCGGATGAAGACCAATGCGGACGGTCACGCCGCTGTCGCGCAGGTTCAGCGCATGCGCGTGCCCCTGAGACCCGTAGCCCAGCACGGCCACCTTCTTCGATCGAATCAGTGACAGATCCGCGTCCTTGTCGTAATAGATCGTGGCCATGCCTCTCCTCTTCTTCTGTTCGTTCGACTGCGGACGATGAACCCGAACCTTGAACCCTGAAGCTTGAACCTTGAACCCCGAAGGTTCAGACCGACCACGCCACGTTGGCGTCGTCGGCGGCGCCCGTCCAGGGCTGGCGGGGCTGGCGCACGCCGTTCTGGCGGGCGACGGCGCCCCGGGCCATCGTGACCCGGCCCGTCCGCGCAGTCTCGAGGATGCCGTACGGCCTGAGCATGTCGAGCAGGCCATCGACTTTTTCCTCGGTCCCCGTGATTTCGATGACCAGCGACTCGGGGGCGACGTCGACCACGCGCGCGCGGAAGACGTCGACGAGCTGCATGATCTCGGCGCGCGACGAGGGATCGGCGGCCACCTTGATCATGGCGAGGTCGCGGGTGACCGCCGGTACGTCGGTCAGATCGCAGACGCGCCGGACGTGCACCAGCTTGTAGAGGTGCGCCTTCAGCCGCGGCCGCGCCGCTTCGTCCGCGTCGACCACGAGGGTCATGCGCGACATGCCCGTCATCTCGGTCCGCCCCACGGTCACCGACTCGATGTTGAACCCGCGCCGGCGCACGAGCGAGGCGACGCGGTTCAGCACGCCGGGCCGATCCTCCACGTGCACGACAAAGGTAGTCTGCATCTGTAAACCCCTGAGCTCTCTCGTTAGGCGTCCGCGCCCGTCTCCACGATGGGCGACGGACGCCGGATCATCTGGTGCAGGTCGGCACCGGCCGGCACCATGGGATAGACCGAGTCCTCCTGCTCCACCCGGAAGTCGAGAATGACGGTGCCCTTCGTCCGGCGCGCGGCCTCGACCGAGGGCGTCACGTCCGCGCGGGTCGTGATGGCGCGCGCCGCCAGGCCGTAGGCCTCCGCGAGCTTCACGTAATCCGGGCTGAGCAGCGGCGTCGCGGCGTAACGGCCGTCGTAGAAGAACTCCTGCCACTGCCGGACCATTCCGAGGTAGCCGTTGTTCACGATGGCGACCTTCACCGCGAGCTGTTCCTGCACGGCTGTCGCGAGCTCGGCCATGGTCATCTGGAACCCGCCGTCGCCGACGACCGCCCAGACTTCGGCATCCGGGCACGCGACCTTGGCGCCAATCGCGGCCGGGAGCGCAAATCCCATCGTGCCGAGGCCGCCCGAGGTGATGAGCGATCGCGGCGTTTCGTGCTTGTAGTACTGCGCCTCCCACATCTGGTGCTGTCCGACGTCGGTCACCACGACCGCGTTCCCGTGCGTGGCGCGCCAGAGATCGTGGATCACGTGCGCCGCGTAGAGGTGCCCGTCGTCGGGCAGGTTCTGGATGTCGCGAACCGCGGAATCCCCCTTGAGCTCGTCGATCCGCGCGATCCAGCGGCCGATGTCGCAGCGGGTCAGCTTCGGCTGCCACGCCTGGAGCACGTCCTTCAGGTCCGCGACGATGCCCACGTCGACCGGCACGTTCTTGCCGATCTCGGCGGCGTCGATGTCCACGTGGATCTTCTTCGCCTGCGGGGCATAGGTCTTCAGGTTGCCGGTCACCCGGTCGTCGAAGCGCATTCCGAGCGCGATGAGCAGATCCGATTCCTGGATGGCCGTGTTCACCCAGGCCTCGCCGTGCATCCCCATCATCCCGAGATTGCGCGGATGCGAGGCCGGCAACCCGCCAATCCCCAGCAGCGTGACGGCCACGGGCAGGCCGGTCCGGCTGATGAAGTCCTGGAGATCGCGGGTCGCGTCGCCCAGCATCACGCCGTGCCCCGCCAGGACCACCGGGCGCTGGGCGGCGGCAATCAGCTCCAGGGCCCGGCCGCAGAGCGCCGCGTCGGGGGGCGGGAGCGGCGGCTTGTGCTGTGCGGGGGCGGCACCCTCCCAGTCGAGCGCGCAGGAACGCTGCTGGGCGTCCTTGGTGATGTCGATGAGCACCGGTCCCGGACGGCCGGTGCGCGCGAGGTGGAACGCCTCGCGGACGGCCGGCGCCACGTCCTCCGGGCGGGTGACCAGGTAGTTGTGCTTCGTGATCGGCAGGGTGATCCCGGTGATGTCCGTCTCCTGGAAGGCGTCTGACCCGATCAGCTTGCTGCCGACCTGCCCGGTGATGCAGACGATCGGCGAGGAATCCATCATGGCTGTGGCGATGCCCGTCACCATGTTCGTCGCCCCCGGCCCCGAGGTCGCGACGGCGACGCCCACCTTGCCCGACGCTCTCGCGTATCCGTCGGCCATGTGGGTCGCGCCCTGCTCGTGACGCACGAGGATGTGCCGGATCGGGAACCGCAGCATCGCGTCGTAGGCGGGCAGGATCGCGCCACCGGGATAGCCGAAGACGTCGGTCACGCCCTCGCGCACCAGGCACTCCCACAGGATTTCCGCACCGGTCATCTGCTTCGCATCCATGCTTGAACCTCGAACCTGGAACCTTGAACCGGAACCTGGAACCTGGAATCCTGAACCAGGAACCCCCGACAGCTACCCCGTCACCGCTCCCCGCGAGGCGCACGAGACGAGCCGCGCGTACTTGGCGAACACGCCGGCCGCGTAGCGCGGGAGTGGCGCCGTCCAGCCGGACATTCTTGCCGTGATGTCGGCCGGCGCGAGGTCGACCGACAGGCGGCGCGCCGGGACGTCGAATTCGATCATGTCGCCGTCGCGCAGGGCCGCGATCGGGCCGCCCGAGGCCGCCTCCGGCGCGACGTGGCCAGCCATGAGGCCCCGTGTCGCGCCCGAGAACCGGCCATCGGTGACGAGGGCCACGGTCTCGCCGAGGCCGGCGCCCATGACGGCTGCGGTCACGGCGAGCATCTCGCGCATCCCGGGACCGCCGCGCGGTCCTTCGTAGCGGATCACGACGACATCGCCCGGCTGGATGCGGCCACCCTGGATGGCGGCGAAGGCCGCTTCCTCGCTGTCGAAGACGCGCGCCGGCCCCCTGTGCTGCCGGCGGCTGTAGCCGGCCACCTTCACGACCGCGCCATCGGGCGCCAGGTTGCCCTTCAGAATCACCAGCCCGCCGTTCGGAGCGAGCGGCGCGTCGGCGCGCCGGACCACTTCCTGGCCCGCGGTCTCCACGGCTTCGCGCGCCTCTTCGCCGATCGTGCGGCCGCTCACCGTAACGGCGTCGGCGTGCAGGACGCCGGCCTCGAGCAGCCGCGAGGCAACCAGCCGCGTGCCGCCGGCGCGGTGGAGATCCGTGGCGACGAACCGGCCGCCGGGCTTCAGGTCGGCGAGGAGCGGAACGCCCGCGCTGATCCGATCGAAGTCGTCGATCTCGAGCGGAACCTCGCTCTCGCGGGCGATGGCCAGCAGGTGCAGCACCGCGTTGGTGGACCCGCCGGTCGCCGCCACGGCCGCGATGGCGTTCTCGACGGCTGCGCGGGTCATCACCTGGCGCGGCCTGAGCCCGCGCCTGACGAGATCGACCGCCTGCCGGCCGGCCTGGCGCGCCACGTCGGCGCGCCCGGCGTCGAGCGCCGGCGGGCTGGCGCTGCCGAGCGCGGAGATCCCGAGGAACTCGCACGCCGCCGCCATGGTGTTCGCCGTGAACTGTCCGCCGCATGCGCCCGCGCCCGGACACGCGCGATCCTCCAGCGCCCGCAGGTCGGTCACCGTCATCCGCCCCGCCGCACATGCGCCCACGGCCTCGAAGACGTCCTGGATCGTGACGTCGCGTCCCTGAAAGCGCCCCGGCGCAATCGAGCCGCCGTAGAGCACGAGCCCCGGCACGTCGAGCCGGGCGAGCGCCATGGCCGTACCGGGCAGCGTCTTGTCGCACCCGGCGAGCGCGACCACCCCGTCGAGCAGGTTGCCCCGGACCACGAGCTCGATCGAGTCGGCAATCACCTCGCGGCTCACGAGGGAGGCGCGCATGCCCTCGGTGCCCATCGTGATGCCGTCGGAGATCGAAACCGTGTTGAACTCGAGCGGGGTGCCGCCGGCCTCGCGAATGCCCTCCCGCACCCATCCCGCGACATCGCGCAGGTGGTAGTTGCAGGGCCCGATCTCGATCCAGGTATTCGCGATCCCGATGAGCGGCCGCTGGAGGTCCTCGTCGGTCAGGCCGATGGCCTTCAGCATCGCCCGCGCCGGTGCCCGGTGCGCCCCCTCGACCAGCGCGGCGCTCCGGCGCGCAGGGCCCGACGACGCCTCCTTCACCACACGCGCCCCGGACAGTGCATCCCTCCCCTTATACCGTGCCGGCGTGCCATTCAACAACTTAATAGTTTTTGAAAAAGTATAAATACTGGTTATTCAGTCGCCGCGGGGCGACCCTTCCGCGGGGACGCGGCCCGAACCCTGCGCCGAAAGTGTGGCGCTCCCGTTGCGCCTGCGGGGCCCGCCCGAACCGGGACGTCGATCGCAACCTGCTCTGGTTCAACGATTTGTGGCTGGCTGCCGGGCGCGGGTTGGACTGCCGCCTGCTCGGCCGCCAACGGGGTCGGGCCGCGACGGTGGAAAGGCGCCGGCGTCGTGGAAGTCGCGTTCCCGCTGACCCGCGAGGCGCCGCGACAAGAATGAACGAGACGAGGGCCGACACCGCCATTTCTGTCGCCGGCCGTGCACACGCGCCTGTCGCGCGAGCTGCGAGCGGACCCGCGGCGCGCGCGACCCGCCGGCACCGCGCCGGGTCCGCGGAGGCGTGCGGGAAAAGGTCAGTTGCGGAACCGGCGCGTATCGACGGCGTACTTGCGCACCTTGTAGTTGAAGATCCGCTCGGTGGTGCCGAGCAGCCTCGCGGCGCGCGCCCGGTTGCCGCGCGTCGACTTCAGGGCGTCCTGCAGGAGGTCGCGCTCGAACGCCTCGACGCTCTCGGCCAGCGACATCCGGGGCGTCGTGCCCGAGGCCTCGGCGGTCTGGAGCGCCGGCGGCAGATGATGTCCGTGGATCACGCCGCCGTCGCAGACCAGGACCGAGCGCTCGATCGTGTTCTCGAGCTCGCGGACGTTCCCCGGCCAGTGATAGCTGGTCAGCATGTCGATCGCCGGCGTGGAGACCCGCCGGATGCGCTTGCCGTGCTCGCGCGAGTATTTCTCGAGGAAGTGGTCGGCGAGCAGCATGATATCGGGCTTCCGCTCGCGGAGCGGCGGCGCGAAGATCGTGAAGACCGCGAGGCGGTAGTACAGGTCGGATCGGAACCGCCCATCCTCGATGTGGGTCTCGAGCGGCTGGTGCGTCGCGGCGATGAGGCGGACGTTGATCTTGATCGTCGCCGTGCCGCCGAGCCGCTCGATCTCGCGCTCCTGCAGCACGCGGAGCAGCTTCACCTGCGTGGACGGGTTGAGGTCGCCGATCTCGTCCAGGAAGAGGGTGCCGCCGTCGGCCAGCTCGAAGCGCCCCTTCTTCGTGTTCTGTGCGCCGGTGAACGCCCCCTTCTCGTAGCCGAACAGCTCCGACTCGATCAACGACTCGGGGAGCGCCGCGCAGCTGACCTTCACGAAGGGCTTCTTCGCGCGCGGGGAGTTGTAGTGGATCGCGTGCGCGATCATCTCCTTGCCGGTCCCCGACTCGCCGCGGACGAGCACCGTCGTGTTCGTGCGCGCGACCTGCGTGACCTGCTCGTACACCTGCTGAATCGGCGCGCTGTTCCCGATGATGTTGCGGAAGGCGTACCGGTCGCGCAGCTCGTCGCGGAGGTGCTCGTTCTCCTCGGCCAGCCGGTGCCGTTCGGCCTCGACGAGCCGCGCGGCCTTGATCGCGTGCGACAGCATCGACGCCACCAGCCGGTAGAACTCGAGCGAGCGCTGATAATCGCGGTCCTTCTTGAAGCGCAGGAAGATCTCGAGCGCGCCGGCCGGACGCCGCCCCTCGACGATGGGCACCGCGATGAACGTCTGCTCGCCGCGACCGGCCATGTGCGCGAGCGCCGGCTCCCGGCTGACCTGCGGCACCACGACGGCGCGCCCCGTGTCGACCACGCGGGCCGTCATCGTCTCGGCCGATCCCGGCCGGCCCCGCCCCGGGGCGCCGCGTCCGCCCCCGGATGCCTCGACCTGGAACGCCCGGGTCTCCTCGTCCTGGAGCACGATTGCGCTGCCGACGACCTCGTGCCGGCGCTCCAGCGTGCCGAGCACCGAGTGCAGCGCCCCCTTCAGGTCGAGGACCCCCGACAGCGCCTGGCTGATCTCCAGCAGCGTCGTCAGGCGGCGGATCTCGTTCGTGTGGTCCTTGCGATCGACATTGTTGTCCCGCATGCGTGTTGATTCGACAGAATTGTAGGATGGCCGCCGGCCGCATGTCCACGGCACTCCGGGTTCCAGGTTCCAGATTCCAGATTCCGGGTTCCGGGTTCATTGGTTCTCCGCTCACCCGGATCGCCGAATATCCAACGCTGCCGTGACCCTCGACGAGCGATCCGGGGCCCCACGATCCCCGCTTCCGCCTTCGCGCCGCAGGCGCTCCGGCGAGACCTCTCCGAAGCCGCTACGCGGCGGAGGCGGGCCGCTCCGGCGGGGCGCGCCCTTGGCGCGCCTTTCATGGCCCTGCGGGTTCGGCGCAGGCGAATGGGCAACTCAATCGGGCCGGCGCGGGAGGTGAACCGCCGCCGGAGGCCGGCTCAAGCCGTCCGGTGGTGCGGCGCACCGGGATCCAGGCGGGGCCAGCACCGCTGCCGCTCCGCTCCGCGCCCGATCGGGGCTGCATCGGCCGCGGAAGCTGTGCGCTCGTCCAGCTCGTGCTGGTCCCACCAGGCACGTGCCGACTCGGCGGTCCAGGCGTCTTCCTGGGGGACGGCGTCCGCGAGCCTGTTCGCCAGGTCGACTGCCGAGGCCGGCCGCTCCGCCGGGTCCTTGGCCAGGCACTGCAGGATGAGCGCCTCGAGGCGGGCGGGAATCCGGAATGACGAACGCCCGCTGGGCGGTGCTGGCGCGTCGTTGACATGCGCGAGGGCCGCCGCAATCGGCGTCTCGGCGGGGAACACGAACTGGCCGGTGAGCAGGTAGTACGCGACGCAGCCCAGTGCATAGAGGTCGGCGCGGCCATCGACCTCCGGCTCGGCGAGCGCGATTTCCGGCGCCATGAAGGCGGGCGTGCCCGCAGCGAAACCCGCCAGCGTAAGCGGCGTCGCCGTCATGGCAACCGGAGCCGCGTGCTTCACGAGCCCGAAATCGAGCACCTTCACGAAGTCGTCGTCGGGACCCAGCCGGCAGATGAAGATGTTGGGAGGCTTGACGTCGCGGTGGACCAGGCCGCGCGCGTGTGCCTCGGCCAGCGAGTGGCACACCTGCCGGAGCACGAAGACCACGCGCGCCGGTTCCATCGGACCATAGGTCTGCACGAACCGCTCGAGGCTGATGCCGTCGAGCAGTTCCATCACGTAGTAGAAGTCGCCGTCCTCCGTGACGCCGAAGTCGTAGACGTCGATGGTGTGAACGGAGCGGAGCGTGGCCGTCTCCTGCGCTTCGCGCTCGAAACGGCGCACCGCCTCCGAGTGGGGGTCCTGGCTCGTGCCGAGCACGTCGGCGCGTATCAATTTGATGGCGGCCGGCCGGGCCAGCAGGCGGTGCTTCGCCCGCCAGACCTCCCCCATTCCGCCTTCACCGATTTTCTCGACCAGTTCGTAGCTGCCGATGGCTCGCGCCTGCTTCAGCCGCATGCCGACGCGGTGGACGACCCGGCTGCCGACGTAGGCGGCGACCGCGCACGCGTAGGTCGAGATGAGAAAGTAGGTGGCGAACACGGCTGGACGGTCCAGGACAGTGCCGCCCAGCGCCGCTGACACCACCACCGTGGCGGGGCCCATGGACGCGGCGAGCAGCGAGGCGAGCAGGACCTTGCCCGGAGTGTTCGGCACGACCAGCGGATACGCGACGATCAACACGCATTCCGACGGCAGCAGGCCGTACCACCCAGCCGAGGCCAACGCACCCGTCCAGGCCCGGGTTGCCGCAATGTCGAAGGCCGCGAGGACCTGGAAGGCGAGGCCGAGATCGAGCAGGCGCTTGGGCGCCAGCAGCCGGCGTCGTGCGACCACGAACACCGCCACGCTCAGTGCGGCGGTGGCCACGCCGAGGACATCGGAACCGTGGAAGCCGATGTCGGCGGAGTCGCTCAGGATCAGCAGGATACGGCGGCCAAAGCGGGTGACGCAGACGCCGATGGCGTACATGAGGGCCAGCCAGCCCAGACGACGCGCGCCCTCCGCCATCAGCTCCGGCGGCAGCGTCGCCGTCAGGTGGCTGAAGGGCTCCAGCGCACGCTCGATGCGTGCGTCGGCCGCTGACGCGGTCCTCTGGGCGGCGGTCGTCGGGGTCCCGACAGGATTCAGACCCCCCGGCCGGTCCACGGCACCGGGACTCATGCCAGGGCGGTGTCGCAAGGAGGACGCCAGGTGGGGGGCAGCCGAATATGCCCAGAAAACGAGCGGCTGGCGCGGGCTGCTGCGTCACCGCGCGCAGACTGTGTGTGCCGACACACGCACCCGGAGGGCCGCTCAGCCCTCGGGCGTCTCTTCTATCCCGTAGCGGCGCATCCGGATGTAGAGCTGCGTTCGCGACAGCCCGAGGCGCCTGGCCGCACGGGACTTGTTCCAGCGGCACTCGCGCAGCACCTGCTCGATTGTCTTGTGCTCCAGTCGGCCGAGATCGGTCGCAGCCGCATCGGGCGCGTGGCGTGCGGCCTGCTGCAGGGCCAGGTGCTCGGCGCGGATGAGCCCTCCTTCGCACAGGATGGCCGCGCGCTCGAGGGCGTTGCGCAACTCGCGGACGTTGCCGGGCCAGTCGTAGCCGAGCAGCGCGTCCCGGGCAGCACGCGTCAGGCCGGCGGGCGGCCGCCCGAACGATTGGCCGATCTCGTCGAGCAACGCCTCGCTGAGCGGGAGGATGTCGTCGCGGCGTGCCCGCAGCGGCGGGATCGCGATGTCGAACACCCGCAACCGGTAGTAGAGGTCCTCGCGGAAGTCGCCACGCTCGACGGCCTTCCGCAGGTCGCGGTTGGTTGCCGCGATGACCCGGATGTTCGCCTTCAGGACCCTGAGCCCCCCCAACCGCTTGAACTCGCGCTCCTGGAGGAGGCGCAGGAACTTGGCTTGCGCCGACGGGCTCATCTCGCTGACCTCGTCGAGGAACAGCACGCCCCCCGCCGCCAGCTCGATCTGCCCGGGTTTCGCCTGCTGCGCGCCGGTGAAGGCCCCTCGCTCGTAGCCGAAGAGCTCCGACTCCAGCAGCTGCTCGGGGAGCGCCGCGCAGTTCAACGCGACGAACGGGCCCCGGCTTCGCGCGGAGGCGCGATGGACGAACCGGGCGAGGACTTCCTTTCCAGTGCCCGACTCGCCGGCGAGCAGCACGGTCGTGTCGGTGGCGGCGACCTGAGCGGCTCTCTTCAGCACCTCGCGCCACTCCGCCGACTCCCCGACGACGCGGATCCGGGTCGTCGACTCGAGCTGCTGCGCGAGCGTCTGTATCCGCGACTCGAGCTGCTCGGCCCGTGCGCGGGCCTCGGCCGCCTGTCGCGCGGCGTTGGCGAGCTGCTCATGCGAGATCGCCAGGGCGACCTGCTCGGCGACCCGGCGGGCCATCGGCACATCGTGCTGATCGAAGGCTCCCGGCTGCTTCGACCAGAAGGCGAGCGTGATGTGCTGCTCGAGCACCGGAACCCTCACGCTCAACAACGACCGGTATCCCGCCGCCAGCACCCTGTCGAACGCCTCTGCGGGTTCGTACGGCGGCAGTGGTCCGATCGAGGTATCGGGGATGATGAAGTCTTCGGGGATCGTCACCCCGGTCTTGAGGCGCGGTGGGTCGGGGAAGTCGGCAGGGTGCACGGCGTGCTGAACGAAATGACTTCCCTGCTCGGCGAACACGAGCACGAGGGCGTCGTGCGGCAGCATCCTGGCGGCAATCGCCGACAGCCGCGGGAAGACGCCGCGGATATCGAGCACCTGCGAGATCGTCCGGAGCAGCTCCACGGACGCCTCGATCTCGGCCGCGTGCTGCCGCTCCACCGCTGCCTGATCGGAAAGCCGGCGATGAGCCAGACCGACCGCGAGATACTTCGCGACGCGCTCCGCGTACCCCAGCTCGCGGGCCGAATATGCCTCTGGCTGCCGTGAGAACAGAGCCAGCGCGCCAGCGACGCGACCGTCGATCTCGATGGGAACGGCCAGGCCAGATCGCAGGCCGCGCTCCGGTCCCGGCACGAGGTCGAGCAGCCGGGGCTCGAGCGTGTCGACCAGCATCTCCGCCACCACGCACGCGGCGCCTTGCGGCGGCCCGTTGCGCCCGGGGGCGTGCTGACATTCGGATCCACCATCCGACAGGACGACCAGTTCCGCCTCGTCGTGCGGGACGATCAGGGCGGCGATCGCGCTCAATCGCTGAAAGAACCCGGGGAAATCCAGGGGACACGCCAGAGCCTTCAACAGGTCGTCGAAGACGTCCTGCTCGGCGCTCCCGGACGGCGTCGAACCGGTCACGAGCGTCATCCGCGCCTCCCGTGTCGAGACGGGTAACCCGATCGGGGCGGGAACGGGAAGGATATCACCTTCCAACCCCGGGGCGCTGGCGTCGAGCGCGGGCGCGCTACAGCCAGGCGCGGCCCTGTCCGGCGCTGCGCAGCCTGCACGGCAGTGCGCAGCCGGGCCTCGCGGCGCCGCGAATCCACGCGGCACAACCCGCGTTCCCATCTGGAACGGTCGTTGTATGTCACGACGGTGCTGGATGGGTCGCCGAGGAGCAGTTCCCCGGTGGAGACCGAAGCTGGGAGCGACGATCATGTGGGTCGCATCGGGTGCCCGCCTGGTGAGCGGTGCCTGCCTGCTGGCGGTGGCAGGCGCCCACGGCTTGCGGGCGCAAGCGTGCGCTCGTCGAACTCGGCGGCCGTTGGCCCGTTCATGAGAATCCTCCTACGACGAAACACCCCCGGTGCCACCTGGCCGGCGCGTATGCTCCTGCTCGGAACGATCCGTTCGGACGCGAGTCAGGAACCGGGCAGGCGAGGCGGCTCGCCCCATGGTTGACCCGAGGGCAGGATCCCGAAGCAAGAGGCTCGGGAACTCCCGCACGAACCGGCTCAGGTGCCCGAAGCGACGACGGAACCCGAAGGCCTCCATCTCGGCCAGTGCCTGCTCGGGGGTCCATTGCTGGCGGCTGATGCGATAACAGGCGACCATCACCCCCGTGCGTTCGGCGCCACGTCTGCAGTGCACGAACACCTTGCGCTGCGGGTTGTCGCGCAGCAGGCGCAGGAACTGCGCCACCTGTGCGATGTTCGGATCGTCGTGTCCGCGCCAGGGGATGCTCACGTACTGCATTCCCAGGCCTTCGACGAGCGTGCGCTCGCGTGCGATCGCTTCGCGCTCGTGCCTGAAGTTCACCACGATGGCGATGCCCAGCTGGGCCAGCTCCGCGAACCCGCGGTCCTCGGGCTGCGCTCCCCGATAGAGCTGCTCGCTGACGACGCCGAAGTTCGGCAGGCCGGCGTCGCGGGCGGCCGGCGCAGGACGAGCCGGCGATCCGATCGCTGGCGGCTGGTTCGACTGCAGCGCTCGCGGACGCGCGACCGCCGCAATCGGCGCCGCCTGTATCGCGAGCGCAACGAGGAGCCATACCGTCGCAAGCCTCCGCCGGATCGACCTGGCCTCTAACGCTCGAAGACTCATGCGGCACCTGCCTGTAAGGCACGCAAGGAACATCCATCACCTTGGCCGACAGACCATGTCTCCTGGGTCACCATAATCGTGCCGCGCCGAGATGGCGGATGCCGATCGGCCGCTCATGGCAACCGCCAACAGAGCGACCCCAGCTCCAGTGTGGGTGTGGCCGCCCAGGTCGCGCCGGTGAAGTCGACACGACCCCGGCCGGCGGGGGCTGCGCCCATCGCCGTGCAGGACCGGGCGCAAGATGAGAGGATGAATCAATGGTCATGCGCCCGCTGACGTCGACGATGGTGCAGGCCTCCGCCTGCCGGGTCTGGCTCGGCGTCGGCCCGGAGCCTAGCCGCCGGCTCGTTCGGTCCCGCACGCCGCCCCCCTGCGATCGTGCTCACCCGGGTGGTGTGCGCTCTCATCGGGGTCCGACCGGAAGCCCGGCCCCGAGCCAGGCGCCGAAACCTCCGTGCAGGTACGAGGCGGTGAACCCGCGGGCGTTCAGCACCTTCGCCACATCGGCCGCCCGACCGTCGTCGTCGCCGCTGCCGTAGGTGATCAGCAGGCGGTCAAGAGGCAACGTGGCCACGTGTTCGTCCGTCAGCTCCGGCGGTACACGAATCGCGCCCGGGATCTTCGCCGTGGACGATGCCCACACGATGTGATCCCGGGCGTCGATGAACCTCAATCGCGTACCGCTCTCGATCAGGTGACGGATCTGCTGGGGCGTCAGCCCCTGCGCGTGCGTCACGGCGCGAACCCTCGTCAGTTCGTCCGCTCCTTGGCGGTCTTGGCGCCGGGAGGATTGCCGCCCGGCACCCGCTCGAAGCCGACGAGGGTCCAGCCGGAGCCGTCCCGCCGGAAGTAGGCGTGCGCCGGCACCGTCCAGCTTTCCGGCCCGCCCTTCGCGGCGATCTCGACACGGATGTAGGTGCCCGCCGTCGAGGGAAGGTCCTTCGGCGCCGCGATCGACGCCGTGGCGGCGCCGCTATCGCCGATGGGCGTGGCGACTCCCCGCGCGTTGTCGAACCGCGACCACTTGGCCACGTATTCCGCCGGCGGCGACGCGACGCCGGCGTCCACCGCGGCGTTTTCGAACGTCAACGTCCCCGAGGCCGAGAGACGCACGTTGACCACCGGGTTCACAGCCGGAAGATAGCGGCGGACAATCGCGTTCCGGCGTTCGATCAGGAACTTCGAGAGCATCTCCTCGGACTGCGGATCGTCGAACCGGCCGACGCCGATGAGCGTATTCAGCATCTCGTCGGTGAACGCCTGAAGCCGCCGCGCGGCCCAGAACTTGTCGTCCATGCGCGCCGCGCGGGACGCGGAGTTGGGGTAGCGCGGCTTCCAGTCCTCCGGATCCCACTGCGCGTTGTCGATCGGGAACCGGCCGACCGAACGCGCCTTGTAGACCGGCATCGTCCGCCAGTCCTTGATGTAGAAGCCGAAGCTGGGCATCCCCGCGAGGGTCTTCTTCCCTTCGACCAGGTACTCCTGGCCTTCGTACGCCTCACGTGGATAGACGCCGGCGCTCCCGATCGCCGAGCCGAAATCCAGGAGGTGGTGGCGAACCACCTGACGACCGTCCTGCGCGACCACCGTATCCAGGGTGTTGATCGACTTGGAGTCGACGTGGTTCAGCCAGGCCGCGAAGGTGCCATACCCCCGCAGCTCGCGCCGGTGCTCGTGCGGGATGACGTCGTTCGGATCGTCGGGCCGCGTGCCGTAGAAGCGGAATCCGCCGATTACGCGGCCGGGGAGGGCCTTGCTGGCGACCACACGGTACGATCCGTCCGCCTCGCGGTGCGCTCTCCGCAGGGCCAGCTCCACGTCCGACATCCTGAGGGCACGCTTCTTCCCGCTGGGCACCGTGATGCGCGCCTCCTCGTCGATCGTCAGCTGATCGATCGACAGGGTGGCCAGATGGACTTCGGGCACGTTATAGCCCAGGCCCCAGAAGAGCCTGGACACGAGCACCTCGGTGCCGGTTGCCATGGCGGGGTATCCCGGCGGGTCGAACTTGATGAACCAGACCTGATCGGCCGAGTCGCGCACCGTGAACCCCGGCATCACGCCGTCGTTCTTGGCGGATATCGCGGTCCAGCCGCCCGGCGCCGGTCCGGCGCCCGCCCCCGGGCCCTTCACGAGTTCGTCAACGGTGACGCGAGCTGTGCCCAGCCGGTTCGTGAACCAGTTCGAGTCCGGCACTTCATCGATCGTGTTGAGGTTCAGCGCCCGCACGTCGGGCGTTCGATCCCCCGGCCAGTAGAACAGGTTCTCGAGCGTGTCGTAGGTCAGATCGATCTCGAACTCCTGTACGCCCGAGGCGTCCTGTGAGTCGACGATCCGCGTGATTGGGTCGTCGGGATAGAACTTCTGGCCATTGGCGCCGGCGGCCACAACCGCGAGCGCCAGGGTGCCGGCAGTCAGCGCCAGGCGTGTCCGTGTTGAAAAGGTCCTCATTAGAATGCTCCTCCGGCACTGACGAGAAGACGAGCCTGGTGCTCCCGGCTGTGCGCCACTTCGACCCTGAACGCGTACCCGGCCGGACCGATGAGCCGCATGCCGATTCCGTACGAGTCCTCGAGATCCTCGAAGTTGATGTCGCTCTTCCGCGCCGTGACCTTGCCGGTGTCGTAGAAGACGGCCATGTCCATGAAACGGGCCGGCGTCCAGCGCAGCTCTGCGGTCATGAGCAGCCGGTGGCGATCCCGGAAGCGGAAGTCCGGGTAGCCGCGGAGGGACTTGCCGCCACCCAGCGACGGCAGCATGAAGTACGGAACGGCGTCCGTATCCTCGATGTCGGTCATCGTGGTCAGCCCCCGCAGCGCAATCACCCAGTTGGCCCGCATCAGCGGGATCATCTGGATCGCTTCCGCCTCGAGCGACCGGTACGAGTACTGGTCGTTGTCCCGTTCGTAGAAGTCGTCGAACTGGACGCGGTACAAGCCGCCCGAGCCGGCGTAGCCCAGCCGGTGCCGCCAGTCGAAGAGCGCCCGCGCCGTGCTGTTCACGTACTTGTACTGATCGAGGTCCAGCCCCGGCGTATCCGCCGGTGAGAACCGCTCCTCGATCGACGGCCCGGTCTCGCCGCCGGAGGTTTCGATGTCGATGTAGTTGACGCCGCCCCCGATCGAGAGATACCGGCTCAGATCGAAATCGAGACGCCCGCCCCCACCCCAGGGGGTGTAGCCGAAGAACGTCTTGTCGTCCTTGTCGGAGTCCATTCCGATGCCGTAGTACTTCACGTCCGGCGCGTCGAGATAGCGCGCGGTGAGCGAGACGTGGCCGCGGTTCGACGCAAAGGTGGGCAGCGCAACGTCCGTCTGCACCCGCCAGAAGCCCCTCCACGAGTAGGCGCCGAGCACGCTGACGGCGCCGTCGTCGCCGAACGGCTTGCGCCCGCCGAGGCCCGCGGCGAATCCGCCGCCGGGGTAGACCGAATCGAAAAGCGGATAGACACCGCGGGGTTCACCGGTGGTCCATCCAAACTCCCCGAGGCGGTAGATGATCTTTTCAGCGCGGTTCAGCTCGGGCGGCGTCACTGCGGTCTGCTTCTCCGCCTGCTCCTGGCGGATGGTCTCGGCCCTGGTCTCCTGCGCCATCGCCTGGTCCGGTTGGCCCAGGCCGACAGTGGCGGCCGCGAGCAGTGCGGCAGCGCGCAGTCCCGTGCGCGCCCGGTGGCCGATCGTGGCGACAGATTCTCGACGGCAGCCGTCAAGTCCCCGCTCGCCGGGTGACTGATGATTGAACGTGTCGGTTGTGAACTTCATGGCGAGAGGTCACGGCAACACGAATGCCAGCCCGCGGTTCCATCGGCCCTGCCGCAGTTGCGCGCAGACTCGGGGGCTCCGGCCTCGGCACGAACTCGAACACAGCGTCAGAACGGTCGGACGGCTGCGTGGAAATGCGCAGCCTGCGTAGGGGCGCACAGGGAGTCCCACGACGCACCCGGACGTCGAGGGCCGGGACCGCGCCCACCGACGGCGGAACCCACGCCGGCATCTTCGGCGCGTGGCATCGAGGTTGCGACCGTGGGAGCCATGACAGACTCCCGGCGAAGAGCGAGCTCACCTCGGGCCAGCGGCCGCGGATCGAAACGCCGCCCACCGGTGGGGGATCCGCACACTGAGGGCCCCGGCAATCCGCGTCACGATGACATCGCGCGGCGCGCTTACGCCCTGTACGAGGAGCGCGGAGGCGGACACGGCCGCGACTGGGAGGACTGGTTGCAGGCCGAACGCGAGCTGAGGGGGCTCCAGCCGGCCTGACGGCTGAAGCCTGGCACGCACACACACGCGGCCGCGCTTTCGATCTCCGACTCGCCTCCTGCGCGTCGGTTGCAGCACTTGTACACGCGGGATCCGGGCGAGACGGCGTTGGGCCAGGGGCTTTCAGCCAGTGGTCGCCCGGGCTTGCGGTGTCGCGCGCAGCCGGCGCGACGGCAGGTGTGGCATGGCGTCCCGCCAGCGGCTCGGCACGGCGTCCGCGTCACCGCTGCGGCTTCGATCACCCGGTGCGCTCACGCGAGGCTGGCGGGCGCCCGGTGCGACTCCGGCCCGATTCCTCTGCCCAACGACGCAGGCGCGCGGCAGCCTCCCGGGCCTCGGGGTTGGCGCTCAGCCGATCGACCGGCCACGGCAGTCGATAGCTCCAGTTGGCTGCGTCCTGGGTCGCGGGCACGTTGATGCGGTCGGACCAGCCGAACACGTCCTGGATCGGCAGCGTCAGCAGGTCCGATCCGGCGTGAAACAACACGCGGAGGAATTCATCCCGCAGCGCGGCCGAAAACGGTGAATCCAGGGACGCGCCGGCGGCCTCGAGACCCGGAATCTGCAGCGCCGCCGCGCGCTCCTCCGCGGGGGCACGCTCCCACCACGCGCGCATCGGTTCGGTGTCGTGCGTGCCGGTCATGGCTACCGAGGCCGCCGGGTAGCACGCAGGGTCCCGGAACGGCTGGCCGGGTACGTTCCAGTCCCGCTCCCACCGCAGTACCTTGAAGCCCGGTACGCCGAGGCGCGCCAGCGACTGCCGCACGTAGTCCGGCACCGTGCCGAGGTCTTCCGCGATGACGCGGCACCCCGGGCTCCGGAAGATGTTCATCACCCGCTCGGCCTGCGCGATCTGCGCTTCGCGCTCGGCTGGAACGAAGAACGGTGTGCCGACACGCGGGATCACGTACGTGCGGTAGAAGCCGACCAGGTGATCGATGCGGCAGCCGTCGTACAGCTCCGCGCTGCGCCGCGCCCGGTCGCGCAGCCAGCGGTAGTCGTCCCGCTCGTGCGCATCCCAGCGATAGGCCGGCAGCCCCCAGGCCTGTCCCGTCGCGCTGAACGCGTCAGGCGGAACCCCCACCTGCGCCTCGAGGTCGAACTGGGCCTGGCGCGCCCACACGTCGGCGCTGTCGAGCGAGACCATGAACGGCAGGTCGCCGAAGAGCGCCACACCCGCGAGATCACGCCTCGCCCGCTGCCACTGCTCCGACGCGATCCACTGCAGGTATTCGAGCAACAGCATTTCGTCCTGGAGCTCGACGCCAGCGCGCTGCAGGACGGCGGACTCGCGATGGCGCAGCGGGCCTGGCCATTCGGTCCACGCCCGGGCGCGGAAGCGTTCGTGGAGCGCCCGGAACAGCGCGTAGTCGCGCAGCCACCACGCCTGGTTGCGCCGGAACGTCTCGAACTGGCGGGCGCGCGGCGTGTCGCGTCGCCATTCCGCGGCGACGAACTGCCGGTACGCCGCCACGAGCGCCTCGGCCTTGATGCGTCGGACCTCCGGGTACTGGACCATCCGTGCGGCCTGGACCTGTCGCAGGCGATCGCGCGTCCCGGGCGACCGGTGCTCGACGCCGCCGAGGGCGCGGAATTCCGGGATGCGCTCCACCGAAATGTAGATGGGATCGAGCGCAAGCGCGCTGAGCGCGAAGTAGGGCGAGTTCTGCCCGGCCGCCATTTCGTTGAGCGGCAGGAGCTGCAGCATGTCGAGCCCGCATTCGCGGAGCCACGCGGCCATGACGGGAATGTCGGCAATCTCCCCGACTCCCCAGCTGCTGGTGGACGGCATCGAGAAGAGCGGGACGAGCAGACCCGCGTGGCGAGCATCAACGAAGGACGACATCGGCGTCATCGCTTTCAAACATCCTGCCGGGCCCTGTCGGACGACACCAGGTGCCCATCGGCCAGGCCCGCCTGATGATCCTGCCGATTGCGTCCGGGCTCCGGCGCGGGTCGTTCGGCGGCGGGCGGCAGGACGATCCGCTACAGCCGCCGCTCGTGGACATCATCGTCCCGCCGGGCCCGAGGCAGGAAGACGTGCTCCTGGACGCCGCGCGTCCGATCCACTGCGCCTGACGCACAGCCGGCGATATACAATCGACACATGCTCACGGTAGGCTGGCCCTGAAACTACACGGCACATCGTCGTGAAGCCCGAGCGTACCGTCGGGGTACGGAACATGACGAGGTGAGGGGTGAGCTCCACAGCCGATCTTGCTGCGCGGTTCCGTCATCTGGCCGCCGCGTGGCTGCTCTCGGTCAGCGCACTTGGCGCGGTTGCGGAGGCGCAAGAGACCGGCGGCCGGATCGAGGGCACGGTGAGGGATGCCACCGGTACGCCGGCGTCGACCGCATCGGTGACTATCTCAGGGCCGGTCCGTCGCGCCCTGCAAGTCGGCGCGGACGGGCGCTTCGTCGTCGACTCCCTTCCCGACGGCACCTACACGATCACCGCAACGCTCCCCGGACTCGCACCGAGCAGCCGCACGACCGAGATCGTCGGAGGCGGGACTGTCGCGGTCGCGCTCGTCCTCCTCCCCGAGTTTCTCCAGCAGGTCACCGTTACCGTCGACAAGACCGGCGAACGGGAGCTTCAGAAGATCCCGATGGCCGTCAGCGTGCTTACGCACGCGCAGCTGCGGCCGCTTGAAGTGCACACGGTGGGCGATCTCGCCGGCCTCGCCCCTGGGGTGACCGTGGCACAGAACACGGGTTTTTCACAGCTCACGATCCGAGGGATCGGCAGCAACTTGGTATTCACCGGATCGGATCCCAGTTCCGCCGTGTACGTCGACGGTGTCTATGTGGCCCGGCCCGCCGCCGTTCTGACCGAGTTCGTCGGCCTCGATCGGATCGAAGTGCTGCGCGGTCCCCAGGGAACGTTGTATGGGCACAACGCTGTCGGCGGTGCGCTGAACCTCAGCACCAGGGTGCCGGGCGAGGAACTGGCGTTCTCCGCCCGTTTCGTCGCCGGCAATCTGCGAACGCTGCGGGCCGAAGTGGATGCGAGCGGGCCGCTGATCGGGGGCCGGGTGCTCGCCAGCGTCTCGGCGGTGCGGGGAAACAGTGATGGCTACGTCGGCGACCTCTCCCATCCCGATCGTCCGCTGGGGGAATCAGACGTCTCGGCGGGCCGAGCCGTCGTGCGGGTCCGGTTCAACGATCGCCGCGAGCTTCGCGTGAGGGGCGACTACAGCCACGGCGACCCGACGCCGCTGACCTACTCGAAAGTGCTCGCGCCCAAGCCGGGGTTCACGTTCGACAATCCGCCAGGGCTCCATCGGGTGCGCACGTCGGCCGACACGCGAAGCCGGCGCGTCGATAGCGGCGCGTCGGCCCAGTTCATCTGGCGGCTGACGCCGACAACCGTCGTGACCAGCCTGTCGGCGTTCCGGTACTTCGATTACGACCTTCGTGTCGACAACGACGCCACGGAGCTGCAGCTGTCGATCGGCAACACGCGCGAGATCCATCGTCAGATTTCGCAGGAGCTGACGGTAACGGGCGAATCGCGGCTCCTCCGCTGGACGAGCGGCATGTTCGCGTTCAGGGATCGCGATCGCCAACCGGTACTCACCGAACTGCCGTCATCCGGACTGACCAACAGCCTCGATCCTGTCGTCGAGAGCCGCATCCTCGCCGCGTTCGGTCAGACGACCGTTCGCCTTGGCTCACGTCTCGGTGCGGCCGCCGGGATCCGCTATTCGCATGATCGAAAGTCCATCGAGAACGCCGGCCGGTCGATGGCTGCGGACCATCTCGTCAGCTCGTTCCAGTATCGGGACAGGACGTCGACGTCCGCGTGGACACCGAAGTTCGCGCTCGAGTATCAGATGGACGGGGGGACGCTCGGCTATGTGTCGGCGACTCGGGGCTACAAGAGCGGCGGATTCAACATCACGGCGCCGGAGGCGCGAGGCGGGTTTTCGCCGGAGTGGGCGTGGACGTACGAAGCCGGTTTCAAGTCGTCGCCGCTCGGCGGGCGGGCTCGTCTGAATGGCGCCGTGTACTTCACCGACTACACCGACCTGCAGGTGCAGACGCCAATCCGTCCGGGCGTCATCGACATCAGGAATGCCGCGACGGCTGAGATTCGCGGCCTCGAGCTGGAAGCACAGCTCCAGCCCGCGTCGGGATGGAGCCTGGGCGGGCACGCCGCATGGCTCGACGCGACCTACGAGCACTACCTGGCAATCGGTCCCGGTGGCACTCTGGTGGACGTGGCAGGGCGCCGGCTGTTCAATGCTCCCGAATGGTCCGGCCGAACGTGGGTCGAACACGTGCGTCCGCTTCTCGCCGCCAGCACCCTGTCAGTGTCGGTCGAGGCCGTGATGCAGAGCACGGTCTACTTCACGCCGCTGAACGATCCGGTCGAGCGACCGGGCGCCTTCGGCGTCGTCAATGCGGCCGTGGTGGTCAGGCCCAGCCGGCGGTGGTCGGTGGGTATGTTCGCGCGTAACCT